>NZ_JBARVX010000181.1:0-9446 GCF_049646505.1 Microcoleus sp.
ACTCCTCGATCAGTTTCCCCGCAATATGTTTCGGGAAACGCCGAAAGCCTTCGCCACAGACAGCAAAGCCTTAGCCGCCGCCCAACACGCTGTTAACAATAACTTCGATCGCGAATTGCTGCAAGTACAAAAATGGTTTATTTACCTACCTTTTGAACATAGCGAAAACTTAGAACACCAGCAAAAATCTGTGGAACTCTTTCGCCAACTAAGCGACGAACCCGACAGCGAATCAGTCATTGATTTCGCAATTCGGCATTTCAAAATAATCGAACGTTTTGGCAGATTTCCCCACCGCAACCAGATTCTCGGACGCGAAACAACCCCCGAAGAAGCAGAATTTCTCAAACAACCAGGTTCGAGATTTTAAAACGCGATCGCAAAACTTTTAGGTTATTTGCTCTAAAAACTAGAAAATGCTATAATTATATCAAATCCTGTAGCATCCCAATTGTAAAATCGAGTCAGATCAAATCCGCGCTTCATCGTCCTGTATTCATCCCTCTCTTGTCTTCCTCTGCGTTCTCTGCGGCCTCTGTGGTTAAATCATTCCGATGCAACCGGAAACGATATTAAGAGGAATAACCCATTGACTTTAAAACAAAAAGCACAGACTGCAATTGATATAAAAAATAGCGATTTTTGGCTAACATTTAAAATTTCAAATCAAATCGGCTACTAAAATTATCAATATTTGATACCAGGGAAAATGCCGAAAAACGTTATTTAAAACTAACAAAAAAAAGAAAAAAACTGCGCGATTCTCTGGGGACTCATACCATTTTTCTTTCATATGTGGTATAGATGAAGTCTTAGCCCCCCCTTACTAAGGGGGGGTTGGGGGGGGGTTAATATCTAGCGCTACTTTATGAAATTGGTATCACATAGCAGCAGGATCGATCGACAATACAGATGGAGTTGTCTCTAAAATAGATGATAACGGTCACTTGAGCCTACATGAATTTGCTACTGCTGATTTAGCCACAAAATTTGTAATAACATCTTGTTTATTATAAGCTACAAAAATATGGAACAATTAATAGGATTTAAACTCAGTAAATTTCCTCTCACTCTCAGAAGTATAGTCAATTTAGAGTATTTCGACGGCCCGCTGCTATCGCTTTTTGAGAACGAATACGGCGATAGCTATCTTTATTCTTGGTGCGATGTAGATAATTTGTACAATCGCTGGTTGGTTTTCAGAGTTGCACAACTAACTCTCAAGCTTTATATAGAGGGACAAGTTTCATTGCACGATTTAATGGTAAACCCTGTTGACGGATTTCTCTATTCATTAGATATAGACAATGATTTACAGGTGAAAAATACTTATTTAATCCTACCTGAAAATTTACCTGCAATCTACTTGCCAGAAACAGATTCCTATTACGAACTGTCGGATTTAAATCGCGAAACTGCGGAAGCAGATAGGTTATTAATTATTCAAGAAATTTCTGGTGAATCTCAACTTAGGATCGAAAACTTAATAACTTAAACACTTCCTACAGTCTTCTCTCATGTAAGTTGCAAGAAAGAAGGAGGCAGAGCCTCCGGATCTGCATTACCAGGCAGAGCCTGGTAACGAGCAAAACTTGAAAATTCAGTATCTAATCGATCGCCCTTTTTTCACCCGCGATACTGTACCCGATAAATCCGGTTATTCGCTTCCTCAGTAAACAGCAAACTCCCATCAGGTAAAACCAGCAAACCAACAGGCCGCCCCCAAGTTTTCGGGCCAGAAGGATCGGTGAGAAAACCAGTCAAAAAATCCTCATAATAACCCTGGGGACGCGAACTCGCCGCATTAAAAGGTACAAACACAATTTTGTAACCAGTTCCTGCGTTGCGGTTCCAACTGCCGCGAAACGCCACAAATGCCCCGTTTGAAAATCTTTTGGGAAACGTTTTTCCGTCATAAAACTGAAGTCCCAAAGCTGCCGAGTGCGCCTGAAACAACACGTCTGGCATCAATGTTTTGGCCGCTAAATCAGGTCGATCGCTCTTGCCGTTTCTGGAGTGGCGCGGGTCGAGCAAATTCGGCTTAAAATAAGCGTAAGGCCAGCCGTAAAACTCGCCTTTACGAATTCTTGTCAAGTAATCCGGTACCAAATCATCTCCCAAACCGTCGCGTTCGTTGACTGTGGTGTAGAGTTGATTAGTTTTGGGGTGAAAATCCAATCCCACCGGATTTCGCAAGCCGGAAGCAAATGTTTGCTGGTTGGTGCCGTCCAAGTTCATTACTTGCACAGAGGCCCTCGGCAGCGGTTCGGAGTTGGCATTAGACTGGGAACCAACTGATACAAACAACTGGCGGTTGTCTGGGGAAGCGACAACGTTTCGCGTCCAGTGTTGGTTGTAGCCGCCGCCCGGTAAATCGGCAATTTTTTCCCCTGTTCCAGTTAATTGTTGCTGCCCTTTTGTGTAGGGAAACCGGCGGACTTCGGCGGTGTTTCCTAGGAAAAAATAGCGATCGGCAAAAGCCATCCCAAAGGGAATATTTAAATTATTTTGGGCGCTAGCAAAAGTCTTGCGAACTTCAGCAACACCGTCGCCGTTACCATCCCGCAACAGCGTAATCCGATTCTGTCGCGTTTCTGTTACCAAAACATCGCCTGTTGGTGTCAAAGCCAGCCATCGGGGAGCGTCTAAATTGTCAGCAAAAACGTTGACGACAAAGCCAGGAGGCACTCGCAGCACTGGCGATGGGGGAATCGGTATTACTTGTGGAGGTTTCGAGGCGCTTTCGGTGGCTCCTGGCTGCGGCAAAGATGTTGCCACAATGCCGATCGGCTGCGGGGAAAGCGGTTTGGTTGGTACAATTTGATTTGTCCGAGCATTTGTCAGCGGTGCAGGGGAGGGAATTTGCGACAGCGGACTTGGCTGGGGAACAGAAGTGGCTGTGGCATCTGTAGCTCGTGAGCACGCAATCAACGGCAGCAGCAGAATTAGCAACAGGAAACGCAGGTAAGACATAGCAGCGATTTCTCCACAATTGCTCGACAATTCTTTGATTCTAACGGCTATTAAACAGCGAAGCCACCGCGCGCGGTGACTTAATTCCGTCTAAAAACCTAGTTCTACCAAAGTCCTCTCACAGGAGCCGGACGTGGAGTCTGACGTGGAGGGGAAGTCGGAATAATCGGAGCTGGAGCCGGACGGGTTATTGGACGGGGAGCGGGAGCCGGAAGCATTGGTGGCGGTTCAGGGGCCGGACGCGGTGCTATGGTGGCGGGACGAATAACCGTTGTAGCTACAACCTTGTAGTCGGGGATCACGGCGATATTTTGCACCTGATCTCCGGCTACCAAGACTCTGACTTTCATTCCCGGTACGAGGCCAATAATTTTCAGGACGCATTTTTGAATCCTGAGAGTCCTGTACCTTGCATTTTCGGGGCTAATTGTTACTACGTCGCCGACAATACTTTTGACAAAACCGGTCAGGGTTTGAGTGTTTGCTGTGTTGGTTGTCTGGGTTTGGGCTATTTGAGTTGCAGGGTTAGCCATCGCAGGATGAACTGAGACAGCCGAAATTATCACCGACAGGGTTGCACCTGTCAATAATTTGATCTTCTGAAGACGCATTGAAACCTCACGTTAACTGTTATTAAGGGTTGGGTTTGCTTCCGCAGCGCGAAAATCCCAACCTCTACACCTAATCCAGTTTAATCCCCGGAGTAGGAAATTTATAACAATATTACAAAAGATTATAGAATAACTTTTTAGGGACTGAATTTTATATCAAAAGTTCCCGATTTATAACAAGTTCACTGCTTGGTATCTCTCTTTGTGCAGGCGTGATATATTGAGTTTGTTCGATCGACCGTTGCGGTTTTTTTCACACCTAACTGTTGCTGGTGGACGGGAAACTCTGCCAAAAGACAGATGTGCTTGCCGGATGGTGCAGCGTCACAGTTTCAATTTGCGATCGGCATCCTCCCGCAACTCAAAAATCAAATTACCCAGAGGTCAAGTTAGATCGTTTTATTGCAGGAGCAAAACCAAGTTACAAGTTATAATTTGTGGAATTGAAGCTAAAAACTGGGCCGCGCATTTACAGTCAAAAAGCCCTCGTAAAAATTTTCATATCGGGTGCAGTTGGCGGATAATTAGAGAGGAACTTTGTAGGATCTGCTAGTGAGGAGTGAAGCGAAAAAAAAATGGTGAACAGCAAATTTTTATTTAACAAATTAATTGTGCTGAGTTTGAGTGCGGCGGCGCTGTCTGTAGCCCTACAGCAGCGGGCGACTGCCCAATCTGTTGGTAGTAATGCAAGCAATAGTGCCGCCACTGAGCGCTCAAAATCCGAGGCAAAATTGCCGAATCTCGAAGCCCCAGAACTGCCGCCCCTGGGCGAATCGTTTCGGTATATTCCTCAAGAACCAAAAGCTGCAGAAAATCCCGTTGAGGAAGTCCGTTTAGTGCTGAGATTGCGAGAACGCCGCGTCTATGTTTACCGCAAAAATAAGGTGCAAGCGAGTTTCCCGGTTGCTGTGGGGAAACAGGGCTGGGAAACTCCCACGGGCAGCTTTAAAGTCACGCAAATGATTAAAGATCCTGTTTGGGAGCATCCTTGGACGGGAGAACTTGTGCCAGCAGGGCCCGACAATCCGCTGGGGACTAGGTGGATCGGGTTTTGGACGGATGGCAAGAATGTCATCGGTTTTCACGGGACTCCGACTCTAGACTCGATCGGGCGAGCGGCTTCTCACGGTTGTGTCAGAATGTTCGACAAAGATGCCCAAGCTTTATTTGAGAAAGTCGCAGTTGGTACGTCTGTGATTGTTGAGAAGTAATTGCGATCGAGTATAAAATATCAATTCCCGGCGATTGAAATCGCGGCTACAAAAACAAAGTCCGCCTCCGCGGACTAAAGATTTTCTTAGTCCGCGGAGGCGGACATCGTTTGTGTAGTAGCGGTTTCAACCGCCGAGTGATTTTGATATCAAATAGATTGCTGGTATTTTTCCAGCAATTCCGGGATGTAATCGTAGCCATCAACGCCGATCGCCGGAATGATCTTCGATCGGCTTTTGGCCAAAGATTCTTTAAAAGCGACCGCCCCCATTTGTCCCCGCAATATTGTCAGCAAACCAGCCGATTGCCGCCACTCCACCGCCCCAATTTGCTCCAAAGTATACATCCCCAAACAGCCAGCAAATATCGCTTGTTCTAGTTCATTTATGCTGTAATAAGCTTGAGCCAAATAAGCCAAATTCAGACCTTGCAAATACAAATCGCCCGAAAATTGGGCAGCTTGCCAACCTTCAATCAAATACTCGATCGCACCTGCGGGATTTTCCAGAGCAATTTTAGCAATTCCGAGGCTGCTAGAGCAAAAAGCTTGACTTTGGCGATCGCCCAATTTTTGCGACAGCAATAAACCTTGCTCCAAATAGCCGATCGCACTCTCATAAACCTCCGGTTCCACCTCCTCCAACTGCCGCGCCTGAAACACTTCGCTGTAGCCCAAATTAGCCAAGGCATTTGCCTCACCTTGCCGCTCTCCCGCTTGTCGTGCCATAATTAAAGCCCGCTGGCTGTAATTAATCGCTTCCTGATAATTTTTCTGAGCAACATAATTGCGGCTGATGTGATTGAGATTGGCAACTTCGCAAGCTTTGTCTCCTTCCTGACGGGCAATTTCCAGCGATTGTTTGTGCAGCAAGATCGATCGCTCGTAGGCCCCCGCCGCCTGCATCGAATAACCCAAAAGCGTCAGAATCCGAGCTTTCGCTTGAGTACCTTCAACACGGCGCAGCGGTTCATCTAAATAATCCAAAGTATGGCGCAGAGCTTTACCGTCAAACGAAGCAAAAATCCCCCCGTAAAGCGGAAAGTATTCCCGCACAGAAAAAGCCCGCAAAATTTGCAAAGTTACTTGAAAACAAGCATTAGCCAACTGCTCCCCGCTCTTAGTAGAATTATTAAACCCGCTGGCTAGCTGGCTCCAAATTACCGCAAAAGTAATGTAAGTAGAAATTGAAGCTTTTGTCGATACTTTGGAATCGTAAACTTGCTTGTCGAACCATGTCGCCAAAGCCCGTTGCAAGCACTGCAAAATAATCGCCAATTCCACCAGCGCACCTAACTCTGTATTAGATTGCTTTGCTGCTAGTTCAACAATAGATTCACCCATTGAAATAGTCTGCAAAAGAGCGTGAGGAAGCGGACTGTTAACCTTTTTTGCCCAAAAAGCCCAAGGCCCGTTTTGTTCGGGACTGCCAGCAAATCCTAGCTGCTGCGGCTGATAAATCCAACCGACGAGTTCCGGTTCCAACCGCTGCCAAGATTCTAAACCTTTGGCAATACCGGCGGTAATTTGCTGCAAATCTCGCTCGGTTTCGGGATTAGTTGTTTGCAGCATTTGTTGGTGCAGGGATTTTGCCAGTTGCTGCAATTGAGCGAGAGTCAGCGGATGTTCTTTATTGGGATCGATTACTTGCAATAAGGCGAGGAGGCGACTGTTAGATTCGGCGGTAATAATTTGTTGGATGGATGATGCGATTTCGCGATCGACTCGGTTATCTTTCTGCCAGCGTTCCCATTCTCCTTGGATAGTTTTTAGCGCTCTGAGACTGCGATTTGCCTTGGCTTGTTTGATTTCGTCTTTTTCGTTTCTCAGCAGGTTGTCGGTAGCATCTAGGCGTTCGCCAAAACAGCGTTCAAAGATTTCGCCGGTGCCGGTGCTAATGTCTTCCACCAGCATTTGATAAACTTGTTCTTTAGAGCGAATTTGACCTTTGAGGGTGATTTCGACAATTCTGTCGATCAGTGCTAGGTAGCGATCGCGCAATGAGGTAGATTCTGGCATAATTTATTTTTAGTTAATAAGTTTTTATTGAGACAGCAGACAGTATTTCACGCTGCTACTTCATTTTACAGCTCGTCTGGATTAATGCCCATTGCTCGCAGGCGATCGGCCAATTGATTTGCCCGATACTTTTCCGATTCAGCCCGTTGTCTTTCCGATTCAGCCCGCTGTCTTTCAATTTCAGCACGCTGTCTTTCCGATTCAGCTTGCTGTCTTTCAATTTCAGCTTGCTGCCTTTCAAATTCAGCTCGTTGGCTTTCCAATTCAGCTCGTTGGCTTTCCAATTGAGCTCGCTGTCTCTCAAATTCTTCAGGAGTCGCAATCAAATTCCCATTAATATCGTACCAGCGCAGCCACAACCTTTCATTTTGCAGGAAAGCACCTTCCCACAAACCCAAACTTAACTGTATTTCGGGTATCCAGAATCGAGAACCTGTTAACAATTGTTCGCGGTAACGGTTGCCGATCAAGCGAAATACTCTCAATTGGTTGTTGTATTTGCTAAACACAAAATAATAGGGAATCTGCAAAATTCTCTCGTAAACCTGCCACTTAGTCGGCGGTTTGTTTGGTGCAGATTCTGTCAGCCCCAAATCTTCATCTTCCGTACCGGGTGACAGAAATTCGATCGCAATTAAAGGACTTACCACCTCATCCCAAATCACATAACTTTGGCGCAAGTCTCTGTCTTGATAAAATCTGGAAACGCCCACAACTAAGTACCAATCGGGTCTTTTGTACCAATTGAGATGGTTGGAGTCGTAGTATAGATTGAGATCGCTGGCAGAAAATACGCGATCGGGCGGATAATTGGGGGGAATGCAGCTAGCGCACAAAAGCTGTGCTTGCCACCGGTGATATACGTCAGGCAAACCGGGTTCTTCCGGGTCTTCACTGGGTAGATCGTACATCGTCGGCAGCACTTTTGTTGGGGAAGATTGCGGATCTGGTACGTGCATCGTCATAAGATTGCCCTGGCGAAACGGCTGAAGGAGATTGAGGCGGTACGGCATTGCAGACATTATAGCGGTTTTCCATTTCTGCTGAGTGCTGCGAATGGCGATCGCGCGATCGGGAAATCGGGAATTTAGGGCGACAATCGTATCTTTCCACACCAACCAAAATTTATTTACGTGTAACTCTTGCTGGGAATTTGAATATATGAATCCGGCATTTCATTCTGCTGGTGAATAGCAAAGAAACGGCGCTCAATTTCTTTAAGAACTGCTGCATCGTAATAAATCATGCCACAATCTAGACAAATTTCAACAGGCGTGTTAGGAACTAACAAGTATTTATTTTGATGGCTGTAAAGGTAATTAATTTTACGTTCCTTATAGCTGTTGCTACCGCAGGTATTGCATCGAATTTCTCGCATGAGTTTATCCTCATTATCCCGGATTTCGGATTCTCAATCAACCTAATTCATTAGACAAGCCTGAATATCTTCTCTTTCTAGCCAAGGATAGCCTTCTAAAATGGTTTCTGGAGAGTCGCCAGCGGCTAACATTCCTAGAATATGCTCAACTGCCAGACGGCGACCCCGAATAATCGGTTTTCCGTTAAATATTTTGGGATTTACTGTGATTCGTTCTAAAAGTTTTTGAGCATCCATAATTTGAGGCATAATTAGATATATTATATTCTATCATTTGTCTGTGATTTCCGAACCTCTTACTCTCTCAACCAGCAATCCCGTCTTACAAGCCCAAGGATTAACTCGCCGCTTTGGCGGTTTAGTGGCTGTAAATGACGTATCTTTCACAGTTCACAAACACGAAATTTTTGGATTGATCGGCCCTAACGGCGCTGGCAAGACTACTTTGTTTAATGTAATGACTGGATTGATACCTGCTTCGGCTGGCAATCTGATTTATCAAGACGAAAATATTTCTAAATTGCGGCCTTATCAAATTGCGAATAAAGGTATTGCCAGAACATTTCAAAATATTCGGTTGTTTGGGGAACTTTCTGTGTTGGAGAATGTGGCGATCGCCCGACACATCCACAGCCGATCGCCAAATCCGGTATTATCGCTACTATCGGGGATTTTCGGCTTACCAGAATCTAACGCTATGGAGCGCCAAACCCAGCGGAAAGCCCTGGAATTGTTGGATTTGGTCGGTTTGGGCGATCGCGCGGCTGAACCAGCCAAAAACCTGCCCTACGGCGACCAAAGGCGCTTAGAAATTGCCCGCGCCTTAGCCCTAGAACCGACAGTATTGCTGTTAGATGAACCGGCGGCGGGGATGAATCCCAATGAAAAGCAAAAGTTAAGCGATTTTATCCGGGAAGTGCGGGAACAATTCAATTTAACTGTAATATTGATCGAGCATCACGTACCGCTGGTGATGGGATTGTGCGATCGCATTGCTGTTTTGAATTTTGGTCAGCTTATTGCTTTGGGCGAACCTGCTGTTGTCAGGAATAATCCTGCTGTAATTGAGGCTTATTTAGGAGATGAAAAATAGAAATTTCAACGGGTTTCACTGGTTCCCAGGCAGAGCCTGGGAACCGATATCTAGAGGCTCTGCCTCGTCGTTTAGTAACAGAAAAAATCGAGGCATTCACTGGTTCCCAGGCTCTGCCTGGAAACCGATATCTAGAGGCTCTGCCTCGTCGTTTAGTAACAG
>NZ_JBARVX010000182.1:0-12377 GCF_049646505.1 Microcoleus sp.
TTTAAGTTCGTGTGTTTTTAGAGCTTAACGTAAAAAGTGCCTTTTTTTTGGATTTTCGGTTAAAATCCCAGGGACTTTTTGGCTCTGATCGGGGAGCGTCCCTGTTCCAAAACTGTCCGAAGTATTGCAGAGTTGCACTTGGGACAGTTCATAAGCTAAAAGTCAAGGTAGGTTAAAAGAATAAAATTATAACACATTTTCCTTGCTATGCAGGACTACCGCCGTTAAATTACCGAATCCCGAGTTTGAAGGCCCGACAAAAAGTCGGCTGGTTAACCCGGAAGTACAAGAAATCGTTAAATCTTTGGTAGAAAAAGAGTTGATGGAATATTTGACAGCCCGCCCGGAAGTTGCAGGGGCGATCGTCCAACGGGCGATCGAGATTCGCGACGCAGTGGCGGCCGCACGCCAAGCGCGGGCATCCCTGCGACGGCAGAATTGCGATAAGAAGTAATTCACAGCAGCCTTCAACCGGGCGATCGCACTTCTCAACCTTCCGGTTAACAGCCCCGCCACCAAATGTTAATAGCTCCCCAAGTAAAACTACTATTCGCCTCCCTCACCCTAATAAATTTCCCTTCAGAAAGCCCTAGCATCGCCTTTAACCGTTTTGTGCTATAATTTTAGGAGTTTTTCCATTTTAGAAGCTTTTGGGGCTTTAGACCTCATTATTGGAGCTATTTTGTATGACCAGCAGCTACAGCGCCGACCAGATTCAAGTTCTCGAAGGTCTCGAAGCAGTCCGCAAACGACCGGGGATGTACATCGGTACAACCGGCCCGCGAGGACTCCACCATCTAGTTTACGAGGTTGTGGACAATTCCATCGATGAGGCGCTGGCTGGCCACTGCACTCACATCGAGGTTGACTTCAACGCCGACGGTTCAGTCAGTGTCACAGATGACGGCCGCGGTATTCCCACCGGCATCGTTGCCAAGACTGGCAAATCGGGAATAGAAACAGTAATGACTGTACTGCACGCCGGCGGTAAATTTGGCGGCGGCGGTTACAAGGTTTCTGGAGGATTGCACGGTGTAGGTATTTCGGTTGTAAACGCGCTTTCGGAGTGGGTAAAGGTTACAGTTTGGCGCGACCAAAAAGAACATTTGCAGCGCTACGAAAGAGGCTTTCCAGTCAGCGAACTTGACGCAAAGCCCAGCAAAGGAAATCGCACCGGTACTTCAGTTTGTTTCCTGCCAGACACTCAGATATTCAGCACTGGCATTGAGTTCGATTACGCTACGGTTTCCGGACGATTGCGAGAATTGGCTTATTTGAATGCGGGCGTGAGAATTACGTTTAGCGATCGGCGTTTGGAATTGCTCAAAAGCAGCGAACCGCGCGTCGAAACCTATTGTTACGAAGGCGGCATCAAGGAATACATCGCCTACATGAACCGCGACAAGCAGCCCCTGCACGAAGAGGTAATCTACGTGCAAGGAGAACGCAACAACGTGCACGTAGAAGTCTCTTTGCAGTGGTGCGTCGATGCTTTTAGTGACAACGTTCTCGGTTTTGCTAACAACATTCGGACGATCGACGGCGGTACGCACTTAGAAGGTTTGAAAGCCGTTTTGACGCGGACGATGAATTCGATCGCCCGCAAGCGCAACAAAATCAAAGAAAACGAACCCAACCTCGCCGGCGAAAACGTCCGCGAAGGTTTGACAGCAGTAATTTCCGTCAAAGTTCCCGATCCAGAATTTGAAGGCCAAACAAAAACCAAACTAGGCAATACAGAAGTTCGGGGAATAGTTGATTCCTTGGTAGGCGAAGTATTGACCGAATATTTAGAATTTCGCCCCCAAGTAGCCGACGCTATTTTGGAAAAAGCAATTCAGGCATTTAAAGCTGCTGAAGCAGCCCGCCGCGCCCGCGACTTAGTCCGCCGCAAATCCGTCTTAGAATCGTCTCCTTTGCCCGGAAAATTAGCGGACTGTAGCTCCAGAGACCCCGCCCTGTCTGAGATATACCTGGTCGAGGGGGATAGTGCTGGGGGCTGTTTTTTTTCATTTCAAGAAATAATATTAGCTGACGGCACTACAAAAACTATCAAAGAGATAGTTGACGAACAAGCAGAAGGTAAAGAACACTTTTGCTACACCATTCGCGAAAGTGGAAACATCGGGTTTGAGCGGATAACTAACGCTCGCATGACTAAAGCAAATGCTGAAGTTGTCAAACTGACATTAGACAATGGCGAGACAATAACTTGTACTCCCGATCATCCGTTCATGTTGCGGGATGGTACCTACAGAGCAGCAGCCATGCTGACACCGGACGATTCGTTAATGCCTCTCAACCGCCAGTTGTCTAAAAAGAAGCCAAATGGGCAGGGGCTTAACGGTTACGAAATGGTTTGGAATCCCAACAGTGACAAGTGGATTTACAGTCATCTGTTATCGGATTTCTACAACCTGAAACATGAGGTTTATCAAGCATCTGACGGCAATCACCGCCACCACGTTGATTTCAACAAGCTCAACAACAATCCGACCAATATTCAGCGGCTGCCCGCTCAGGAACACTTGGCTTTACACCGCGCCAATCTTGAGAAAACATTGCACAGGCCGGATGTCATTGAAAAGAGCCGTCAAGCTCACATGACTGATGAATTTCGGGCGATGATGAAAGAGCGGATGCAGCATCCTGAAACGCGGCAAATTCTGTCGGAACAGGCAAAAGCTCAGTGGGAAGATGAAGAATATAAAGCTTACATGACGAGCAAGTGGCGTGAGTTTTACGATACTAATGAAGCTTATCGCGAGCAAAATAATGAACTGCTCAACCAAGCGCAGCAAGAGTATTGGAGCTCCGAAGAAAACCGTTTGGCTCAGTCGGAACGGGTTCGCAATCATTTTGCTAACAATCCTGAAGCGCGGGAGGCTCATTCGCAATTTGCCAAGGATCAGTGGAAAGATCAGGAATTGTTGGATTGGCGCCGTGAAAAAACTAAGGAACAGTGGACGCCGGAGTTTCGCCGCCAACGCAAAGCTGCTTTGAACGAAACTTACTACCGGAAAACTCTGGAAATGTTGAAGTATGTGGAGTTGCAAAAAGGCTGTATTAATGTAGATTATTACGATGCTTGCCGCCGGACGAAAAAGGATAAGTGTTTGCTGAAGTACCAAACTTTTTGCGATCGCTACTTTGGCGGAGATCAATTGCTGGCTCGCCAAGCTGTTCGCAATTACAACCACCGCGTTGTGTCGATCGAGCATTTGGAGGAACGGTACGATGTTTACGACATCGAAGTGCCTAACAGTCACAACTTTGCATTAGCTGCGGGAGTTTTTGTCCACAACAGTGCGAAACAAGGGCGCGATCGCCAATTCCAAGCAATCCTGCCTTTGCGCGGTAAAATTCTCAACATTGAGAAAACCGACGATGCCAAAATCTACAAAAATAACGAAATTCAATCGTTAATTACCGCCCTAGGTTTGGGCATCAAAGGCGAAGAATTCGATCCCGGTCAATTGCGGTATCACCACATCGTAATTATGACTGACGCTGACGTAGATGGTGCTCACATCCGCACGCTGTTGTTGACTTTCTTCTACCGCTACCAGCGGGCACTTGTAGAACAAGGTTACATCTATATTGCTTGTCCTCCTCTCTACAAAGTGGAACGGGGACGCAATCATTACTACTGTTACAGCGATCGCGAAATGAACAATCTCATCCGCAACGAATTTCCGGCGAATGCTAACTACACCATCCAGCGGTTCAAAGGTTTGGGCGAAATGATGCCGACACAGTTGTGGGATACCACGATGAACCCGGAAACTCGGACGCTGAAACGGGTGGAGATTGAAGATGCTGCTGAGGCCGATCGCATCTTTACGATCTTAATGGGCGATCGAGTCGCCCCCCGCCGCGAATTTATCGAAACCTACGGCCCCAAACTCAATATGCTCGACTTGGACATCTAAATTAGTCATTAGTCATTAGTCATCAGTCATTAGTTATTAGCTAACAGCCAATGACTGACGACTGATGACTAAACTTTTTCGGCCCGCGTGATGCCTTCTGCCGTTTGGGGCGATCGGGCATCACGGCCGTTCGATCGCTCTAGATTTTGTTATAAAAATTAATACAATCTCTCATCAAATCGATATAAGGTAAATACTTAGGTAATTTTTAGATTTTTGGCGAGTCGATCGACCATCACAAAAATAGAAGGTTGGAAAATATAGCATGAGCATCAATTTAGCGACCAAATTGCGTGAGGGAACCAAAAAATCCCACACAATGGCAGAAAACGTCGGTTTTGTCAAGTGTTTTTTAAAAGGCGTTGTAGAAAAAACTTCTTACCGGAAGTTAGTAGGAAACCTCTACTTTGTCTACTCGGCAATCGAAGAGGAAATGGAACGCCAAAAGCAGCATCCGGTTATTTCAAAAATTTACTTTTCTGAATTGAATCGGAAACAAAGCTTAGAGCAAGATTTGTTCTACTACTACGGTGCCAATTGGCGGGAACAAGTAGCTCCCTCAGCAGCAGCTAAAGCCTACGTGCAGCGGATTCACGAAATCTCTGCTACCGCACCGGAACTGTTAGTAGCTCATTCTTACACTCGCTACCTGGGCGACTTGTCCGGCGGACAAATCCTCAAGGGAATTGCTCAGCGCGGGATGAATCTTACTGAGGGAGAAGGCACTGCTTTTTATGAATTCCAGGATATTCCTGATGAAAAAGAGTTTAAGAATAACTACCGTCAGGCAATGAACGAACTGCCGATTGACGAAGCTACAGCAGAGCGAATTGTTGATGAAGCTAATGCAGCTTTTGGCATGAACATGAAAATGTTTATGGAGTTAGAAGGCAATTTGATTAAAGCAGTCGGTCAGATGCTGTTCAATACCCTAACGCGGAAGCGTGGCGCAGGCAATACTGAATTGGCTACTGCTGACTAGGTTAAGGTCTGCGGACAATAATTTTGAACCTCATTTAAGAGGAAAAATTTAAATCCTGGGGGTTTGATGGCTGGTTTCAGAGTCACCAAAGCTCTGGGATTTTGCATAGATACAGATGGCGGTTGAAACCGCGTCTAGACAAAGGAAGTCATATCAATTCCGGTAACACTCCTTATGATATAGAGGAGACGGTTACTAATAATTCCGATGCTACCGGATTTGATATCAGGATGGTGCGCGGACTGAAGAAAATAACGCAATTTTCAACGCCCGCTCTTCAACCCGCTATACAAGCGGGTTTTGTCTGTATAGATGCGGTTTCAACCGCCCGACTTCTTATATTCTCATTGAGCAATGAATAGAATCCGCTAGCCGGTCACGCATCAACAATTTGATTCCCGTCAATTGTCATATCAATTCCGGTGTGCGATTCGTTTAGCCTAAATGGGTAGGTTCTCCTATCCAGGGACGGTTAGCCTAACTCTCAACGGAGTTAGTGATAACTGATTACACTTCGCTCGTGAGGCATTAAGTCAAGTCCCAGTCCGCAGGTGCAGCGGTAAAAGCATATCCCCTATTGTGTTGGGTAGCAACTAACAGGATAAAGCGGGGATAAAAGGCAGAAAGACTCTTAGCCGAATGGAGTAGCTGTCGAGCAAGAACATATGCGTAGCGAAAGCAAAAATGTGTCTGAACCACCGTTATGATAGATGGTCAAACGGCTGATAGACCAAGCCAAAAGGCAAGGATAGGGCATAAGCAATTATCGGATTGACTTACAAGCACTGCCCATAAACGGGCGTGGAAAGCATTACGCTGTCATGTTCAACCAATGTGTAATCGGAACGAAATAAAGCATTCATAGCCCTTAATAACATAAGTAGGTTGCTAGCCGTAAGCTGTGAATGTGAGGGATGGTTGCAGAAGCGAAAGCGGGCGCTGTAATGGCAGAGATATGCTGACAGCGCCGGGTGGTGTAAAAGATAGAGACTCAGTAACCCTTTAAAAGCCTAATGCCACAGAAAAATCTGATGGTGGGATGTAGGGGTAAAAGGAAAACTCTCAAGCGGTATAAATCATCTCTTGATGCGATTGTACTGTATCCATAACCAGGATTACATCATTCAGGAGCCGTGTGCGGTGAAAGTCGCTCTTCCCGGTTTTGTAGGAGAGATGGTAGGGGACACTCTGCCATCGACTCTCTAACTGTATCGGAATGATTTAACCGCAGAGAACGCAGAGGACACAGAGAGAGAAGAAAGATGTATGATTCCGATGCTGACGGAATTGATATCAACTGTCAACTGTCAACTGTCAATTGTCAACTGTCAACTGTCAATTGTCATATTACCTTCCCATACCGCGATTCGGAGGCCCCTCGTCACGGACTGGTAAAGAAGTTGGCCTTACCTGCCGCTCCAAATACTTGCTCAAAGCGTAAGCGATATCCCCGCGAGTCACCGGCTTCAAAGGATTAATTTTATTAGTTCCAATATCAACATTCACAAACCCTTCATAAAGTGCAGTAGCCATAGACTTTCTAGCCCAACTAGGGATTTCCCCTGCATCTGGATACTTAGCTAAAATCTCGGCAACAGTCGCGTCGGGAAACTGAAAAACCCCGTAGGCTTGAGCAAAAATTGCCAAAGCCTCAGCGCGAGTCACCCTTTGATTTGGGAAAAACAGTCCGTCGCGATATCCGCCCATTGTTCCCGTTTTCAAAGCAGTTTGAATCGCACCGTAAGCCCAGTAACTCTTAGCTACGTCCGGCAATTCCACATCTGGTTTCTGAGCTGTTTTCCGCCGTTCCAAACCAAAGGTTTTTACTAAAATAACCGCCAAATCAGCGCGGCTGACAAGGCCCTCAGCATTAAAATTGCCGCTAGCATCTTTATTCATCAATCCAGCACTGACAACCCGATCGATCGGGTCAATACTTTGTTGAGCTTGAACCACCGTTGGCACTCCTTGCGCTAGCACGATCGCAAAAAAAACACACACTAACGTTTTCACTATTTTAATCCTTTGTGCTACGACTGAAGGAAGTTTGGCAACAGATTCGCTCCACGGATTTAATGGATGCAGGGAAGATTCGTCCTGACTCGTACTGACTTGTGCGGCATAGTCGAAGTAGCGTAGCCGAAGTAAGACAAAAGAGGGCAGAGGGAAAATTTTAGGGAGCATAACACCCCTGGAAAATCAAATACTTGCTTCCGGCAAAGCGCCCTGCATTTTACCCAACCAGTCAATCAAATTATCCAACTGCTTTTGAGCAGTCAAAACCGCCATACCTCGAATAGTAACCTTCCCCTTGCTGTAGACAAAACGAGAGCGCAAATGTTCCGGCAAATTAGCTTTTAGCAAATTCCAAGCAGGTTCCTCCATCGGCGTTTCCAAAACAATGTGCTGCTTGTTCTCCGGTTTAATCCGAGAAAAACCGATTTGCTTGGCGATTTGTTTGAGTTCGACAATGCGGATCAGTTGCTCGGCCGGCAGAGGAATGGGCCCGTAACGATCGCACCAATCGGCCCGAATTTGCTGCAAATCTGCTGGAGTATTAGCAGAAGCCACAGAGCGGTAAGCGCCCATCTTTTGATCCAAATCCCCGATATAATCAGCAGGAATAAACGCCGTCAAACTGAGGTCGATTTGTGTATCCTCAACCTTCGGAATTTCCTGACCTTTAATTTCGCGAATTGCCTCCTCTAACATTTCAGCATACAAATCAAAACCGATCGCCTCCATTTGACCGGACTGTTCCGTACCCAAAACATCACCAGAGCCCCGAATTTCCATATCTCGGACAGCCAACTGATAGCCCGAACCCAACTGCGCGAACTCTTGAATAGCGCGCAGCCGCTGCCTTGCAGCATCCGAAAGCTTATTCTGCTTCGGATAAAACAGCCAAGCGTGAGCTTGAATCCCCGCGCGCCCCACCCGTCCCCGCAACTGGTACAACTGGCCCAAACCAAACCGCTGCGCGTCTTCAATCAAAATAGTATTGACGCGGGGAATATCCAAACCCGATTCAATAATCGTCGTGCACACCAAAATATCGAACTGAGCGGCGCTGAAAGTCAGCATGATTGATTCTAGTTCCGAAGCATCCATTTGACCGTGGGCGATCGCAATTCTCGCCCCCGGAACCATTGTTTGCAACGTATCCGCCAACTCATCAATCCCCTCAATCCGGGGCACGACATAAAAAACCTGACCGCCCCTGTCCAACTCTTGACGAATAGCAGTCCGCACAACTTCCAAATCGTAGGGCGCTAAATGAGTTTGAATCGGGCGGCGGCTTGGCGGCGGAGTCGCAATCAAACTCATCTCCCGAATCCCCGACAGCGACATATACAAAGTCCGGGGAATCGGAGTCGCAGTCAGAGTCAGCACATCTACTTCTGTTTTGAGAGCTTTAATTGCTTCCTTTTGCTTCACCCCAAACCGCTGTTCTTCGTCCACCACCAACAGGCCCAAATCGCGAAATTTAATCGCCTTGCTCAAAACAGCTTGAGTGCCGACAATCACGTCTAACTCCCCAGTGGCCAAGCGTTTATGAATTTCCCGGCGCTCGGTTTCAGTGCGGAAGCGATTGAGCAAACCAACTTGGATCGGATAAGGCGAAAAACGCTCTGAGAGGGTGTGATAGTGCTGTTGGGTCAAAATTGTCGTCGGCGCGAGCATTGCCACCTGCTTGCCCGCTGTAACCGCCTTAAAAATAGCTCTGAGAGCGACTTCCGTCTTGCCAAAACCGACATCGCCGCAGACGAGACGATCCATCGGTCGATCGCCCTCCATGTCACGTTTCACATCAAAAGTAGCCTTCAACTGATCCGGCGTTGGCTGGTACGGAAAAGAATCCTCCAACTCTTGCTGCCAAGGCATATCGGGAGGAAAAGCATAACCTTGTTGTTTAGCTCTTTTAGCGTAAAGATTCAGCAAATCCACTGCCAATTTCTTAACAGCTTTGCGAACTTTTGTCTTAGTTTTTTCCCAAGTTTGACCTGTCAGCTTGTTGAGATCCGGCGCTTTCTCGCCAACAGTCCGAAACCTCGACAGCGCGCCCAACTGGTCTGCAGCGACTCTGAGAGTACCGTCAGCGTATTGCAGCACCAAATATTCGCGAGTTTCGCGATCGACCGTCAAGCGTTCCAACTTGAGAAACTTGCCAACTCCGTGCTGGCGGTGCACCACAAAATCCCCCGGACTCAGCTTGTGCGGGTCAACCTTTTTAGAAGCAGCGCGGCGGCGCTTGCGGACATAGCTAAAAGTCGCCAGAGAATGCTGGCCGTAGAATTCGCGATCGGTAATTAAAACAATCCGAAAAGTCGGCAGGATAAACCCTTCCAATTCAGCCAGCCCGTTGTATTTCAAAGCTACGGGAACGTGCTGCAACTGCAATTTGTCGATCGCCAAAAAGTCGCGCGGATTCACCACAAACTGAGCCGGACAGTCGTGTTCCGACAGCAGAGCAACAGAGCGGCTCGGTTGAGCCGAAACCAGAAACACCGTAAAACCCCGATCGCGCTCTTCCCGGAGCATTTGAGAGAGTTTAGCAAATTGGTGAGGCATCACCGGCACAGGCCTGCCGGCCAAATTAATCGGAGGCGATAGCTGCTCGCCCCCTGCGGAATTTTTAATTTTTTGAGTAGCAGAATCTTCTGCTAATTCTGAAACTTCTAACCTGTAAAAAACAGCGACATCCGCCATTGATTCAGCAAAACTGCGGTGAATTTTGGGAACTTTCAAATTAGCAATTGGCAATCTTTCTGTTTCGCCACCGGCTGCTTCTGATTCCCGATTGCAACTTTCCCACTGTTGCTGTGCGTTCTCGAACCAGCGGTCGCTGTGAGCTTCGCACCCCGCAGGTTCGTCAACCACAACTAAGGTATTTTCCGGCAAATAATCCAACAAAGATGCGGGTTTCTCGAAGGCTAAACCCAACAGCCTGCGGACAAATTTTTCAGATTCATTTTCTGTGTCAGCCGAGCCTAATTTGTTAATTTTGTCAAGCGTTTTTTCGACTAAAACTGCTTTAATAATTGTGTTAAAATTCGTAGGAGTTAAAACTAATCGATCGACCTTATCGAGCGATCGCTGCGAAGACGGATCGAACTCCCGCAGTTGTTCCAAATTATCCCCGAACCATTCGAGCCGCACCGGCAACTCCGCCGCCACAGGAAACACATCGACAATATCGCCCCGGCGGCTCCACTGGCCCTCAGTTTCTACCAAATTCACGCGATCGTATCCCATCGAGGCCAGTTGGCGGTCAAGTATCTTGGAGTCTTGAACTTCGCCTCGCTTCAGCGTCAGACAGTAGGGTTCAAAAGCACTTCGAGGTGGCAAATGAGGCTGCAGGGATCTTTCTGTGGCGACAATGGCGATCGGCTTCGACTGATTGGCGGTTTTTTCTTGCTTGTCCACCAAATCCGCCAGCACCTGCATTTGTCCCCAGGTCATTTCGTTCTCGTCGGAGTAAGATAGCTCGTAGGGCGAAGCTTCGGAAGTCGGGTAAAAATGTACGGTTTGCCAGCCCATCGCTTCTAGAGAGGCCACCCAGCGCCCTGCTTCTTCGAGAGTTGCTGTCACAACCAACAGGTTTCGCCCTTCTTCCTGGGCGAGGGCGGAAGCTACCAAACCTTTAGGTAAGCGGGCTAAACCTGCCAGTTGCAAGCAGTGATGCCGTTTGAGCTTGTTGAGAAGTTCTGTTGCTAGGGGCGATCGCCCCAAGGTACGAATTATCGAAGAGAAAGTCATGGGCTGTTAATTTTAATCCCCGATGGGCGAAGGCTCTTCACGGCTGCCTACTAAGTTCGATTGTACGACAAACATCTATCATTGTGTCGATCGGCTGTTGGCAGTGCCACTCAACTACAGGTAGATTTCTGCTAGAGGCTTTTTATAAAAATCTCGAACTTGCGATCGCAGCAAGCCAGTTCCGTTAATCTAGGGACAGGTCGATCGCCAAATCGAGATTGTCGATCTAGATTGACACAGAGTCCAGATTGTGGATTCAATTCAATCTAAAATCTAAAATCGACTAACCCGGCAGTGTGCTTCGCCTTTACCACCGATAATTTGAGAAATGTCCCCAAGTATAGACCTTCTGATTGTTCTCCTGCTGGTTTTCCTCAATGGCGTGTTTGTGATGTCAGAGATGGCCATCATCTCAGTACGGAAGGTGAGACTGCAACAGATGGCCAACCAGGGTTCGCTCAATGCCCGCGTAGCGCTGGATCTGGCTAATGCCCCCAATCAGTTCTTGCCGACTGTTCAAATCGGGATTACGCTGCTGGCTATCCTGTCCGGCGCTTTCGGAGAAACGACCATTTCTAAAAGGGTAGAGCCTCTGTTGCGCTTGATTCCGGCAATGGCCCCCTACTCAGGGGCGATCGCCTCAGTCATCGCAATTTTAACCATAACTTATCTCACCATAATTATTGGCGAACTCGTGCCGAAGCGGCTGGCCCTCAACAACCCTGAGCCGATCGCCTCCAGTGTCGCTATTCCCATGCGAATGCTCTCAAAAATTGGCGCTCCCGCCGTTTATGTCTTAAGTTCTTCCACTGACTTAATCTTGCGGATCATGGGGATTGTGCCTTCAACAGAACCGCAAGTTACAGAGGAAGAAATTAAAGTTTTAATCGAGCAAGGTACCGAGGCCGGAACCTTTGAAGAAGCCGAACAAGACATGGTAGAAAGAGTCTTTCGTTTGGGCGATCGGCGAGTCAGCGCCTTAATGACTCCGCGACCCGATCTTACTTGGCTCGACCTCGACGACTCAGTAGAAGAAAACCGCCAAAAAATGCTCGGCAGCGGTCATTCTCGGTTTCCTGTTTGTCAGGGCGGACTCGATAATGTTGTCGGTTTAGTACACGTTACCGATATGCTGTCTCGCACTTTGACCGGTCAACCCCTCGATTTAAGTGCTTCTTTACGCAGGCCTTTATTTGTGCCGGAAAGTACGCGCGGTTTAAAAGTATTAGAGCTTTTCAAGCAATCTAGCAATCAAATTGCCTTAGTGGTTGACGAATACGGCGTTATTCAAGGATTGGTGACAGTTAACGACATTTTAGTCGAACTCGTTGGCGACTTTCCTTCAATAGAAGATGCGGACGAACCCCAAGCAGTTCAGCGCGAGGACGGTTCTTGGCTGTTAGACGGAATGCTGGCGGTAGAAGATTTTTTTGAAATGTTTGGTCTCGAAGAACTATCTATAGAAAATAGGGGAAGTTACCACACAATGGGCGGTTTTGTGATTACAAATTTGGGCAAAATTCCGACAGCAGCCGAGCATTTTGAGTGGAACGGTTTGCGCGTCGAAGTAGTCGATATGGACGGGAACCGAGTTGATAAGATATTGGTAATGCCGATCGACTCCGCGGGCGATCGAGCTAAAACCGAAACAAAAACCTAAAAACTCATGATTGTTGACTGTTGACTGTTGACTGTTGACTGTT
>NZ_JBARVX010000183.1:0-5777 GCF_049646505.1 Microcoleus sp.
TTTTGGGGGCTTGGGCGCATACCTCAAGCCTCTTTTCCTCAACGCGCCCGGAGCTGGTGCAATGCAAAAGGTCGATCGACCTACAGCACAACCCAACTCAAAATTGTATCAAAGAACCCGACCAAAAATTCCACTTTGCGATCGCCCAACTTCCGTGTTATCGTTCCCTTTCTCGAACCATTGCGGATCATGACCACATCTACCGAAAACTTCTACCTAGGCGATATCGCCTCCAACTTTCACTTTGCAGGCCCGCTGCTAGACTTTGAAGAAGAAATCCAGAATCAATCTCCCTTTCACGATTTAGACTACCTGACAGGGGAAATTAAAAGGGGATTTCTAGACTACGTGCGGCAAGGAATCATGCTGGACTCGATCAGAAAACTGCGATTGTACAAACACAAATTCAAAACTTTTAAAAGTTACTGCGAACAAGCATTAGGCAGACAGTATTTTTACTGCACGCAAATCATCAAATCTGCTGGCATTTGCCTGCGCTTAATCAAAGCCGGATTTGAGATTTTGCCAAGCTGTGTCGCTCAAGTTGTCCCTTTGTTCAAACACGCAGTTACAGACCAGTACGGTGACTGTGCTTTAGAGGAAAAGTGGCAAGAAGTGGTGGATGTCATCCCCAAAGAAAGGATTACCGCAGTAACTATTGCCGAAACAGTTGACAACAATCCCAACCTCCGGCTCAAGCAAATTCGGATCAAAACCGATACCTACGAGCTTTTAACCAAAAAGGCTGCCGCCGCGGGAATGTCAGTTTCGGAATTTTTGGCGAGGTTGGTTGACGAATACAATCCCAGAAATTTAGAGGAATCAGCGGAACACACTCCCGAACAAGAGGAGATTTTAGACCAATTGGACGCGGAGTTTAAGAAGCCGCCAGCCCAACAGAGTTCAACTGCAGCTAAAGGTAAAATTAAATCTAAAGGTTTTACAGGAAAAATTGAGCCTAAAGGTGGTACAAGGGAAGAAGTGAAGGCTAAAAGTTCGGAAGGGTCAGTTAAGGCTAAAAGCCCGGAAGGGGCAATTAAGTTGAAAAATAAGCAAACTGAAATCCAAGCAGAGAAACTGTCCAATTTATTTAAGGAGAAAAACCATGAAGTCATCAGCCCAAAACCCAATCATGCGTCAACTCAAACTGATGGAGGCTCAGTTGAGCGACATTCAGTGTCAACTGATTAAAGGCACTGTGTTGAATTGGTGGCAAATTATTTTGCCGGACGGGCAGAAGATTTCGATCGAACACGCGGGTAGCGGACACTGGATTTTTCGGGCAAACGGGCTGGAGAAATTTCATCCTGAAGTGCGGCTTGCGGTGTTAAGGGCGATCGCCGAAGGTTGTCGCAAGTAAGTTACGGCACGGCACGGCACGGCGCGGTGCCGTGTCGCCAGAAGGGGCTGGTGGGATTTCGTGTGATTTGCGGATGTTGGGGCGATACCTGCGGTCTGCTTCGCTTACGGCATTAGTCTCGGGATTGGTTACAAGTGCGATCGGAATGTCCCAACTGTGGGGCAAAGTTTAAGGTTCCGGCGTTTTAGAGAGATAATTCGTTATTACTGCTTATAAATACCCCATAAAAAGTAAGCTCGAACTCGAAGCGGAGTTTATTTAATAGCCTCGCCGAAGAATGGCGTGCAGAAACGAGGATGCTGTCATTGGTTACACAAAAGTCAATCCACGCAGCTTATCAGAGAATTATTGGTATGGGCCCGGCTGTTGTGCCGCTGATTTTGTGCGATCTCGAACAAAAACCCGATCGTTGGTTTTGGGCGTTGAGGGCAATTACTGGTGATAATCCGGTGGTAAAACCTGAAAAGCGCGATCGAATGAAGCAAATGGCTCAAGCGTGGATACAATGGGGAAAAGAACGCGGTTATGTGATTATATTTAGACATATGGTTAAAATTATCTGGACTGACTATATGCAATATAGAGCCGAGTTAAGAGGGTTTGACTTAAGTATCTTGGAAAATATTATTAGATTTTCGGGAGAAAGGTATGATGACACAGTAACGGGAACTCAAATTGTTGTGGGCAAACACAATCAGGAATTGGTTATGATACCTTATGAAACAAACGAAGATTCTATTACTCCGATCACTGTGCATACAACTACTCGTCAACAAATAAAGTTTCGTTTAACAAGTGGGAGATTAGTAATTTATGAATAATCCAAAAATGGCGTACTTTGAAAAAGAGGATATTCTTCATTTAACCCTTTCTAATGAACGGGAAGTCGGAAGTGTGGAAATTAGCCCTAATATTACGGTAGAACTAAATGAAGCCGGGGAATTAATTGGGATAGAGATTATTAATGCTAGTGCTTTTATTCGAGATTCAATTTTAGAATCTGTGCAAGCGAGATTATTAACAGTCAGTGGAAGAAAGTAGCTCATTCGTTAATTATAAGGTTGATAAAATCCTCATTACTATGGGCTTGTTCAACAAAATCTAGTAATAACTAATTTATACGGAAGCACTAAAAAAATGACTGTAAATGAGCCTAAAATAAGATTTAAAGTAGTCATACCACATGAATGGAGTCATAAGAAAAAAGGTGATTTTTGGGAAAATGTGTCAGCAGATTTATTCCGTAAACATCGATGGAAAGTGATTCAAAATATAGAATTTGCCGGAATGCAAATTGATATCTACGTCCAAAAATTAGCTACTAATGAAAAAGGATTAATTGAAAAAGGATTAATTGAATGTAAATTTCAGAAAAGGTTTATAGAAGCTCCTACTATATATAAGTTAATGGGTCAAGCTCTTTTCAAAAAGGTTGACTTTGCCTACTTACTCTCAACTTCCGATCTTAATGCAAAGGCAAAAGGGGTTGTTCTTGAATATCAAGAGGAACAAAATAAATCATACAAACCATATAATTTAGTGATTTGGAGTGGTAATGAACTTGCTAAAGTATTTATGGATGTACATTGTATTAAAATCCCTGAAATCGATCAAATAAGTGGTGTTAAAACCATTACATTATTAGTAACGGATAAAAAAGAATTCTTTTGGGTTGCGGAAAAGATGGGAAAAAGTAATATTCCATGTCATGCTATTATTTTTCCCATTACCAATACCAAAAATAATTTGAGTCCAGAAGGCTGGAAAAAATATTTTTCCCGTCATAAAATCTGGGAAAATCTTGAAATTACTGTTGTCAATCCAACAGTAATTGAGCGTAAAGATAAATTAAGTAACCAGTCGATTTCAGAAGTTAAAAAAGTAACAGTATCGAAAATTAATCAGGCTGATAGTTTTGATGACTACCATCGTCCATCCCGCCCAGAAGATTTTTTTGGACGTTTGGAACCTCAACGTGAATTTTGGAATTTTGTTAATAAGGTAAGAGATGAGGAAACAGACTTAAGAGTTATTTCTTTCTCTGGAAGTACAGGGTTAGGTAAATCATCTTTAGTTCTTAAGTTAGCTTCAGACTGTCAGCAAAAACCTGAATATAAAGATAATTTTTATATACACCATGTAGATGTGACGAGCGTCAACCAGGAAAAAGCAACTCTATTTGTTATCGCCGTTATTAGACAAGCATTACAAGAGGCTATTGATAATAGATTTGTTGATCTTCCCAATCATCAAGTATTTATTGAAAGTGCTGAACCACCTTATTTTTCTAGTGAATCAATTCAATTATTAATAAAAACTCTTAAAAACAGTCGTAAAGTCATTGTGATCTTTTTCGACCAATTTGAAGAAATATTGACTAGAGATTCCCTTTCATATCTTTACGATTTGTTTAAGCAAGCAGCTTATGAAGTTGATTCTTTAAAAGAAAACATAGTCTTAGGTTTTTGCTGGAGAACAGATGTTAATTTGCCTACAACAAATCCAGCCTATTTTACATGGCATAATCTAGCAAAGGTAAGAAAAGATATTTATTTCAGTGAATTTTCTCAGCAAGATTCATCAAGTTTATTAGATGGATTTGAAAAATATTTAAAGCAACAAGGTCGTCCATTACAAACAAATATAAAAAAGTGGCTTTTGAATAATTGTCAAAATCAACCTTGGTTATTAAAAAAAATTTGCGGTGACATTTACAATCAACATTCAGAGCTTTATTCGGAACAGAAAAAAGTAATAACCAAGTTTGATATTAAGACAATTTTTGAAGAAGATATCCAAAGAGCTACTGTCACCCCCGAGTGTAATATTTGTTTAAGGTATATAGCTAAATGCTCTCCAGTGCCTATAATGGATGTATGTACCAAGTTTGATGTCAATGTAATTAATAGCCTCTTAAAAAGCAAGCTAGTTATTGAAACTGGGCAAAATTATAAAATATACTGGGATATGTTTCGTGAATATTTGTTGGATGGTAAGCTACCTGAAATGATAATAAGCTATAGACCCCGAACTAAGATTTCAACTCTTTTAAAAATCTTTAGATTACTTAAGAGTTGTGAAACAATATCTGACTTAGCAAGTGGATCGGGATATGGGAATGGCATAGTTACAAATGCTGTTCTGGATTTGCAAAACTTTTTTCAAGTAACAAGAAATAAGGAAAACGATAAAATAATAGCATCAGAGATATTTTTAAATTTAAAAAATGAGGAAATAGCTGAAGAATTAGCGGAAAAAATTGAGGCTCATGTAGTTATCAAAAAAATATACGAAAAACTGAATCCAGGTGAATCGATGTGGCAAGATGAATTTCATAAATTGCTCGGAGAAATATGGTTTGAGGGAAAAGAAATGAACCAAAAAACTTTAAGCGATTACGCCAGCAAAATGTTGTCCTGGTTTTATTTTGCTGGTTTGCTTGAAAGAAAAGAAGATTGGCTAGTAGTCAGACCAACTCATCCAAAGCAGGGAAAACAAAAGGGGAAACCTGAAGATTGTGATGTTAGTAATAAGCGTAAAATATCTAAATGGAGCGTAGGACACCCCTCCTTATTGGACTTGTTATAATCACAAAGTGATATTTAATTTTTAATGGGTGATATTAGTTATCTACTACATTACTCATCTACAAAAAAGTCGGCTGCAAATCCGATCGCACAAAACCGGAATCACAGGCTCGCCATACATTAAGGATGCGATCCCTCGACCTATCAAACTATACCAGATCGATTGAACGCCCTTTTCAATTCCACCACAGCAAAAGCCACCCCAGCGAAACCGGATTCATAAAATCTAGTTCTTTTTAATGGACACAACTGGACTCGAACCAGTGACCCCTACGATGTCAACGTAGTGCTCTAACCAACTGAGCTATGCGTCCTCACGAATTACTAATATAGCACAACATTCGATCGCCTGTCAAGCATAAATATTCAAAAATTTATCGGCTCCCACCCAAGAAACCGGGTTTTTCACCAAGAGCGAGGGCTACAAGCAAATATTTTCCGCAAAAAACCCAGTTTCTGCATCCCGTTCGATCGCCCCTACAACCCAATCCCCCGCCAAATCTTCACAGTTCGATCGCCCCCACCGCTAGCCAAACTCCCCCCATCAGCACTAAACGCCACCGCCAAAACCTCCCCCGCGTGCCCCCTCAGAATTTCCAGCAAACCCCCCGTACCCGCATCCCACAAATAAATCGAACCATCCCGACTCCCCGTCGCCAAAACCCCACCATCCGGGCTAAACGCCACACACAAAACATCCCCAGAATTATCCCTCATACTCCGCAGCAGCGTACCTCGCCCATCCGCATCTATCCGCCACAGCTTCGCCGTACCGTCCCGACTCCCACTAGCCAAAACCGACGATCCTTCTGCAACTCCCCCCCTTACCA
>NZ_JBARVX010000184.1:0-22568 GCF_049646505.1 Microcoleus sp.
GCTCGATCGCATAATTCACGGCTAGGTTGGACATAAGTTCGATCGGTTGTGAGGGGACTCTTGGGACGCTGCAAAAGCCTAAATCGGGTTTAGTGTCGTGCCAAGAGTCCCTTAATTTTAAGAGTCCTCAGTCATTAGTTATTAGTCATTAGTTATTGGTTATTAGTTATTGGTTATTAGTTATTGGTTATTAGTTATTGGTTGGTAGGGGCGGTGCCCCCGTGCCCGCCCTCAGTTATTGGTTATTGGTTATTGGTTATTGGTTATTGGTTATTAGTTATTGGTTATTGGTTATTGGTTATTGGTTATTAGTTATTGGTTGGTAGGGGCGGTGCCCCCGTGCCCGCCCTCAGTTATTAGTTGTTAGTTATTAGTTATTGGTGATGAAAAGGTATTAAAAAATTAATTTTTGTATCGGTGTTTTTGGTGGTATCGTACTGTTAGTTATTGGTAATTGGTAAGTGGATAAGCGTTTTTTTAATTTATTTAATCTGACAGAAGAACAGGCGATCGCCATTTTGGAAACGCCGGCCGAAAAACTAGATGACCCTTACGATCGCTACATTGCAGCCTCTCACTTAGTAAATTTTTCCACAGAAAAGTCGATCGCCGCCCTGATTGTAGCCGTGGAAAATACCGACGATGGCCTTGACAATCGCTCAGTTCGCCGCAAAGCAGCAGAAACCTTGGGGCGCTTGCAGGCAAAATCTGCCCTCACATCTCTCCATGCTTGCTTGGGCGATGATGACTGTTACGTGGTAGAAAATGCAGTTTGGGCGATCGGCGAAATCGGCACCCAAAATCCCGATATCTTAGAAGATATTGCCAAATTGCTCGACAAACCAGGTCAAAGCTATCGGGTAATCATCCACGCTTTGGCAAAATTAAATTACACAGCAGCACTCTCGCGCCTCAACAAATTTGTAGAGGATAAAGATGGGATGATTCAAGGTGCGGCAATCACCACAATCTGCCGCTTTACGGGAGATTACTCGCAAATGTCGCGCGTGGTAGAGTTGCTGCAAAGCATCAATGTTAACGATCGCCGCAGCAGCATTCAAGATTTAATAGACGCCAAATATTACAAAGCAATTCCCGAAATTTCCCGCTGTCCCGTGTCTTTGGTGTTTCGCCTGCGGGCCGTGCGGATGCTGGCGAGTGCGGGGATTCCAGCAGGAGAAATTGCTTTTGCCGAAATTGAACCGATTCTCGATCGCATAATTGGCGATCGGGCCGACGAGCTCGATTTAGTACACGAATACGACCAATTGCCAAGCCTCGAATTTGCAATTAATGAACTCTACGAAACCGATTTCGGACGCTGTTATCTGGCAACCAAAACCATCCTAGAATCCTACAGAAATGAAGCACCGGATGCCTTGCTGGCAACTTATGCAAAATCAGCATACAACGATTACGGCGCGCACTATCACGTCATGAAACTGCTGGGTTGGCTCAAGTACGCCCCTGCCTTCGATTTACTCGTAGAAGCGCTGCACAATCGAGAACCGCAGTTTCAAAAATCCCGCGCCGCTTCCGCCATCGCCCTCGGCGAAATCGGTGACAAGCGCGCTATTGCCGAACTAAAAGTTGGTCTGGAAACTAGAATTTGGGATTTGAAATATGCTAGTTTGATGGCCTTGGAAAAATTAGGAGACAACAGCGGCTGTGAGATTTTGGCTGCCGACGAGGATTTGCTGCTGCAGGCCAAAGCAGCAAGTTTAATCTCTAGAGTATAATAATTTCATCAGGTTGTTGACTGTTGACTGTTGACTGTTAACTGTTGACTGTTAACTGTTGACTGTTGACTGTTGACTGTTAACTGTTGACTGTTAACTGAGGGCGGGCACTCTTGGCACCGCCCCTACCAACTGCCAACTAACAACTGACAACTGACTACTGCCAACTGCCAACTGACTAATGACTAATGACTAATATGCCTCAAGAAGAACTATTCCAACAGCTAAAGCATCCAAATCCGCACCTGCGGAAACGCGCAATCGGCGAAATAGCTGAAACTCGCGACGAAACGACTATTGGGCAGTTGATGGGAATTTTGGACGAGGAAGATGTTGTTTATCGCCGATCGGCAGTGCAAGTTTTGGGGATAATCGGTAATGATGCCGTGCCGTTGCTGGTAGATTCTTTGCTCAACAGCAAGAATGCCACGGTTCAAGCGAGTTGTGCAAAGGCATTAACTGCGATCGCTGTCAACTATCCAGATATAACTTTTCCCGAACTAGGATTGCAAGGGCTGCAAAAAGCACTAAGCGATCCGAATCCGGTAGTTTATATCTCCTCGGTGATGGCCCTGGGACAAATTGGCGAACCGGCCTTGGATATCTTGATTGAGACGATCGAGAATACTGACAATATTGCCTTAGCTGTAGCGATAACTGGTTCGTTGGCGACAATCGGAGGCACAAAAGCAGGGGAGGTTTTGTCGGCGGCGGCGGCCAATCCCGATGCCGATCCTTATATTCGGGAGTCTGCTGAAAGTGCTTTGTCTCGGCTGCAGCAGGTGACTCAGTGGAATGCCGGCCGGTAGTTGGATTGAATGGGCGATCGACCGTTTATATCAAATCCAGTTAGGTCGCGATCGTACCGCAGAACGTCCCCCTCGCGATCGGGACGCTCGCACTGCACTCGAAAAATTATTTATTACTTGATATAAGTAACTGGATACTCAGGATTAGCTGGATTCGGGATTAATCGCTGATTTTTACAATCCACCAAAAAATCTAACTTTTCCAACACAACCTGACCGATAAGCACTTCATCGCCAGTTACTAAGGCATCCTCAATCGTCTTGCGTCCTTCACACTCAACGATCAGAGGGCCTGTTACTCCGACAGCTTCTTGGCGTCCGTCAGCATATTTAACCAACTGCTGGCTCAAAATTCGTAAACCTAGCTGCTGTACTATTTCTGAGGGAATAACAAGATTAACCGCACCTGTATCTACCAACCCTTCGATTTCACACTCCCGCAACAGCCGAGGTGCTAGCATCCCGCGACGCACTAACTCGTCATCTACTGCATTTGTCAGCTTTACCTGAGTGCGAACTGCGCCCATTCTCTTAAGTCCATCTAATTCTAATTTATTTAATTCTTGCATATCAAATTACCTTTTAATCTTGTCCTACTCACATTATAGAGGTTCTGCTAAATGAGACGCGACCGACGCGATCGCCCTTTCCATTCACTTGATATAAGTAACAGGATAATCAGGATTTTCAGGATTCGGGATTAATCGCTGATTTTTACAATCCACCAAAAAATCTAACTTTTCCAACACAACCTGACCGATAAGCACTTCATCGCCAGTTACTAAGGCATCTTCAGTAGTCCTGCGTCCTTCAATTTCAACTAATATAGCTTCCGTCACTCCTACAGTTTCCCGACGCCCATCAGCATATTTAACGATTTGTTGACCGATAATCCGCAAACCAAGCTGCTGTACTATCTCTGATGAAATTACTAGGTAAACTGAGCCTGTATCTACTAGAGCTTCTTGTTGACACTCCCGCAACAGCCGAGGTGCCAGCAACCCCCGACTTACTAGCGCTTCATCTATTGCATTTGTCAGCTTTACCTGAGTGCGAACTGCGCCCATTCTCTTAAGTCCATACTGTTCTAATTTATTTAATTCTTTCATTTCATTTTCTCTTTTAGTATAGTTTTCTAACTATTCGCATTATATCTGGGCGTTTATTCTCCGCGCGATCGCCCTTAATTTACGCTCAACAACAGAAAACCGATCGCCCGTGAATTTTCTCATAAAACTCACGGGCGATCGCTATAATTAAAACGCTTATCTCACAGGAGATATTTTTTTTGCAAGCTGTTTTTTTTGCCTGAACAGCTTGATTAACGGAGAGGGAGGGATTCGAACCCTCGTTAAGTTGCCCTAAACACACTTTCCAGGCGTGCGCCTTCAACCGCTCGGCCACCTCTCCAGGGCTAAATTCATTCATTTAGCCACAGCTAAACTATCTTAGCAGAACAAATCTGATTTGAAAAGGGGGTAACGGGATAAATTTGCTGTTTAATATGGGTAGGGTGTCTTGCCAAGCGGGCCAAATTCTCCTCCCCGTGTCGCAAACCCATTCATCTAAAGGATTTGGCTTCCCAAAGCCCCATCTAAAATCAACAATCAAAAATACCATGACTCGATCGTACACAATTAAAATTCATAACCGACAAACCGGATCGCACCACACAGTGCGAGTACCAGAAGACCGCTACATCCTCCAAAGCGCCGAAAACCAAGGAGTAGAATTGCCATTTTCCTGCCGCAACGGCGCTTGTACAGCCTGTGCGGTGCGCGTCAAGTCAGGGGAACTGCACCAGCCAGAAGCAATGGGACTTTCTGTGGAACTGCAAAAAGAAGGTTATGCCCTGCTGTGCGTCTGCTATCCCCGTTCCAACATCGAAGTAGAGACGCAAGACGAAGACGAAGTGTACGAACTGCAATTCGGCCGCTATTTTGGTAAAGGTAAAGTTAAAGTTGGTTTGCCGCTGGATGAAGAATGAGCCATTTTTTTCAATTATCAACTACTAACTATTCATGCTTTATCGGTTATTTGCGATCGCCCTTTGTGTATTGTTAGCTAGCTGCCAAAAACCAGAAATTCCCCAAGGTACGATCGCCAAAGTAGAAAGAGCCATCAGCGGACAAACAATCGAAGTTATCAGCACAGCCGACAAAATCGCCTTATTAGAACAAATTAGACTGATTGGTATTGATGCGCCAGATTTAAAACAGCAGCCTTGGGGAGAAGCAGCCAAACAAAGATTAGAGCAGTTAATTGGGGGAAAACAAGTATTGCTAGAATCAGACATCGAAGTTAAAGACCAGTTCGATCGCAAATTAGCCTATTTGTGGCAAGATCGAATGTTGCTCAACGAACAGTTAGTCAAAGAAGGTTATGTTTTGGCCTCAGCGCGATCGCGCAACACGAAATATCAGCAGCGACTCCTCAACGCTCAAGAATGGGCGAGAATCATGGGTAAAGGGCTGTGGAATCCTGAACGAGCTTTGCGCCAAACTCCTGCAGAATTCCGCCAGCAAAATCAAAAATAGTCAGTAGTCAGTAGTCATTAGTCATTAGTCATTAGTCATTAGTTATTGGTGATTAGTTATTAGTAATTGGTGATTAGTCAAGAACTAAAAGCTCTTCAGTTATCACTAACAACTCATGAGCAATGATTTCCTTCTTCCTGATGACGTTGGACGGAAAGCTCGGCGGGGACAGCAAAACATGACTAATGACTAATGAATAATGACTACTGAAAACTAACAACTAACAACTGACAACTAACAACTGACAAATGACTGATAATCAAGTGCAAAACTACTTAGAAATAGCAACCGAAGCAGCCCTAGCCGCCGGTTCAGTCTTGCAATCTTTCTGCGGTAAATTAGAAAATATTCAAGAAAAAGGTCGATCGGGCGATTTAGTCACAGAAGCCGACAAAGCCTCAGAAGCCGTCATTTTAGAAATTCTCGGCCGCCACGTACCCGAACACGCCATCCTCGCGGAAGAATCGGGTTCATTAGGGAATGCAGCTAGCAAATACCTGTGGGCGATCGACCCTTTGGACGGTACAACCAATTATGCTCACCAATATCCTTTTTACGCGGTGTCGATCGGACTTTTAATCGACGGCATACCACAAATCGGCGTAATTTACCACCCTTCTCATAACGAATTGTTTCGCGCAGCTAAAGGATTGGGAGCAACCTGCAACCGGAAGCGGATCTCCGTTTCCCAAAGTTCAGAATTGAGCAAAAGTTTGTTAATTAGCGGCTTTGCCTACGATCGGCGCGAAACAACCGACAATAACTATGCCGAATTCTGTCACCTCACCCACCTCACCCAAGGCGTGCGGCGCAGCGGTTCGGCAGCCCTAGACCTCGCACATACAGCCTGCGGGCGATTGGACGGATACTGGGAACGGGGACTCTCCCCTTGGGACGTAGCAGCCGGCGTACTCATCGTCTCCGAAGCCGGAGGTCAAGTTACAGCCTATGATGGCGGTGCCTTTGAGATGAACTCTGGTCGAGTTTTGGCCACCAACGGCAAAATACACGCCGAACTCAGCGGCGCACTGCTGTCAGTTCCTCCCCTATCTTCATGGAAGTAGCCTTTCGACAGCAAGGGATCGGGGGTAATACGGGGGTCACAACCCCTTGACACAAGCTACATTAAAGGATAGTGAAAAGCCAAGAAAGCGAGAGTAAAAGTTATGTCTTTTGAAATGACAAAAGGGCTGTTCAAGTACGACTTTACAGATCAGCACGCAATTTTGGGAGTTCCCTTAGACGCCGAGTTTAGCGACATCCGCAAGCGCTACATGAAAATTGCCCGCCGCTTGCATTCGGATACTTGCTCTTTTGAAGACCAAGCTGATAAAGATTGGGCCAACCAATTTTTGTCAAAAGTAGTCAATCCAGCCTACAACAAATTCTCCAAGGAAAACGATCGCAAAGAATACAACCTGCTATTAGCAGCAATCGGCAAGCGCGTCCTTAAAGAACAGGCAAAAATGCAGGTCGAAAGCGCAGCAGCCAAAGAGTTAACTACCGCTAAAGATTTGGAAGAAGCTTATAAAACAGCAGTTGCCAAACTCGCTCTCAAGCAGTACGAATCAGTTGAGGAAACCCAAGATGCGATCGCTCAAATTAGCGAACTAAACATGGTTTACCTGCTGCGAAAAGAGCGACTTGGCGGTGCAGTTGGAACCGGTTCGCCCGCAAAAATCGCAACCCCAACTACCACACCAAAAAAACCACCAGTAACCCCAGACACGGCAACCCCAGCGCAGCCTCCGGAACGCAAAGTCCCACTCCGAGACTCGCTGGCCGATCGATCTTGCATCCGAGCTCAAGGATTTATGGACAGCAAAAATTACGCCAAAGCAACTTTGGAGTTGAAAGAAGCTCTGAAGCGGGAACCGAAACACAGCAAGTCTCACGGTTTGTTAGCAATGTGTTACTTTCAACAAAATCAAGCCACAATGGCAAAACTGGAAGTGCAAAAAGCTTTGGCCTCAAATCCTGAAGAACCGACGGCTTTGGAGGTGAAGAAAAAGCTGGAACAGCCTGCAGCTTCCGGCGCAAAGGACAAGAAAAGTGAGGATAAACTGGGCGCATTTTTTGGGAGTTTGTTTGGCGGCAAAAAGAAATAATGAGTAGTTTAGTGAGGAGTGTTTAATTATGATTTTTGAATAGATATTCAAAAATCATAATTCATAACTTTCAATTTTTGCGATGACAACTAATAACTAACAAGTGACAGCCCTACAGAGATAGACGTGGATACACGGATTAATGTTTTTTACTTTTTCGTACAGACAACAGACAACAGTCAACAGTCAACAGTCAACAGTCAACAGACAACAGTCAACAGTCAACAGTCAACAGACAACAGTCAACAGTCAACAGACAACAGTCAACAGTCAACAGTCAACAGTCAACAGATAACAGTCAACTAACTTATGGTTCACCAACCCCCATCGGGTGCAAGAGATTTATTGCCCCTTGACGTTGCTCAAAAAATTTCGATCGAACGGCGCTTGCAGCAGGTTTTTCACCGCTGGGGCTATCACCGAATTATTACTTCTACTCTAGAAAGGCTGGAGACTTTGATGGCTGGGGGCGCGATCGACCGATCGACCTTAATTCAACTCCAAGACGCTGAGGATGGAGAACTCGGCTTGCGCCCAGAATTGACAGCTTCCATCGCCCGCGCGGCTGCGATGCGGATGGCCGGGACTCGCTGGCAGCCCCAGCGCCTCTACTACAACGCTAACGTCTTCCGCAAAGGCGCAGATACTGGCTCTGGCGGGCAACAGGAGTTCTATCAAGCCGGGGTAGAGCTGCTCGGCGCGGGGGGGAGCGTTGCGGATGCAGAAGTGTTGCTGCTGCTGTCTGAGTGCTTGCAGAGCTTGGAAATAGATGACTGGCATTTGGTGCTGGGAGAAGCGGGCTTGACGGCAACATTGCTAGAACCGTTTCCGCCAAACGTGCGGCAAAAAGTGCGCCACGCGATCGCCAATCTCGATCGAATAGCCTTGGAAACCTTGCCGCTGTCTGACGAATTGCGAGAAAGAGCTCTGCTGTTGTTTGACTTGCGCGGCCGCCCGGAAGATGTATTGGAGATTGTGGCGAAGCTGGATTTAGATGTACCACAGCAAGCCGCGTTAAATGAACTCAAAAGTGCGATCGAACTGCTGCACAAATGTCAAGCAAAAATCCCCAATTTAAAATCTCACATCCACCTCGATTTGAGTTTAATTCAAACATTTGACTACTACACTGGAATAGTGTTTGAAGTTGTCAGCAGCAGCAAAAGCGGACAGCGAGTTTTAGGACAAGGCGGGCGGTACGATCGACTGTTGGGACTGTTCGATCCCCAAGGGCAAAATTCCCCCGGCATCGGGTTTTGTCTGAATATTGAAGATTTGCACCAAGTTTTGCTAACAGAGGGTCAATTGCCCGCAGAGACACCAGCCAGCGAATGGTTGGTTGTGCCTCAAACTCCTGAAGCAGCGGCGGCGGCCTTTGATTATGCCCGCAAACTCCGAGAGTCTACTCCTCCAATTCGGGTAGAGATAGATTTGGAGACTCGGGAGACTGCGGAGGCGGCGCGGGAATACGCGCGCGATCGTAGAATTGGTCAAATTGCCTGGGTAAATGCCGAAGGCGCTGCAACAATTGAATCTGTCAATTAATAGTTGCTACAGAACACCCAGAACCCCGATTTCTTAGAGAAGTCGGGGAGTGTCAAAAATATTGAATCTGTCAATTAATAGTTGCTACAGAACACCCAGAACCCCGATTTCTTAGAGAAGTCGGGGTTCTCACAAATATTGTACAAAAAACTTAATAAAACAGATTTTCGCTCCTAAATCCATTGCTGTAGTGGCGTTTTTCCATAAAAAAACAAGTTCCTGCGTCCCAGAGCAGGATACTCGATCGTTTTTCGTTATTGCTAGCATTGTGAGTGTTAGTTTCCGGTTGGAGAGTAAAACTCAAAAATGCTGTTTAACTCCACACTGTTTTTGGGATTCCTGGTGGTTGTGGTGTATGTGTATTACTTATTGACACCGCACTACCGACGTTGTTTTCTGTTATTGGCCAGCTACTGTTTTTATTGGGCTTGGAGCGTACCCTACTCAATTTTAATGGTTTGCTATACCCTGCTAGCTTATACAACAGCTCGCATAATTGACTCATCGACTAAACCGAAAAACCGAACTACTGCTTTAATTACTTTTTTGATTGTAGTTATTAGCACTCTGTTTGTCTTTAAATACGCAAATTTTTTCTTAGATTCGAGCTACTCGCTGTTAGGATTTCGCCTTTGGCCCCAACTAAACCTGCTGTTACCTTTAGGTATTTCTTTTTACACGTTTTCAACAATTAGCTACATAGTCGATGTCTACAAAGGCGTTACCAAGGCTAGAGAGTCAATCCTCGATGTAGCGCTGTACGTGATTTTCTTCCCTAGTTTGTTAGCAGGGCCGATCGTCCGCGCCGAAGTTCTGATGCCCCAATTTGCCTGCAATGCGTCGGTAGACTGGATGGCGATCCGCAGCGGCATTGCTCAGATTGTCTGGGGGATGCTGAAAAAAGTTTATGTAGCTGATTCGATCGCACCAATAGCCAACGAAGTTTTCGCCAGTCCCGAAAATGTTTCCGGGCTGGGGCTGGTGTTGGGTACGTTGGCTTATACCGTTCAACTCTACTGCGACTTTTCGGGTTATTCCGATATTGCGATCGGCTCGGCTCGCCTATTGGGAATTGAACTGCCGAAAAATTTTGAGAAACCTTATTTAGCCTACAGCATTACTGATTTCTGGCGCAGGTGGCACATTTCGCTGTCAAATTGGTTGCGCGACTACCTCTACATTCCCCTAGGCGGGAATCGGGGCGGCAATCTGGGCACCTACGCAAACCTGATGATTACCATGCTGCTGGGAGGCCTCTGGCACGGTGCTGGATGGAACTGGGTTGTTTGGGGAGGTTTGCAAGGAGCAATGCTCTCCATTGAACGAGCAACTAAACTTTCATCTAAGCCAACTTCTCAAATCAATTATTTAATTCGCTGGCTGATTACCTTGTGTCTAATTTGTACTTCTTGGATCTTCTTCCGAGCAGCGAATTTGAACAGTGCCGTTGTCGTATTGCAGCGGATATTGACCTTTGCTGACGGGCGGATACCGATCGACTATCGGCCAGTGTTCTACATGGCTGCACTTCTGCTAGTGGAATGGTTTGATTGGAAGCAAAAGTGGATGAGTTGGACACAAAACCACCCAAATTCGCTCAAGTGGATTACTTGTGCAATGGCGCTGGCGCTAATGTTTACCTTCGCCGGTGCCTCAAGTTCAAATTTTCTTTACTTCCAGTTCTAAGCGGCTTGAAAAAATATGAGTCAGATATTTAATGACAAGGCAATTGCCAATTTAAAAACCACAGTTCGCTGCATTGGTGTGGATTTGTCGAAGGTATTGTTGGGAGTTGTATTGTTAGAAGCACTCCTGCAAGTTATTGCTCCTGAGTATACTAACAATATTTTCGATCGCGAATTGACTGGCGGTCGTCCAATCGCCGTCAGCAGCGCAGGCAATCGCGGCCCGCTGCTGCCGATTAAAAAAGCTCCAGGCGAATTGCGAATCCTGGGAATGGGAGATTCCACCACCTTCGGTACAGGGATTGCTGCCGAAGATACTTGGCCGGCCCAGCTAGCAACTGTTTTTCGGAAAAACGGTGCCAAGGCAACCTACATAAATAGCGCTCTAGAGGGTTATTCCCTGAAGGAAATTAACTCTGTTTACCGCAACCAATGGTCTAAGTACCAGCCAGATTTAGTAGTGCTGGCGGTAGACGACAACTTGGTTTCGATGACGTGGTTTCGGCGCGATGACAAATCAGTGATTGCAAACCCCTATCTCCAACCAATTGTCAAATCCAAGCTGGCTGATGTGAAAAAGCATTTTAAAATCTTCGCTACCCCGTCTTGGCTGAAAATCAACTCCCAAAAAGCCTTGTACTTCGTGGGTTTGGCAAACAACAACCTCAAACCGGAAGTTCCTTTGGGTGCAACCCTAGCCTTGGGCTGGCAGCAGGCGGATTTGCCGAAGGATTTGGCCGATCGTGCTTGGAAGCAATTCGAGATTGATTTGAGGGTACTCCGGGACTCTGTGGCTGCTGACGGCCGTTCTTTGACTGTAGTTTACTTGCCTCCTCGCTTTATGGCTTTTGACGGTTTTTCTGATAACGAACAGCAAGTACCCAAACAGCGGCTGACTATCGATGCGGGGAAACGACTTGGGGAAATTAGTAAGTCCCTGGGTTTGACCTATGTCGATTCTACTGAAGGAGTTCGCCGCGGGCGATCGCAAATTGCTCAAACAGAGGGTCGTTTTGCCCCGATGTACATTAAATTTGATACCGTTCATCTGGACAAGGACGGTCACAAAGCTGTAGCCGAAGATTTGTTCGGGCTGCTGGCAAAATCAAAGCAAGCTCCATAAGGTATGTCTTCAGTGTTAAATTAGAAGAAAAACGGATTCGTCTGTCAAATCTGAAGAATTGAGAACACTGTGTCACACACTATCGTTACGAATATTTGCGAGGGAGTTGCTGATTGCGTCGGCGCTTGTCCCGTGGCTTGCATTCACCCCGGCCCAGGCAAAAATGTCAAGGGTACTGATTGGTTTTGGATTGATTTTGATACCTGCATAGACTGCGGCATTTGTTTGCAGGTGTGTCCTGTTGAAAATGCGATCGTCCCCGATGAGCGGCCCGAGTTACAGCAAACTCCGACTTGATTGTATTAATTAGATTCATCCGTAAGGTGCGCTGCGGCGCACCCTACGTTTTTTTACGAACCGCAGAGGGCGCAGAGGACACAGAGAAGAAGAGTGAGAAAGATTGGAAAAATCTAACGTTTAGATATCTTTAGTGCAGGTAATTAATTATGTTACTTTTAGATCCAAAAACTCTCCATCCAGCGACAGAACAGCGCATCATTCTATATGATGTGAGTTGGGAGCAATACGAGCAACTTTCCGATATGTTTGTCGATGAATTTCCCAGAATGACGTACTTGGAAGGAACGTTAGAAATTATTATGACAAATTCGCCAGAACATGAAAGGCTCAAAACAATTATTGCCAGGTTGATAGAAACCTATGCAGTAGAAAGGCTAATTAATCTCAACGGTTACGGAAGTGCTACATTTCGCCGCGAAGCCGTGAGACGGGGGGCGGAACCAGACGAGTGTTACTGCTTGGGTGCACTGGCAGAAATTCCGGATATTGCGATCGAAATTGCTCTAACTAGCGGTGGTATTGACAAGCTAGAAGTGTATCGCGGTTTGCAGGTTCCTGAAGTCTGGTTTTGGGCGAACGATCGATTTTCTCTTTACCGCTTGCGAGAACAAGGTTATGAGTTAATTTCAAGGAGTGGATTTTTGCCAGAGTTAGATTTGTCTGTATTGAGTCAATATGTAGGATATGTCAACCAAACGGAAGCTGTTATTGCTTATAGAACTGTTTTGCAAACAGCGACAGGAACCTCAAATCAATAGAGATTTCCAGAAAAGCTAGTATTGAACAGGCAAGATGCCTGTTCCACAATTAAAAAAAAGCCCGTTAGCGAAGCCCTCGAAGAGGATCGCATTTTACAATAAAACCTACAAAAAATCCACAATAAAATCCTATGCAAAAAATCGCACTTTCCGACTCTCACCTGTTATCTATCCGCACCCACGGCGAAAGCGCTTATCCAGAAGAATGCTGCGGTTTGTTGTTAGGTACGATCGCTGACGGTGTTAAAACTTTAGTTGAAGTTTGGCCGACTGACAATGCTTGGAGTGCTGAAGCTGAGGATAATTGGCCGGAACAAAAAGACTTGACAGAAAAACGCAGATATGCTATTAAGCCAGAAGATATGTTGCGGGCGATGAAACACGGGCGCGATCGTACTCTTGATATTATTGGCATATACCATTCTCACCCAGATTGTCCGGCAGTGCCCTCGGAGTGCGATCGCACATTGGCCTGGGCCCAATACTCCTACATCATAGTGTCCGTGCGACAAGGCAGTTCACAAGAACTCCGCAGTTGGAGTCTCGACTCCGAGGGCAACTTTCAAGCGGAGGAAATTGTCGCAGTCGAACCGACTCAGATTAAGAAATAGTTAGTAAAAATAACAAACACGCAAAAATGCGAAAAATTTAGATAGGATATAATTCAAAATCGGCCTATAACAGAATATCATGCTAAATCCTAATCTGGACGAGATCCAGCTCAACAAACAAGAATACGAACGCTACTCTCGCCACCTCATCCTCCCAGAAGTTGGATTGGAAGGGCAGAAGCGCCTCAAAGCAGCCAGCGTACTCTGCATCGGTGCAGGAGGACTCGGTTCGCCGCTGCTGCTGTATTTAGCAGCAGCCGGTGTTGGCCGCATTGGCATTCTAGACTTTGATGTTGTAGACCATTCCAACTTGCAGCGCCAAGTAATTCACGGCACTTCTTGGGTTGGAAAACTGAAGATTGAGTCGGCCAAAAATCGGATTTTAGAAATTAATCCTTTTTGTCAAGTTGATTTGTACAATACTCACGTTAGTTCCGAAAATGCGATCGCCATTGCCACTCCCTACGATATCATCATCGACGGCACGGACAACTTCCCGACTCGCTATTTGATGAACGACGTTGCAGTCCTGTTAAACAAACCCAACATCTACGGTTCCATCTTCCGATTTGAAGGACAAGCCACAGTTTTCAACTACCAAGGCGGCCCGAATTACCGCGATTTGTACCCCGAACCCCCCCCTCCAGGGATGGTTCCTTCCTGTGCCGAAGGTGGCGTTTTAGGCGTTTTGTGCGGCATTATCGGTTCTATCCAAGCAACGGAAGCTATCAAAATTATCTTGGGTCAAGGCACAACCTTGAGCGGCAGATTGTTGCTGTACAATGCCTTAGATATGACATTCCGCGAATTGAAACTGCGGCCGAATCCAGTGCGCCCCGTAATTGAAAAGTTGATCGATTACGAACAATTCTGCGGCATTCCTCAAGCTAAAGCCCAGGAAGCGCAAGAACAACAGCAAATTCCTGAGATGACTGTCACCGAACTTAAAAAGTTGATCGACAGCGGTGCGAAGGATTTTGTACTGTTGGATGTTCGCAATCCCAACGAGTATCAAATTGCTCAAATTCCTGGCTCAATTTTGGTGTCTTTGCCCGATATCGAACACGGCGAAGGTGTTGCAAAAGTCAAGGAATTGTTGAACGGGCACCGCTTGATTGCACACTGCAAAATGGGCGGGCGTTCTGCGAAGGCCTTGGGCATTTTGAAGGAAGCGGGAATTGAGGGGATTAATGTTAAGGGCGGGATTAATGCTTGGAGTCAAGAAGTAGATTCGTCTGTTCCTCAATATTAAGCTCAATCTTTTTTTGGGGCGGGCGATTTGCCCGCCCCAAATCGAGAATCTCCGGCTTTCTCATACCATTGCTTAAATGTTTAAGCTATCGCTAGGGACACTCCATATTGTCTAAAGTCAACTTAAGCAGAAAAACCGCTCTTAGACTTAGCCCTGGCTAATAGCAGAAGTCCTCGATATGAGGACTAATGAGTTGTTTATTGTTGACTGTGGACTACTAACTACTGCCTGCTGACTGTTGACAACTGCCTACTAACTAATGCCTACTAACTAAGTTGCCTTCCTCAAAGGAGGCAGAGCCTCCGGATCTGCATTACCAGGCAGAGCCTGGTAACGAGCAAATGAACCCGCCCTTACAAAAACTGTTGCAAAGTTTTTGAGAATTGGTATAAGCTCAATCTTTTTTTGGGGCGGGTGATTTGCCCGCCCCAAATCGGGTTCGTCTCTGGCTTTGTCGTGTTATTTTTTAAACGTTTAGCAGTCGCTAAAGACACTGCACAGTGCCCGTCAATGTCAACTCAACCCGAAAGACTGCTCTGAGACTTAAGTCGCTGCGGGAGTGTAATTGGAGAAGCTTTTTATTGCAAAATATGAGCATAATATTAAGCAATATTACAGTAAATCAATTATGACGAGCGATCGCACCCCTCAGAGCAAACCCGTTGCAGCCGAAACTAAGGGCAGCGTCACTGTAATCGGAGCGGGCATCGGAGGCCTCACAGCAGCCGCCCTGCTAGCCCGCAGAGGATACAAAGTGCTAGTCTTAGACCAGGCGATCGTCCCTGGAGGCTGCGCTTCCACCTTCAAACGCAAAGGCTTTACCTTCGATGTCGGCGCGACGCAGGTTGCAGGATTGGAACCCGGAGGGATTCACCACCGAATTTTCTCGGAATTAGATATCGAACTTCCTGCAGCCACGCCCTGCGATCCGGCTTGTGCGGTGTTTTTGCCCGGAGAAACTGCACCGATTAGCGTCTGGCGAGATCCGCAAAAATGGCAGGAAGAAAGACAGCGGCAATTTCCCGGTAGCGAACGTTTTTGGCAATTATTATCTACATTGTTCCAAGCTAGCTGGAATTTTCAAGGGCGCGATCCAGTTTTGCCGCCGAGAAATTTCTGGGATTTTTGGCAATTAATTCAAGCAGTTCGCCCCGATACTTTAATTACTTTGCCTTTCACTTTGATGACGGTGGGTGATGCTTTGCGCTTGTGCGGGTTGGGGGACAATTTGCGCTTGAAAACTTTTCTGGATTTACAGTTAAAATTGTATTCTCAAGTCGATACTGAAGAAACGGCGCTGCTGTACGCGGCGACGGCTTTAGGAGTTTCCCAAGAGCCGCAGGGATTGTATCATTTACAAGGAAGTATGCAGGTGTTGAGCGATCGACTCGCAAGCGCGATCGAGCTTTACGGCGGCAAAGTCTTATTGCGGCATACTGTCGAAAGCATTGTCACCAGTAACGGGAAAGCCACCGGTACAGTGATTCGCAATCAAAAAAACGGCGAAGTTTGGACAGAAACTGCCGATCGCATTGTTGCCAATGTCACCGCACAAAATCTAGTAAAGTTATTGTCAAGCGAGCCTATTTTAGAAACTTTAACAGATAATTCAGAAACAACAAATCAAATCCCAACTCAAATGGCAGGCTACAAATATCGAGTCGATAAACTGCCGCCCGCATCCGGCGCATTTGTCATATATTTGGGAGTGCACGAAAGCGCAATTCCGGCAAATTGTCCGCCGCACCTGCAGTTTCTCTACGATTACGAAGGTGAGATTGGGGAGAATAATTCATTATTTGTTTCTGTCAGCCATCCGGGTGATGGCCGGGCACCAGAGGGAATGGCGACTGTGATTGCTTCGTCTTTTACTGATACTCGAATGTGGTGGAATTCGGTTGATTATGAAGGATTGAAGCAAAAATATACCGCAGGGGCGATCGGCCGTTTGAGCGAATATTTCGATTTGACACCCGAAAAAATTGTACACCAAGAATCAGCCACACCCCGCACCTTTGCCCGCTACACAGCGCGCGATAAGGGCGTTGTAGGCGGCATCGGCCAGCGAATACCAACCTTCGGCCCCTTCGGATTTGCCAACCGCACGCCGATTAAAAACCTCTGGTTAGTCGGCGACTCCACCCATCCCGGAGAAGGAACCGCCGGTGTTTCCTATTCTGCTTTAACAGTCGTGCGGCAAATGGAAGCCGCCTCTAAAATCTAAGAAAACACGGCCTTGTCGTTTCCCAACCCCAAAAATAATTAATCGCGCGAGAGATTTAACTATCGCGCGATTAATTTTATACCAATTTCATAAAGTAGCGCTAGATATTACCCCCCCAACCCCCCCTTATTAAGGGGGGGCTAAGACTTCATCCATAGCACATATGAAAGAAAAATGGTATTAGTTAACAGTCAACAGTCAACAGTCAACAGTTAACAGTTAACAGTTAACAGTTAACAGTTAACAGTTAACAGTTAACAATCATCCCGGTGTCACCGGAATTGATATCAACTACATTCTCTGACTACTTGATAGAAATCTTTGCGCCCACAGCTTCAAGCTGCTTCTTCATTTCTTCAGCAGCTTCCTTAGCAATAGCTTCCTTAACTGCCTTCGGTGCGGCTTCTACCAAGTCTTTCGCTTCCTTCAGACCCAAACCGGTAATCGTGCGGACTTCCTTCAGAATTGCGATTTTCTTGTCAGCAGGAACTTCTTCCAGCATCACAGTAAATTCGGTTTGCTCTTCTGCTGCTTCAGCGGGGGCTGCTGCGCCGCCGCCCATCATCATCATACCGCCTACAGGAGCAGCAGCGCTGACGCCGAAAGCTTCTTCAATTTGCTTGACCAATTCAGAAGCTTCGAGCAAGCTCAGAGTCTTCAATTTTTCCAAGATTTCGTCGGTTGCAGTAGACATTCGTTAAACTCCTAATTCGATTCTAGATTTTGGATTTTGGATTTTGGATTGCTCCTCCATCATTAGTTTCTCGTCTCCAGTCTTCAGCCTGTGGATTAACACTAATGACTGATGACTAATGACTAATGACTAATGACTAAGCAGACGCGCTTTCTGCTTCTGCTGGTGCTTCTGCTTCTGCTTCTGCTGGTGCTTCTGCTGCATCGCCGTCTTTTTCAGCATAAGCTTTGAGACCGCGCGCGATCGAAGTAGGAACTTGATTGATACCCACAGCCAACTTGGTTGCGACACCGTTGATAGCGCCGGCAATTTGAGCCATGAGCTGTTCTTTCGATGGCAGGTCGGCTAATGCTTTAACATCAGCTTCTTTCAGCACCCGTCCTTCCATCACGCCGCCGCGAAGTTGAGTCTTCTTGGAAGCTTTTTGGAATTCTTGGTAAGCTTTTATCGCGCCGCCAATATCTTCTTGAACGAACACAAATGCCGACGTACCTGTCAGCAATTCCTGCATCGGCTGCCAGGTTTCGTTGCCTTCAACAGCAATTCGCATTAGCGTATTTTTTGCCACTTGGCAACTGCTGCCTTTCGGACGCAAACGCCGACGCAAATCTGTGATTTCACCAACAGTTAAGCCCGTGTAGTCGATCGCGATTACCAGTTGAGATTCGCTCAAGGTTTGCTTGAGGTCTGCAATAATCTCATTTTTTGCTGCTAAACTTTTGCCCATACTTATTTCACCTCCTTTTAGGATCGAAAATTGCCCGTCAAAAACCCCGACCTTCAAGCCGGGGCAGAGAATTAAAAGTTAACAAGTCAGAATTAAAAAATAGAAATTTTCTAATATTTGAGTCTTGAGTTTTTTATTTCTTCAGCCTCGGCAGGAAATTAAGCGATTGGCACCTGCGGTCTTGGGCTTATTGATTTTTGATTGGGCTCATCACCAGAAGTCAGATATTAGCAGGGGTTTGGCGCAAGTCTTGTGAGAGATTTACACAGACAGCCGAAGCTGTCTTTTACCTTCTGCCTTCTGCTTAAATTCTTTCTAGGCAGCGTCAATTTTCAGATCGCGCAGGGCACTGATATCGACCTCGATCGACGGGCCCATTGTTGCGGATACGTACAAACTTCGCCAGTAGCGACCTTTAGCGCCCGAAGGACGGTTGCGATCGACTGTTTCTTGCAAAGCTTGAAGGTTGACCAGCAAATCTTCTGCTGAGAAAGCTGCCTTGCCAAACATAACATGAACGATGCCAGTTCGATCGGCACGAAATTCTAGTTTACCACCTTTAAACTCGTTGATGGCCTGAGCAATGTCAGTCGTCACCGTGCCACCTTTCGGAGAAGGCATCAAACCGCGCGGGCCCAACAACCGGCCCAATTTTGCCACCAACGGCATCACGTCTGGGGTAGCAATCAGACAATCGAAGTCCATCATGCCTTTCTGAATATCTTCGATCAACTCTTCAGAACCGGCAAGATCCGCGCCGGCATTCAGAGCTTCTTTAACTTTTTCGCCCTTAGCAATCACCGCAATTCTGACTACTTGACCAGTGCCTTTTGGCAGCGATACAGTTGTCCGCAACTGTTGGTCAGCATATTTCGGGTCAATTCCCAAACGGATGTGAGCTTCAGCAGCTTCGCCAAACTTAGCGGTTGCTGTTTCTTTCAAAAGTTGCAGAGCTTCCAGCGGTTCGTAGGGTCTCTCTTCTACTTTCTTTTGAAGTTCTTGGAGTCTTCGGGATACTTTCTTTGCCATTGTTATCTCTGGGGTCGATTTTAGATTTGAGATTTTAGATTAAAGAATTGAACTTATCAGCCAATCCTATCTCTAAAATTTGTTCGATTCGATTCCTAGCGAAGCTTTGCTTCTCCCCCTGAACCGATCGATTTTGGATTTTGGATTTTGGATTAAAGAATTGAAGATTTTACCTTCACAATCAGGAATTGACAACTGCCAACTATCAACTGTCAACTGCCAACTATCAACTATCAACTGCCAACTGTCAACTGACAACTGACAACTGACTTCAATCCGCGATCGCCACGCCCATGTTTTTAGCCGTTCCCGCCACAATTTTCATTGCTGCTTCAACGTCATTAGCATTGAGGTCAGGCATTTTGGTTTCAGCGATTTCTCGCAACTGAGCCTGTGTAATTTTCCCTACTTGCTTGCGGTTGGGTTCACCCGAACCCTTAGCAATGCCAGCAGCTTTTTGAATCAAAACCGAAGCCGGCGGGGTTTTGAGAATAAACGTAAAACTGCGGTCTTCAAAAACCGAAATTTCTACCGGAACCACCAGACCAGCTTGGTCTGCGGTTCTAGCATTGTACTCCTTGCAAAACATCATAATATTGACGCCGTGCTGACCCAAAGCCGGGCCGATCGGAGGAGCTGGGTTGGCTTTTCCCGCCGTAATCGCCAACTTAATTACTGCAACAACTTTCTTTGCCATTAGTTAGTTCTGTTTCTGAACCTGATTGAACTCCAATTCTACAGGCGTATCGCGCCCAAAAATCGAGAGTAAAACTTTGAGCTTGTTCCGTTCCGGGCTCACTTCAATCACGTCACCTTCAAAATCCTTAAACGGCCCGGAAAGTACCACAACGTGGTCTCCTGTCGCCATCGATACTTTGACAACCGGTTCTGATTCCTGAGCGTTTCTGAAGATCCGTTCTACTTCCGAATGACTCAGAGGTAGCGGTTTGACGTGACCTCTGCCGCGCCCGTAGCGGCGTTTCTGCTCTGCCCCGACAAAATTAATTACATTCGGGGTATTTTTGATCACCTGCCACGTATCCTCGTCCATAAACATCCGGATGAGTACGTAGCCGGGGAAGATTTTTTCATCGGACTGCCGCCTGGAACCGTCTTTACCGACTTTGATCGCCGGAGTTTGCGGAATTTCTACTTGAACGATGCGATCGGCAACATCCAAGGTTTGAATCCGCTGATCCAAGTTAGCCTTTACCCGCTTTTCGCAGCCAGAGGCAACTTGAACAGCATACCAGCGAGCATCAATTTCCGGCACATCTGCTGATGAAGCCTGTCCCGTCGCGTCTGTGGAATACTCAGATTCTTCTGATGCAAAAGTCATGGCCCAAACACCTTTCCTGCGCCCCAGTTAAAGAAGTTATCCACCAAATAGATCAGGCTTGCTGAAAGGATGACCATCAAAAGCACGGCCAAAGACTCGCTAATTAGCTGCTGGCGGCTGGGCCACACCACTTTGTCGAGTTCTTCTCTAGTTTCCTTTAAAAAACCCACAGGGTCAAACCCAGACGCCGCCGCGATCTCTTGAGTTTCTTGAGCTTCGTCTTTTTTCGCCACGATCGAATCCCCCTTGCGATTTTAGATTTTAGATTTTAGATTGTGTGAGTGGCTCGCGGCTCTTTGATTTTTTGACACTAACCACTTACAAGTCCAAAATTTCAAATCCAAAGCCAGCACTTTTTTACAAGCTAAATCCATCAACGGTATAATTGCCGATCGCCCGATCGAGCGATCGAGAAACCACACCGAGCATTTGTTGATGGCATTTTTTGCGAACCGCCCACAAAAATTAATTCTACCCGAAAACTTGCGGTTTAGGCTGTTTCCAGCCAATAATCCGGGCGCTTTCGGGCAGAATTTCAAGTTTGGTGATTCAGCGCGCCCTGGAGGACTTGAACCCCCGACATCAGGTTTTGGAGACCTGCGTTCTACCAACTGAACTAAGAGCGCACAGGTGAGGTTGCTGAAATTCGCTTAACCTCTAGATTTCTATTTTAACACAGTGCGCTCGGAAATGGAAAACTTTTTTGGGAAATTTCTCAATTTCCCATTTTCCATGAATGAACCGAAAGTTTGGTGCATCCCTACAGAGAGCGATCGAACCGCTGTTTGACGCGAGTTGCCTTGCCCACCCGATCGCGCAGGTAGTAAAGTTTGGCTCTGCGGACTTTCCCGCGGCGCATGACTTGGATCGTAGCGATGCGGGGCGAGTGAATCATAAACACCCGTTCCACACCCACGCCCTGAAGCACGCGGCGCACGGTGATTGTTTCATTAATGCCGCCGTTACGCATAGCAATCACAGTCCCTTCGTAGGGCTGAACCCGTTCTTTGCTGCCCTCTTTAATTTTCACGCCGACTCGCACTGTGTCGCCGACGTAAATTTCGGGAAGCTGTTTTTTTAGTTCTTCCTTGACTCTATTTATTTCTTCCGTCTCGATCGAACGGATTATTTCTGCGCCTTTCATGGGATTTACCAAAACTCACAATCCCTTATCATATATCAAACTGCCAGTTTTATGTCAAAAAAAATTCTATGTTAAATACTTCTGAACTCGTATTTCTGCAACTGCCGGCAATGGCTGCACTAGCCTTGTACGTCGCCGCCAACTTGGGGGCGAACGATGTCGCTAACTCGATGGGGACATCCGTAGGCTCGAAGGCTCTAACGCTGCGACAAGCAATAATTGTTGCAGGCATACTGGAATTTTCCGGCGCAGTGCTGTTCGGGCAAGGAGTTTCCGAAACTCTGGCAACAGGAGTTGTGAATGCAGATGTGTTTGCGGCTCAGCCAGAAGTATTTTTAATCGGGATGGTGTCGGTGCTGATAGCTGGCGGGTTGTGGCTGCAAATCGCTACAAGTCGAGGTTTGCCGGTTTCTTCATCTCATGCAGTGGTAGGCGCGATCGCGGGTTTTAGCTGCGTGGCGGCCGGAATTGATGCGGTTGATTGGGGAGCAATCGGCACTATTTCCTTAACTTGGCTGGCGACACCTTTTGCCAGCGGTATTTTAGCAGCACTATTTTACAGTGTCCTGAAGTATTCGATTCTCGATCGGCCAGATCCTCTATTTCAGATGCGGGAGTGGATACCTTGGCTGAGTGCAGCACTGCTGAGCGTATTCGGGATCATTGTATTGCCCTCGATTATAGATGTGACTTTGGTGCAGACAGGGGCGATCGCCAGAGTGTACGATCGATTTGGCTGGAATCTCCCAATTCACGATATTGCGATCGCGATTGGGGGAATTGGGGCGATCGGGCTTTCCCTCAATAGCTGGAAAAAATTAGAATCAGTTGAGAAGGAAGAAGGTTCGGCAACGAGCAATGTACGGGATGTAACGGATGTAACGGAGGCAAGGAATAAGAAAGAGGGAATATTTTCCCAATCTCCCAATCTCCCCCTCTCCCCC
>NZ_JBARVX010000185.1:0-10163 GCF_049646505.1 Microcoleus sp.
ACGTTTCACATCTTCAGAATAACCTTTATGAAGTTGATAGCCCTCTATAAATTGTCTGCCACAACCGACACAAATATAATTCTGTTTACCTTTTTTTTGACCATTTTTATTAACATGAGTTGACTGACATTCAGGACATTGCATAAGCTCTGCGTTTTGTGAAGTGTTATTTTTTGGCACTCCCACTCTCAAATCATCATACCCTAATTCACCAACGCCTTCCCGAAATTGGTAGCGACAAACTCAAACTGCTGCTCCCCGCCAGCAACAGTACCAGCAGAGTTTCTTGAGTAGCGTAAGCCACAGATGACAGTGCATCAGAAGCAAGAACAGCTAGTCCTGTAGCGTTGCTCAGCCGTTCGCGAACAGATGCGCTGGTGGGGAGAGATTCACCCAGTAAAACCCGCTTGAGTCGAGAATAAGCGTACATTTAAACTCAATTATAGATGCGTCCACAAATCATCATCGAGACGGGGAATGTTTTAAGCAATTTTTGGCTCACAAGTTGTAATTTGCTCTCGCTTTTTGAGTATGCTTCAGCTTGTGTTCGAGAGCTTGCCAATTTTCGGATGCGATATCGTTGATGAACTCGTCGAGACTGTCGCGGTAAAATCGGAGCGATCGCAGCAATTCCTCTCGATTGTATTTCGCCACCATCACTCCCAGCTCTGGGTTGCCGCCCCCTACCCGACTCGTGTCCCGAAAACCCGAACTCGCCAAATGTCGGGCTAAATTAACAATATCCCGATCGCCCTCAACAGCGCAGGCAGCAACCAGAGTCGCGCTAGCCATCAGCGGCAAATGAGAAATCCAAGCCACAGCTCGATCGTGCTCTTCCGGCTCACATCGGTAAACTTTAGCACCCAACAACCGCGCAATTTCCTCAACCTTTTCTAGCGAGTGCGCCGGAGTCTGGGGAGTCGGCGTCACCACATAAGGCCGCCCCACAAACAAATCCCTTACCGCCGCCTCAATGCCGTTTTGTGCAGTCCCCGCCATCGGGTGTCCCCCCACAAAATTCGGCCACAAAGGAGACACAGCTTGTACTATGGGTGTTTTTACGGAACCGACATCGGTTACTATAGTATCAGGGGAAAGATAGGGCACTAACTCTCGGACGATCGGCTCGATCGATCCTAACGGCGTGCAAATAAAAACCAAATCGGCTGCTGCCATATCAGACAGGTGTATGCTGGCTGCAGAGACAACACCGCTTTCGATCGCTCGATCGCAAGTCTGCTGGCGACTCGAAACCCCAAAAACATCAAACCCGCGCGATCGCAAATCCAGAGCGATCGAGCCACCAATTAAACCAAGTCCGACAATACCGATATTCATAGCAATAAAATGGGGATATTTGATACGGTGCCGCCCCCATGACAGTCGAGGAACTCCTAAAAAAATATGCCGCCGGAGAAAGAAACTTTGCCGGAATCAACCTAACTGAGGCCAACCTCAGCGGCGTCAACTTGAGCGGAGCCAACCTCAAGGGTGCGAATCTGAGTGTAGCAAACCTCAGCGGAGCCAACCTCAGCAAAACCAACCTAACCGGTGCAAAACTCAACATCGCCAGACTCAGCGGAGCCCATCTCGGCGGTGCAAACCTCACCAACGCCGACCTCAACGTCGCCTACCTAGTGCGAGTTGACCTCAAAAGAGCCACACTCACAGGAGCCAAACTGATCCGAGCCGAGCTCATTCGAGCCGAACTCAGCGGAGCCAACCTCAGCGGAGCCAACCTCAGCGGAGCCACCCTCACCGAAGCCACCCTCCGAGGAGCCAACCTCGCTCAAGCCAACCTTCGAGGCGCTCACCTCAGCGGCGCGTACTTGACAGAAGCCAACCTCGAACAAGCCAACCTGCAAGGTGCCGACCTCAGTCGAGCCGACCTCAGCGGCGCAGACTTGCGAGGGACAGAACTCCGACAAGCCAACCTCACTCAAGCCATACTCAGCGGTGCCGACCTCAGCGGCGTCAATTTGCGCTGGGCAATCCTCAGCGGCTGCAACCTGCGCTGGGCAGATTTGAGCGAAGCCAAATTGAGCGGAGCCGACCTCAGCAGAGCCGACCTCTGCCACGCCAACTTGCTCAATGCCAGTTTAGTTCACGCCGACCTGTCAAACGCCTATCTGATTCGCGCTGACTGGATTGGAGCAGACTTAACCGGAGCCACCCTAACCGGAGCCAAACTCCACGCCGTTTCGCGGCTCGGCATCAAAACCGAAGGCATGACCTGCAAATGGGTAGATTTAAGTCCCAACGGCGACCACAGCCAAATTTACTGGTTAAACTCGGGAGGAACCAACGAATTTTTTCACGAAACCTTACCCACAGTTAGGATTGTGATTGACTCGCCCTTAGACCAAGGCGCTCATTTTGCCCTAGCTGCAACTTATTACCAAATTGCCCAACAATACCCCAGTTTAAGTCAGCCGCCCACCATCGAAGTCAGCTCCAGGCGCACCGTACTCGCCTTTAAAATGGACAGCGACGATAAATTATTTGCCACCGCTTACGTTGCCATCATTCCTTTTAATGACGCTGCCACAACTCAAAAAAACCTGATAGCTTTGATGAAAATGATTCAATCCCACGATGCAGGCAAACTTAACGTCAAAGAATCCAAACACGTCCAATTATCCAGCAAAGCTCTCAACCAAGCTATCAGCAAAGTAGACCAAATCAAAATTTCAAGTTCTTTTCCCAGAATCGGCGAAAGCATCAATTTTTTTCAAATCCCTACACAGATGATTTTAATTAATTCCTGCGGTGAAAAAATCAGTGTATATCACCACCCATCCTTCGGCAAGCGCCCGATCAAAAAATACGATCCGAACAATTCAACCTCAGCCAAGTTAGCCGAAAGCACAAAATTGGGTCAAGCTAATATCGCTACCCTTTTGGATTTTATAAAAGGCTTTCACAATATAGATGTCTAAGCATATTGCATCAAGTTACAAAAAATGCTTATTCTATTTAAAGGTTGGCACAACAAAGCTTTGTTCTAGCTAACACATCAGGGAAAGTGAAAAGCATGGACGCCGAAGAACTCATCGCCAAATATGCAGCAGGAGAAAGAGACTTTACTGCCATCCTCCTGTGCGAGGCAAATCTCAGCAGGATCGATCTGGCCGGGGCTAATTTCAGCGAGGCAATCTTGAGCCTTACCAACATGAGCGGCACCAATCTGTCAAACGCTAACATGAGAAAAGCCAAACTCAATGTTGCTAGACTCAGCGGTGCCAATCTCAACAAAGCCAACCTCAGCGGCGCTATCCTCAACGTAGCTAACCTGATTCGAGCCGACCTCAGCGAAGCCAAACTCGTGGAAGCTACACTGATCAGAGCCGAGCTGATCCGTGCCGACCTCAGCGGTGCAAACTTGAGCGGTGCAAACCTCAGCGAAGCAGATTTGAGAGAAGCAACTCTGCGAGAAGCCAATCTAGAGCAAGCCGACCTCAGCGGGGCTCACCTCAGAGGCGCTTCCCTGACAGCGGCCAACTTGGAACGGGCAAACTTGCACAGAGCCGACCTCAGCAGGGCAGACTTGCGAGGTGTTAACCTCTGTAATGCCGAACTCAGACAAGCTAATCTGTCTCAAGCCAACCTCAGCGGCGCTGATTTGCGAGGCGCTAATCTCCGGTGGGCCGACCTCAGCGGGGCGAACCTGACGGGGGCTGACCTCGATGAAGCGAGATTGAGCGGGGCTAACTTGTACGGGGCAAATTTGAGCAATGTCAATTTGTTGAACGCTACTCTGGTACACGCGGATTTGACTCAAGCGAATTTGATTCACGCTGATTGGGTGGGCGCAGATTTGACGGGGGCGGCGCTGACTGGGGCAAAAATTTATGCGGTGTCCAGGTTTAATCTCAAAGCAGACGATATTACCTGCGATTGGGTTGACCTGAGTCCCAACGGCGACCGCAGCCACATTCAGCGGTTTACTTCACAAGAATCTCAACGGTTTTTTAATGCTACACCGCCGACTGTTCAGATTATTGTCGATCGACCCCTAGACCCCGATGCTAACTTTGCCCTGGCGGCTACCTACCGCCAAATTGCCCGTCAATACTCGGGTTTGAGCCATCCTCCCAGCATAGAAGTTAATTCGCGCCGGACAATCATCTCATTTAGAATAGATCAGGACGATCGGCTGTTTTCCACAGCTTTCGTTGCTATTATTCCCTTTAGCGACGCGGCATTTACTCAGAAAAACCTCATTACTCTGATCAAGATGATTCAACCCCAAAGCGGCAATAACCTGGGCGTCCGAGTCTCAAATATGGTAGTGCAATTGAACGTGATGCTGACCAAAACAATCAGAAAAATAGGGGAAATGAAAATTCAGCCGGTTCGCCTCGATCGCGAACTGATGTCGAGTTTTTTCCAATCGCCTACCCAAACCGTACTGGCCAACTCCAGCGCCGAAAGTTTGATGGTTCACTATCATCCAGACTTTGGCAGAAACTTGGCAAATTTGCCGGGAGCCAACAAAACCTCGATCAATCCTGCAATTAAAGCCCAAAGATTCACAACCCCGCCGCTAAATACGGTGGTTGAGTTTGTCAAAAGCTTTTATCAGCTCGGCGAGTAAATATAGCCGAAGGAAGAAGGAAGTACGTCCGCTTCTTTTGTAGCGGATGTAACGGATGTAACGGATGTAAGTCCGTCGGAAGAAGGAAGTTCGGCAACGGATTCGCTCCACGGATGTAACGGATGTAACGGATGTAAGTCTGATGTCCGTCGGAAGAGGGAAGAAGGAAGAAGGTAAATGCAATTGTCGGCAATAATTTCAGCAATTAAAAATGTAATAACCTTGGGTTTGCTATATAAATTAAATGGAGATAATTTATATTCATGCAGCATAAAAGTTAGCCTCGCGCCCTTTCATATCAATTCCGGTTGCACTCCTCATGATGTTAACGGTTGACTGTTAACCGTTAACAGTCAACCGTTAACAGTCAACAGTCAACAGTCAACAGTGACTTTACTATTCCGATGAAGAGAGGATTTGATATCATTCAGGTAAAAACAATGGAAGCTGAAGAACTTCTCAAACGATTTGAACTGGTCAAAAGATACACAGAAGGCGACAGAAATTTCACAGGAATCAACCTGAATGAAGCTAATCTCAGCCGCATCAATCTCAGCCAATCAATTTTAAGGCGGGCTAGCTTATTTGTCACCAACATCAGCGGCGCTAACTTGAGCGAATCTGACTTGAGCGAAGCTAACCTGAACGTGGCTAGACTCAGCAGCACCAATCTCTCGCGGGCAATCTTAAACGGGGCTGCTCTCAACGTAGCAAACTTGGTGAGAGCCGATTTAAGTGGAGCTCAATTAATCGGAGCATCCCTGATTAGAGGCGAATTAGTCCGCTGCGAACTCAGCCAAACTAACTTCAGCGGCGCTAACCTGACTGAAGCCGATTTAAGAGAGGTAAAACTGACGGAAGCTAACTTGTGCGGTGCCAATCTTTCCGGTGCAAATCTCAGAGGTGCTTCGGCTTCATCAGCTAACTTTCAAGGAGCTAACTTGCACGGCGCGGATTTGACAAAAGCAGAACTTAACGGCGTGAATTTCAGCAATGCGGATCTCAGACAAGCTTCTTTGCAGCAGGTGAATCTCAGCGGTGCCGATTTGAGCGGAGCTAACCTCAAATGGGCCGATTTGAGCGGAGCTAACCTCAAAGACGCAGATTTGAGCGATGCTAAATTGAGCGGAGCTAACCTGAAGGGAGCCGATTTAAGAAATACTAATTTAGCAAATACTAATTTTGTTCACGCAGATTTGACAGAAACTAATTTGATTAACGCAGATTGGGTTGGCGCAGATTTGACGGGGGCAACTTTAACTGGGGCAAAACTGTATTTGGTTCCCAGGTTTGGCATCATCGCCGATAATATTGCTTGCGAGTGGGTTGACATCAGCCCTGCTGGCGATCGCACTCTGATTCAACAATTTAATTCGCCGTCAGAATCGAGAAGATTTTTAAATCACACGCCGGGGTTAGTGCGAATTGTGGTTGACGCAGTTTTAGATTACTCAGCAAATATTGCTTTAGCAACAGCGTATAGCGAAATAGCTCGGCATTACCGGCAAATGAGCTGTCCTCCCGATATTGAAGTCGGCTACCGCCGGACAACTCTCACTTTTAGACTTGATAGCGACGAGCATTTATTGCCAGTCGCTTTTTTAGCGATTCTGCCTTTTAATGATGCTTTAGAAACTCAGAAAAATCTTGTTGCTGTCAGCAAAAATATTGTCAGTCAAGATTTGAAAAAAAATCGAATTGTACAGTTGTATAAAGCATTGAATCTAGCGATAGATAATTTAAATGAAGCGAAAGAAATGCTGCAAGCAGCAGTAAATTCATGTCGTCAAACAAAGTTTTTTCAGTCGCCTACCCAAACTATTTTAATGAGTTCGGGGCAGGAGAGTTTGACCGTGCAGTCTCACCAGAATTTTGGTCGGCGAGGTGGAAAGAATCGGGAGAGTAAATTCAGTTTGCCTGCGGCTGAAAAAGTAGTTGATTTTCTGGCAAGTTTTGATTATGTTGATTGAGCAATATCAACTGTGACATCGATTGATTGAGGTAGAAGTTCACAACTCGCTGCTCCGCTTTTTGCGATCGACCTCGGAGCCGCACTGGCCCCACCATTTAACGATGGCGCGTCTCGTGGCGCGGGCTTTGCGCTTGGGGCGCAGCGCTCTAATTCAAACGGGGCTGCCCGCAGGAGCTTACCGACAGCGGTATCGAGTCAGTTATTTGATGCCGGTGTTGATGTGGCCCGATCCGGTGATTTTAGTCGCGCCGACACCGCTGCTGGAACATTTGCACCGGGTGGAAATTCCCCGCTTGCAAGAGTGGCTGCAAACAGAGAAGCCGATCGAGATTTATTCCCACAATGCCGATTTCCAAGGGCTGATGCTCATAGATCCGGAGTCTTGGCTGGCGGATAGCTTGGCGGAAAATTCGGAACTTCGCGGCAATATTCCGACAATTATCGACGGTGTGGACGATTTGGAAGTTTGGACGCGCCAGCAGTTGACTGCGGGTTTGCAACCTCCTGACTGGAATGATTTAATGCAATCTGAGCCAATGCTGGCGGATGAAATCCTCCAAGTGCGGGTACTGCTAACGCGGGCTGTGTTTCTGCATCCAGCTAAGCCTGACGAGTGCTATTTGCTGGAAGCGGCAGAGCAAAATATTTTGGAGGGGCTGCTGGCGACGATCGAGCTTAACGGGCAGATTCCGGCTGCTTGGAGCAATTTTTGGCATTGCTGGCAAACTAACGGCCAACTGCGGTGGGCGCAAATTCATCGATCGAGCGGGTCATTTTCTCTCTACTGCGCGCCGGTGCAGGTGGCGGAGGTTTTGAGTAAAATTTGGTCTGCAGTGCCTGTGGTGTTGATTGGCTGTGCGGTGGATGTGGAACAGAAGGCGCCGATCTTCCGGCAAATGATGGGGTTGCCAGAGTTGACGAGTGTGAAGTTTTCGCCCGATCGACAAAACGAATTAATTCAACTGTACATTCCCAATTGGCTGCCGCTGCCGAATACGCCGGAATTTCAGGGTGTTTTGATTCAAGAAATTCGGACTTTGCTGTTGATGAGCGTGTCGGTGGCGGGTTTAACTGTGTTGATTGTGGGTGATGTACCGCTGAAGGCTAGGATGGCGGCGATTTTGGCTTCTGAGTTCGGTACGAGGGTGCGGGTGGAAAAAACTGATGTGGGGGAGAATGGGATTTTGGTGACTGGGTGGGAGTTTTGGCGGGAATATCAGGGGGAGTTGAGCGCGCCTCATTTGCTGGCGATCGCCACTTTGCCGCTACCTTCTTTAGAGAATCCTTTGGTGGCGGCGCGTGTGGCTGATTATAAGGAGCGGCGCAAGGATTGGTTTCGGTTGTATTTGCTGCCGGCGGCGCTGAATGAGTTGCAGCGGGCGATCGCGCCGGTGCGAGAACGTCAGGGGGTTGTGGCGATTTTCGACAGTAGGGTGATTCACCGCAGTTACGGGCAGCAGGTTTTAGCGGCGCTGAGTCCGTTTGCGAGGATTAATTATTTGGATACGACTTGGCTGACGCAGGCTTGAGATGACCTGTTGCCGTATAATTTGGTTGGTTATACAATTGAAATCTGATTTAGCAGACAAAAATTATGGGTGAAGCTAAGCGTCGTAAAGATTCGATCGGCGATGAATTCCGTAAAGAAGAGCGCATCGTTTCCTGGCTACCAATCACGAAAACCCAAAGTGAAGATTTTGTGAGGTGGACATCTCGCGGAAGCTGGATCGGGATTAGCCTGTTGGTGGGTTGGTGGATTGTGGTGCGGTTTGTCGGCCCTGCGGCGGGTTGGTGGGTGGTTGATTGATTCTAGGCTCGACAAATGCCTGTGTTGTGGGCATTGTGTCGAGTGCAACTGAATTTTTGGGAAAATTAAGTTGCGAATATCGAGTGAGTATGTTATCTTAACGATCTGCGGGCAATTAGCACAGTGGTAGCGCACTTCCTTCACACGGAAGGGGTCACTGGTTCAAATCCAGTATTGCCCATATTTTTAAGTTATAAAATTTGATTGGGAAAAGGCGATCGCATCGATCCTGAATGTGATTCTGTTTGGAAGTAAGTTAAGCTAGATTAATAGACGCTCTTCAAATTGGTAATGAATACTTTGAAAAAATGAATATCCCAAACTATGAAAGAGTAATTTATGAGAACAGCCCCCTAATTGAGGTTATTGCTCAACTTAGATTTCCAACTATCCTAAAAATTGCCAGCCAACAGCCTGTAGACTTTCAAGATAGTATAAGGTTTGAATACCCAATTTTTGAAACTTCTAGAAATTTGCAGATCCCGGTTGAGCTATCTAATCTTTTAACCCAATTCAGCTCAAATTTTACCAGTGACTTGACTTCAATTGACTTGACTTATCAATTTAAGTCAGAAGACTTGAGTTTCCAGATATCTTTAGACAAAAACTCTATAACGCTTGCTACGACAAAGTATGAAAGATATGAAAATTTTATTGATAAATTTAAACGCGCTGTAGAACTTTTGGAAAAAATATATAATCCCTCTTTTTATTCACGAACAGGACTAAGATATCGCGATCTAATTATTAGATCAAAACTAAATATTAAAGACAAAGAGTGGCATGAATTAATACCGCAACATATTGCTTCTGAACTTTATACACCAGAAGTGGCAGATTCAATTCAAAACTTTGTTAAAAATTTACAGCTAAAAACTGAATTCGGTCAAGTTAATTTTAGTCACGGGCTTGTTAACGTTAGGGACACAGAAGGAGGTATAGATGAAACAGCTTATTTATTAGATACTGATTTTTTTACTGAGGATAAAATAGAAAAAAGTGAAAATGCCTGGAAAATACTCGATAACTACAACCATACAGCCAGAAATCTCTTCCGGTGGGGTATCACGGAAGAGTTGCACAGAGCAATGCAACCTCAACCAATATAATCCTATGCACGTAACAACTGGTGGTACTCAAAGCAAAAATATAATTGGACAAAGGTATGAAGTTTTACCCACTCCTGCTCAGACGCAGTATCGGCACACTTTAGCATCTGGTACTCCTAGCTTAAAAATCGAAGTTTCCATCGAATCACCTATTAGTGGTGAATGGTTTGGTCAATTCAATCAAAACACCATCACTTGGGTTAAGTGTTTAACGCTACTCAATCTGCTTTTTGCTAACACTCCCGAAGGATTGCAAGAAGCATCTGAAGTGCTTGAACGAATGGTGGAATATTATAGTGACTGTCGGTCGGATTTAGGACAAACTACCTTACCTAAAGAATTAGGATTACTTACTGGTAGCGTATTACCTAGCGAAGTCAGACCGCCTTTAGTCCTAGATTTTGAGTAGCTAACCATGCGTAAACCTTGGATTTACAGAGCCTCGAATGACAAAGAGGCTCTTAGACAAGGGGAAATTCTGACTGGACTTATACAGGTTAAACCAGTTGCAAGTGAATCTTCTCCAAACCTCGATCAAATTCAGTTTAAACCTATTGTTCATCCTTATGCAATTATTGTATCGGCTCAATAAGTAGGGGAAGGAGTTATTCTAATTGCCAAGACAAACCCAAGGGATGAAGAGAAGATTTTTCGCGAATAATAGTGGAGAGAGAGGGA
>NZ_JBARVX010000186.1:0-4998 GCF_049646505.1 Microcoleus sp.
CCTTGGCGGTAATAGTTTTCTCGCCTTTATCTGTTTCGACAGTAATTTTTTGAGCGGCGGCAATTTTGCCCCAACCTTGGATGATATCGACGTTCAAACGTTTGAGGCTGTTGGTTAAGTCGCCGCGAAGTTTGCTAACAATAGTGTTAGCGTGATTGGCGATCGCCCCTCGATCGAAATCCACGTTTCCCAACTGAATACCCAACATCTTGAGGTGGTGGGCATTTCGCAAATCCCGCACTCGCCCGGAAGCCGCCAGCAGCGCCTTGGAGGGAATGCAGCCGCGGTTGACGCAAGTTCCGCCCATATCGCCCGCTTCGATAATTGCCACTTTCAGCCCGCAGCTAACCGCGTGTATGGCCGCGCCGTGTCCGCCCACGCCAGCGCCGATAATTGCTAAATCGTAATCAAATCCCTGAGTCACCTGAAAATCTCCTAATACCTTTGAAATCTTAGAACTCAAGCAAAAAACACCGTCTGTTAGTTATTTTAAGCTTTAGGCTGCGATCGCAACATTTGAACAGCGGCAATAGTTGCATAAGTCCTGTGTCCTTATTCTCGACTAGACTAGGGTTAATTAGACAGTAAATGAGATTTTTTTAGGGTTAATGATTTCGATCTCGGTGCGCCCCAAGTTTCAAATCACTGACTGGGCGGGTAAAGTTAGATAGACTTTGAGGGCTGACAATGCCGGTTGATGTCAACAACCACGTCAAATGCAGTGCGGGTTTAGTGTTTGATCCTATAGTCCCCGATCCCCCCTAGCAGCCCCTGAAAAAGCGGGAAGAGGCGATCGAAGTCAACCCCTACTCCCCTTCTTAAGCCCGATCCCCCCTTAGCTTGCCCCCTACTCCCCCTTAAGAAGCAGGGGACAAGAGGCGGTCAAAGTCCCCCTTCTTAAGGGGGATTTAGGGGGATCTGGCCTCGGATAAAAGCGAAATTTATGAAGGGTTTTAGCTGATTGGGGTTTTGATGTCTAAATATCTGTACGCGCCGGGGGGCGGAGTTTCTCGGCAAGTTTTAGAGTCTATGGAGTAGCTTATGATGGATGACGACGATCGCAAAGATTCACGCCGGGCCTCGGCTCAATCTTTTTTTCAGTCCTTGGATGAATTGTTCGATTATATAGAAACTGCCAACACTGAAGCGGCACAGCCTCCGTCTCCGCCTCCTCAAGCTAAGTCTGCTCCTCAGCCTTCGAGTCCGCCGAAGAAGGCTAAACCTGCGAAAATTAATTTGTCGGATTTTGAAGATGCGATCGCGGATTTGGAACAGTTTGTGCAGCAAAAACGCCAGAAACGCCCGGAATCTAATCAATAGCGCTCAAAATTTTTAAGCAATCACATCCGGTAAATGACGGATGATAGAAGCTGGCGGACGATCGCCCCGGTTTAATTTTGCCGTGCCGAATGCGATCGGGCCAGCGGTTATACTGCGGTTAGTCTTTGTCTGTAAATTGTTTGGATAGGCGATCGAGTGCGGTGAATACAGATCGATCGACATAATTTATTGTTTGAGATAGTGAATTAGTAGCTGACAGCTATTAGCGATCTAATCTTATACAAAACTTTACTATCTAACTAATTCTCAAAAGAGACAATCAAAATAAAATTATTTCCCAGGCTTTTCATCATTCATAGCATTAAGATATCTAGCAATCGCTTCAGCAATAACATTTGAAACTCAATTTTTTTAACGAAAATCTCTGAGTTTTTTGACCGATCACAGATCGATCGGAAATACAGCACATTCCATGTAGATGTAGAGAGCGAGAAATCGGTTTCACAGAACAGAATCACTAATGATGCGAGAACTGTAAAAAAACGGTTAGGAGCGTGTACATCACAAACCTGGAATACGCTGTATTTCCGGCGAGTAACGAGGTCAAAATTCCACAATACCTGTTCATTCTAAATCAGAGTAAATGTAGAAACACTCTATTGGATTGTTATACCAATTTCAAAAAATAATGCAACAGTATTCTTGTCCCCCCCCGAGCTCGCGGGGGGGCTAGGGGGGGTCGGAGAGTATTGCATGATTTTAGAGAAATGGTATTACTTCACCATCTCAAATTTAGGAATTTTCCTGTCCCTCCTGAATTAATTACTCTACTCTGCAACGCCTCAAAGCCTTAAGGTGCAGAGAAAACACCGCTGCTGGCCCGCAACTGCACTTTCACATATTTTGATAATTATTCTAAGTAAACTTACGGACTGTGACAATTATTTAAGCTCTCCTCTACGGATGCGGAAAACCCGCTGTTTAGAGGCTTCAAAAAATTAGGACTTACGCACAGGTGGTCGGAAACCGGGTTTTTGCAAAAAGACAGGTTGTGACAGATAAATAAGCTTAAAAACCCGGTTTCTTACGCACCCATCGCCAGAAACCTGGTTTTTACGAAAATACCCGTTGTTATCGGCAAATAAGGTAAAAAACGCGGTTTGTTTGTCGGAGTGCGTCCAGGAATAAAAAAAATATCGGATTTTTTTCCGGATCGAAGTTATTGACCGTGAAATGTTTCTTACCGTGACAGAGAACTATAGCCCAACGCTGAAATTTTCAGTCACTTCCAATCCTTAATTACTACCAAAAGAGAAGCTATGCCTACTCCTTTCAATGGTTCTTTGGGTCAAACCAATAATTTCACCAACGTCAATGACCTAATTACACAATGGCCTACTGCTGCCCAAAATCAAGGCATTAAACTGTCTGGGGTAGCTTTTGATGGCGTGGAAACAGATTACCTCAATCCTCAAGCGATCGCCAATCTCACTTTACCAACGAATGAAAACCCTAAAAGTTGGTTGAGTTACGGCAGCACCCCTGGTATTGGTGTGCCATCCTCTTATAGTGGTTGGTTCACCGACGCTAGTAAAAATCGGGCGGAAATCAATCACGATCCGAACACCAATCAATCTCAGGTACTGAAGCTGAAATGGGCAGAAGACCAAAATATCAGTAGCGCCACGATCGACCTCAGCGCATTGAGTCCCAAAACTAACCCCGGACTCGGCGATCAAGGTAATGAAGTTGGTTTGCTGCAAATCTTTAATAATGGGACTCTCGTACCGGCTAACAATTTTACGATTACTCGTCTAAACTCTCCCGCAGTCGTAAAACCGATTACTGTGGGTTTAGATGGAGTGACTTTCACGGGCGATCGCGCCGATGGCAGTTTCCAATTCAAGATAGAAGCAAACCCTCTCAGCAACATTAGTTTTGACGAACTGCGGTTCTCAGCCAAAGCCTACGATAGCCCCACCGGTGCCTACAGCGCCACCTCCTTCAAATCAGATAGTTCCGACTACCTGCTGCGGAACATTCAATATCAAGGCACTAAAGATGATCCGGTTAGCCTTCAGTTTAGCGCCCCCACCTTCAGCGTCAACGAAGATGGAACGCCCGTTGCAGCCGTGACTGTCAATCGCACAGGTAGCAGCGCCGGCACCGCCTCAGCTACCGTGAACCTCACCAATGGTAGTGCTATTGCCCCTGGTGATTACACTGGTAATCCCATCCCTGTCAATTTTGCTGCTGGGGAAACGACAAAGACGATCGTCGTTCCTATTGTCGATGACGCTTTGGTGGAAAGTCAGGAAACCGTCAACTTAAGCTTGACCAACCCGACAGGTGCCACGCTTGGAGCGCAAAGTAACGCCACTTTGAACATCATAGACAATGACGATCCTGTCCCGACCAGCACCCTGCAATTTAGCGCCCCCACCTTCAGAATCAGAGAAGATGGAACCGCCGTTGCAGCCGTGACTGTCAATCGCACTGGCAATCGCACCGCTGCTGTCTCAGCGACGGTGAATTTGGCCGATGGTAGTGCTACAGCCCCTGATGATTACGGCAATACTGCCATCCCTGTCAATTTTGCTGCTGGGGACAACACACCCAAGACGATCGAAATTCCCGTTGTCGATGACACTTTGGTGGAGCGTAACGAAACTGTCAATTTAAGCTTGGCAAACCCGACAGGCGGTGCAAGGATTGGAGCCCTATCTACCGCTACTATGACGATCGTAGACAATGACAGCACCATAGAATTTAGTGACCCTTTCTTCAGCGTCAACGAAGATGGAACGCCGATTGCAGAAGTGACAGTGACGCGCACTGGCCGTACTACGGGTGCAGTCTCAGCGAGGGTGAACTTGACCGACGGTACTGCTGAAGCTGGGCGCGACTACATCAATGGTTTGATCGCTGTTAATTTTGCTGCTGGGGACAACACACCCCAAGTCATCAATATTCCCATTATCGATGACATGAGGGGGGAGCCTACCGAAACTATCAATTTACGTTTGGTTAACCCGACAGGCAATGCGACAATTGGAACCCAAAGAACCGCCGTTTTGAGCATCATAGACAATGATCGTCCTGGTCGGATGGCTAGTAGCTTAACTGCATCGAGCCTTGTCTCCGACGATCCAATTACTAACTTTGCTTCGGCCAGTGCCAGCAACCAAGTTAGCAATGTCGGGCAAAATGGGATTGGCTTGCAGGGCAGTACCGATATTCAGAACGGGGATTGGATGAGCAATTTCACCAACTCCTTGGGCCGAATGGCGATGGCCAGCCCAGGAACTTCCTCTGACGTCGGGATTAATTCCACTAACTCGATCGGCAATTTCGGTACCACAGATAATTGGTTGAATTTACCCAAAGAGCCGATTATGGGCAGCAATGGCCCGAATCTATTGCTGGTTTAGATGCTAGTTTGGTCGCCTTTAACCAATTTGCTCAGTGCGTTTTTTGACTAGCAATTTGCGTTATACCAATTTCATAAAGTTATGCTACTACCGAAAGTTTGACTCCCCCCCTTTATAAGGGGGGGTTGGGGGGGGTAGATATGTAGCGCTATTTTATGAATTTGGTATTAGTAAGTCTTAAACATTGGTGATAACTTCTAAGTTGTCACCAATCTCTATTGGGATAGGTACACAGAGTTATAGCCTTTCTCTAAAATCATGCAATAGTCTCCGACCCCCCCTAGCC
>NZ_JBARVX010000187.1:0-3312 GCF_049646505.1 Microcoleus sp.
GATTCCTTAGAAATTTTAGCAGAAATTATCCATCCCGAAATCTTCGATTTTAGCTATCGCGGTCAAGGTTGGCAGCCATTTTTGCCAGTACCTGCAGCTACTCAATAACACGCATAAACGGTTCGCGCGTGGAGACTTTATTCTGCAGTTTTAGAGCGGACTTTATACCATTTTTCTAAAGATGTGCTGTGGATCAAATCCGAAGCCCCCCCGTAATAAGGGGGGGTTGGGGGGGTAATATCTAGCGCTACTTTATGAAATTGGTATTAGTCCGCACTACGAACCAATTTGAGATCGATCGAAGATGGTATCGCGGGAGATTAGTTAATTGCCCGTTCCCTCAAATTCAGTTACATTAAAATGCAAAAAATGCTAATCCTACATCCCCTCGGGCGGCATCAAAACCTTGTCAATTACGTGAATAACGCCGTTGCTAGCTTTGATATCAGCTTTCACAACATTAGCGCCGCCGACTTTTACCTTGCCACCTTTAACTTCAACCTTCAGTTTGCTCTTTTCAACAGTTGTAACTTCATCGGACTTCAGGCTAGTAGATAAAACCGCACCAGGAACAACGTGGTAAGTTAAAATCTTAACAAGTTTGGCTTTGTTAGCTGGTTTCAGCAAATTTTCCAAAGTTCCTTTTGGCAAAGCAGCAAAAGCCGCGTCTGTCGGTGCAAAAACAGTGAAAGGGCCTTTTCCTTGTAAAGTTGTCACCAAACCTGCTGCTCCCAAAGCCTTTGTCAATGTGTTGAATTGAGCGTCGCCAGATGCAATAGCAACAATATCCTTAGTAGCGGCCATTGATGCCGGTGCAGCAGCGGGTTTCACATTTCCTGCAAGTTGTTGAGTTTGAGCTGCATTAGCAACAGTTGTATTGGGGTTGATGTGAGCCCAAGCCGGGAAACCAATCAACGCGCTAGCGCCAATTACTCCTGCAAAACCTGTGAATTTTTTGCTCCAGCTAGGTACATTTTGATTTTTCATTGGGCTGAGATTTCCTTATGAGAATAAAAGAGTGAACATGAATACTTGTGTTAGCCAAATTACCCCAAAAGATCGGGTTGCAAAGGCTAACGTATAGAGAAAATTTTCTGGGATTTTCGATCGCACCAAAACTCCCTTAATATAACGTAAACTTAGCGAAAAAGTGTCAAGTGCTAAATCGGTAACTCAAAACCTCAATCACCGAACCAGTTTGGGGCAAGTCAGCGGGTTTAATCGAAATCGTGTCATTATTCAATCGGCGCACCGGCGTACCATCCATCAGCGCCAAGAAGTCATCTAGCGGCACTAAATCGCACGCTGCTGCATCGGCGGCTTGGGTTTTGTAATGCGTGGGAATCACCATCTTTGGTTTGAGAATCTGCAAAGTTTGCTTCGCTTCCGCCGGAGTGTATGATTTCGGCCCGCCGCCCACGGGAATCAGCACCACATCCGGCCGCCCGATCAAGATTTGTTCTTCAATGCCGATCGCGCCAGCAACTCCACCCAAGTGTAAAATCTTAATACCCGCTTGCTGCCAGAGCCAAGCCACATTCACCCCAAATCGCCTGCCGCCCTCCCGGTCTTTTTCCGTGCGAATCCCTTGAATCCGCAGCCCGTTCGATCGATAAGCCCCAGGCTCATACAAAAGGCCGGGATTGCCGGAAAATCCGTCCACCGCCCCTTCATCGAGCAATCTGCTGCTAATCAGAATCAAATCAGTGGACACTTTGGGAGAACGATAGCCAGCCGTACAGCCCAGGGGGCGAAAAGGATTCACCAGCACCCTCGCACCGCCACCGGCGAACAAAAAGCAAGTGTGGCCCAACCACTGAACCGATAAAGAATCAGCAGTTTGAGCTTGATAGCTTTCCCATCCAGATGGTAAACCAGTTGCTATAGCGGCTAGCAAACCCGTCTGTGCGTAACGTATTAATTGTCGCCGTTTCATCTTGTGGTTGCGGTTGTCGGGTGTTGGTCGTCTGTTGTTATACCACAAAACACAGTGAGTCGATTTTAGATTTGAGATTTTAGGTTTGAGATTTATATTGTGTGCGATCAATTAACAGCACTACAATATGGAGCGCGCGTGCGGACTTGCATACGCTTGCTTGCGGACTTAATACCATTTTTCTAAAGATGTGCTATGGATGAAGTCTTAGCCCCCCCTTAATAAGCTATGCTTTATAAACATCTTTCTTAACAATTTTGAAAGCCTTGTACAGCAAGGCTTTTAAGATAAGTTTTGACACAAGCCCAAACAATTTAACAACTTTGTTTATTGAAAACAGCTTGCGTTTATTGAGAATTGGCAATCGAGGAATAAGGGTTTGATAGCCTCGATCGCGATCGCTCTGGAATGTTAAGAAAGATCCTTATAACGCATAGCTTAATAAGGGGGGGTTGGGGGGTAATATCTAGCGCTGCTTTATGAAATTGGTATAAGTCCGCACGCGCGATCGGAAGAGCCTTCTTGCTTCTTAAAGTCTTTCTAAGAAATTTCGCAATAACTGCTTTCCCGAAGCAGTCAAAATACTTTCCGGGTGAAACTGTACCCCTTCAATGTGCGGATATTCCCGATGGCGCACGCCCATAATCGTGCCATCTTCAACCCAAGCCGTAATTTCCAAAACCTCTGGACAACTCTGCTTTTCAATTACCAAACTGTGATAGCGAGTTGCAACCATCGGCGATTCCACTCCCACAAAAACTCCTACTCCTGCGTGTTCTACCTGAGAAGTTTTGCCGTGCATCAACACTGGTGCAGAAACAATTTTGCCGCCGAATACTTGACCGATACTTTGATGTCCGAGACACACGCCCAAAATTGGCATAGTCGGCCCCAATTCTTTGATTAATTCTAGAGAAATTCCCGCATCTTCCGGCCGCCCAGGGCCTGGAGAAATCACTACGGCTGCTGGCTGCAATTGTCGAATTTCTGCTAAGGAGATTTGATCGTTGCGGTAGACTTGAACTTCCCTGGCTGCGGGCAACTCGGCACCTAGTTCTCCTAGATACTGTACCAAATTGTAGGTAAAACTGTCGTAGTTATCGATGACTATAATCACTGGTTAATTGGGATTTTTGGTTAGAGATTTTTGGTGGGAGATTGATATCAAATCCTGTTCGGTAGCCTCTGAACGATCGAACCGCGAAGACGCTTGCAATGCGTTAGAAAGGACGTACATCTTCTGATTTCTATGACTTCGCGTTCGCGTGCCTCGCGGTTCATTCGATATTACCACCTATTAGTTATCATTCTGATACAACCGGATTTGATATGACTGGCTGTTTGAATGCAATAGGAATGAAAATTTTAGAGATACG
>NZ_JBARVX010000188.1:0-13137 GCF_049646505.1 Microcoleus sp.
TTACTCCCCCCCTTAGCAAGGGGGGGCTGGGGGGGGTTTCCTATGTTTGCGAGTTAAAAATTGACGGTTCTGCTTTGGCCTTAACCTATGAAAATGGGGTTTTAGTTCGCGGTGCGACGCGGGGAGATGGGATTGCGGGAGAGGATATTACTCAAAATGTCAAGACTATTCGCTCGATTCCTTTAAAACTCAATTTAGATAATCCGCCGCCTGTTGTGGAAGTGCGGGGAGAGGCTTTTTTGTCTTTGGCTGTGTTTGAGGAAATTAATCGGGAACGGGAAAAAGCGGGGGAACAATTGTTTGCTAATCCTCGGAATGCGGCGGCTGGTACGCTGCGACAGTTGGATTCTAAAGTTGTGGATAAGCGAAAGTTAGATTTCTTTGCTTATACTCTGCATTTAGATGAGAATAACGAGGAGAAGACGCAGTGGGATTCGTTGGAATTATTGCGAAGAATGGGGTTTAAAGTGAATCCCAATCGCAAAGTTTGCTATTCTTTGGATGAGGTGCGGGAGTATTATGAATATTGGGATAGTGAGCGGCGAAATTTGCCTTACATGACTGATGGGGTTGTTGTTAAGGTTAATCCGGTTTTGCTGCAAAAACAATTGGGTTTTACTCAACGATTTCCGCGTTGGGCGATCGCCCTGAAGTATCCGGCCGCCGAAGTCCCTACAATGGTGGAAGGAGTCACCGTACAAGTAGGGAGAACCGGAGCTCTGACACCTGTAGCGGAACTCAAACCGGTGCAGTTGGCTGGAACCACGGTTTCGCGCGCTTCTCTCCACAATAGCGATCGACTTTCCGAGCTAAATCTCCACATTGGCGATACTGTGATTGTCAGAAAAGCTGGAGAGATTATACCAGAAGTTGTGCGAGTTTTGCCGGAACTTCGTCCCCAAAATGCTCAACTTTTTCAAATGCCTAGTTGCTGTCCCGAATGCGCCCAGCCTGTGGTTCGGGAAAAAGGGGAGGCGGTTACTCGCTGCATCAATACGTCTTGTCCGGCAATTTTGAGGGGTTCGCTGATTCATTTTTGCAGCCGGGATGCTCTGGATATTAACGGTGTTGGGGAAAAGTTGGTGCAGCAGATGGTTGATAGCAATCTGCTCAATTCTGCGGCGGATTTGTACGATTTGACGGCCGAAAGATTGATGAGTTTGGAACGCATGGGTAAGAAGTTGGCCCAAAAGTTGGTAAGTGCGATCGCCCAATCGAAAAATCAACCTTATTCGCGGGTACTTTACGGCTTGGGAATCCGCCACGTCGGCAGTGTCAACGCTCAATTGCTGACAGAAAGGTTTGCAAATGTGGAAGAGTTAGCCGCAGTATCGGCCGCTGCGATTGAGGGCGTGTACGGCATCGGGCCGGAGATTGCACAATCGGTTTCTCAGTGGTTTAGAGTTCCGGCAAATCAAAGTTTAATTGCACGGTTAAAAATTGCGGGTTTGCAATTGCAGTCAGAAGTTAAAAGTCAGAATTTAGCAGATATAAATTTACAATTTGCTGGCAAAACCTTTGTACTGACTGGAACTTTGCCGACTCTGAAACGAGATGAAGCCAAAGATTTGATTGTCAAAGCTGGAGGCAAAGTTACAGGTTCTGTTAGTGCTAAAACTGATTATGTGGTTGTGGGTGAAGATGCGGGTTCTAAGTTGGAAAAAGCTCAATCTTTGGGGGTAAAACTACTTTCGGAATCTGAGTTATTAGAACTGCTATCGAAACCATAAATGATTGGTGAAAGTCAATAGAACTCTGTTTGCTCTTTCTCTGCGCCCTCTGCGGCCTCTGCGGTTAAAAAAAAGCTGATTCATTCAGCCGTTTTCAAAGAACATCGGCAACAATTCTATTTCCCTAGGTGCAAAATAGCCGATCCTCTTCGTTGGCGCAGCCCCCGTAGGGGCGGGCTCCGCTAACGCGAATTGCACAATACCTCAAAAGGCATAGAAATTGCGTTCGCGATCAATATACATACTTCCCGGGCGCTAGTGCCTTTTGAGGTTGCCAGTACAGACGAGTTTTGCTAAAATTTGAGAGAATTTGCAAGAGCGAGCCATCGCCTCCAGCAGTTCCCAGCAAATCCCAAAAATCAGAGGAGCTACGTGATGTCGGAAATCCCAGAACAAACACAAACAAATTTGCCGCCTCCAGAAGTAAGCTCCGAAGCCTCTATTTCTTTGACGGAAAACTTAAAAAGTAGCTTGGGAAACATCCTGGGCAGTTGGAAGGTTAAAGCAGGATTAGCAGTGGCCGTACTGTTTGGAGTGTTCCTATTTTGGTTTTACTGGCAGCACATGATTGCAGTCGCAGGTATGAAGAGTTGGGCGAGCCGATCGGGCGCTAGGGCGATCGAATGTATGGTAAGAGATACTAATAACGACCAGTATGTAAGTTGCAGCGCTCTCCTAGACCAGCAAATCGTCCCTCTCGAATGCAGTTCTAGTTTGTTAAACATCGGTTGTCGCGTCAATTATGGAACTGCCGCACCTAATATCAAACAGGGTGGGCCCAGAGCTGCTGCTTTCTGATAATTTGTGACTCGCTAGTGTCGAAAGATGGATACAATCCCCGAAAAAAGTCGCAGCGAGAAAAAAAAATTGGACGTTAGTTGAAGCCCCCAGATTCATCTGTGGGGGTTGTATTTACTTTTTCAAATTGAATTGATTTTCTATCAAAAAACCTGTTGGAAGTCAGGACTTTAGTCCTCATAAAAGTCGCTGAAAACTCGCGAGAGACTCAGTATTTGATTTTTGGGGACTCTCGCACTCAATCTTGATAAGCTGTCTCTGTCGATGGTTGAGTTTTATTCTTGTCCGTCAGAAATATGCTTGACTCTTTTACTGCTAGCAGCAGCTAGGTTATTTTGAGTTTGAGCAAACATTTCGCTCCCCGGTTCCCGATTGCTTAAAACTATTTGATAACCAGTGATGGCAATTTCAATATTATTCGCTCTATTCCCACCGGGAAAGTCACTAATATGAATGCTCAAATTCTCAATGAGGCCGACAATTGAGCTAATTGTTTCAGAATTTTCGTCTGCGATTAATTTCTGGGCGACTTGCTGTACAATTTCGGCAAAACGGGGATTGAGGAGATGTTCCCTCTCGGCCAGCATGGGGTGAATTACTGCTGTATCGCTATTGCTATCTTGTTCTGCTTGCAATAATTCTAGGAAAAATTTTGCATACTCTTGGAAATTTTCACCTTCGGAATTGCCGCCATCTGCGTTATCGTTTGCATCCATGAATTCTCCTAGCTGACTGGCCAGATTTCGGAGGAATTTAGCGCCGTTCTCGCCTCCTTGTTGCGCTAAGGTTGATGCTACTAACTCGCAAGTTTGCAGAAATCCGCGATCGAGCAATTCTAAGTGATCCTGTAATATCTGCGGTTCTGCTCCGTTGGGGCTGTTCAGCAGAATGTGAATTAATTGCAGGTAGGCTTGGGCGCGGTTTTCTTCCATTTTTGGTTTGCGAATAACACCGGGATTTATTTTATCATAATTCGGCTGTCGCGCAAATAAACATTGCATATTCAGGGCGGGCAGGATGCCCACCACACTCATTGTTTTATTTTTTTTGACATACAGTTTAAATGCTGCAACAGCTTAAAGCCTAGATAATGCTACCTTTGGCATTAATCTCTCCAAAATTTGCTCGATCGCAATTACCGTCCAATCAATATCAGCTTCAGTTGTTTCTCGTCCGAGTGTCAAGCGAATTCCACAAACGGCATCATTTTCGCTATATCCCATTGCTAACAAAACGGGGCTGGGTGTTAGTTTGCCGCTGTTGCAAGCGGAACCGGAACTTATGCCAATTCCTGCTAAGTTTAGCTGTCTCACTAAAGTTTTGCCCGTGATTCGCCCTGTATTTATTTCTTGGTAAGGGCTGCTGTTGGGGGAGACAATGCAAAAACTGACGTGGTGCGGCAGCCGGGAAGATCGATCGCCCGTTGGTACTAAACTGGGTAAATGAGCTAATTTCTCAAAAAGTCGATCGCGCAATTCAATTAATCTCGCTGTTTCCCTATCTATTTCCTGCAAAGCCAATTCCGCAGCCACGCCAAAACCCGCGATTGCGGGCAGCGCTTGCGTCCCTGAACGCAGTTTCAACTCTTGTCCGCCCCCCCCCAACATTGGTACTAATTCTAGTCCCGGACGCACGTAAAGCGCGCCTGCACCCTGCGGCCCGTAAAGTTTGTGACTGGAAACCGAAAGCAAATCTACTGGCAATTTCTGCACGTCTATTGGCAGTTTCCCGGCTACCTGAACTGCATCGGTATGAAACACGATATTGCGCGATCGGGCAATTTGTGATAATGCTTCAATTGGTTGCAGCGTGCCAACTTCGCTTTGTCCGTAAACAATCGAAATTAACACTGTATTCGATCGCAATGCTTCTTGCAAATCCAAGGGGTGAATTCGCCCCAATTTATCCACCGGTAATCGCGTCACTTCCCATCCCCACTGTTCGAGTTGTCGCGCCGGTTCTGCGACTGCCGAATGCTCTACGCTGGAAATAATGATATGCTGCGGGTTTGTATAAAGACGGGCAATTCCCATAATCGCCAAATTGTCCGCTTCTGTGCCGCCGGAAGTAAAAATTATCGATTCCGGTAGTGCGTTAATTAGGCTAGCAACCTGCATTCTAGCTAATTCTAAAGCAGTGGCCGCCCTTTGTCCCCATTCGTGCAAGCTGGAAGGATTTCCCCAATATTGAGTTAGGGCTTTTTGCATAGCATCAATTGCTTCTGGGCGTGTCGGCGTTGTAGCGCTATAGTCGAGATAAATTTGCATAATTTTAAAGAACGAATAACTAATGACTAATGACCAATGACTAATGACTAATGACTAATGACTCCCAGGTTTGCAAACGTTGTAGTCTTCGTGGGACAAAACTTTTTGCGGATTTAAGAAAGTGCCGCAATCTTCACAAAGCATTCTGTAGTTGCGTGTTACAGGAATGCTAACAATCCAGCGGTTGTGACGCAGGCGTTTGCCGCCGAAATCTCTGTAATTTTTATTTTCGCCCAAAGCTGCTATAATTGCGCGAGCTTTAATCACTACATGGTCGGGTAAACCTCTGAGGTCGATCGCATCTTTAGCAAATGATGCTTCCTTCTCTTGTTTTTTGGTTTGTTTTTCTGCCAGCATTTCAACATATTGCTGCTGCGCTGCCAACTCTTGCGTGCAGCGATGGCACGCTTTACCATATCCTTTGTGACCGCAATCAAAAATTGTTTTTCTTTTAGCCATAAAGCAGCAGTATCGGGTTTGACCCACGCCCCTGAATGCTGCTACCCTACCAGTGATGCTTCCGGCACCGAGGCAGTTCTACAAGACGTAAAATCTATTCCCTTTCATGAATTTTATAGTTCTAAGTTTACTGGATAGAATATGTTTGAACTGCGGGTAAGCCTATAAGCTGTTGCTCATATAGATTGTGTATGGCGATGGAGGGGGAGAGGGGGAGAGGGGGAGAGGGGGAGAGGGGGAGAGGATGTGACGATTTTTTATTGTCATCAAAATATACAATTTAAATGCACAACATCTTAACCTCAATAAAAATTTAAATTTTGTGACTGTACTTTATGATAATTTACTCGGTTTGTGTTGTGCTGGACTGCTGGCGATCGCTCTGGCGGGTTGCGGACAAGCAAAGCAGGACGTGCAGAAAGTGCCTCAGAGTCTGCCTCCGCTGCCTCAAGACCCCTTGTTGCAAGTATACTTCAATCAGTCCCTCACTTCTAGTTATGCGGAGCCTTACCGCCAGCAAATTAGACCGGGGGATGATTTAGAAAAGTTGGTGGCGGAGGCAGTTGCAAGTGCTCGATCGACCGTAGATGTGGCGGTTCAGGAGTTTCGATTGCCCGGTATCGCCCGCCAGATGGTCGATCGCGCGCGCAGTGGCATTAAAGTCAGATTAATTGTCGAACATCTGTATGCTCGCCCTTGGAGCGATTATACAGCCCAGGAGTTAGCAAAATTACCCGAACGAGAGCGCTCTCGTTACAGCGAATTTGTCCAACTTGCCGATACCAACAAAGACGGTAAATTGAGTGCCGAAGAAATCAAGCAAAACGACGCTTTGGTAATTCTCAAAGATGCGGGAATCCCTGTCATTGACGATACTGCTGACGGCAGTAAAGGCAGCGGTTTGATGCACCACAAATTCGTGGTAATTGACAGCAAAACAGTCATCGTAACTTCTGCTAATTTTACAACCAGCGATATCCACGGAGATTTCAAAACACCAGCCAGTCGCGGCAATGCCAACAATTTACTGAAAATTGAAAGTCCTCAATTAGGGCAAATATTTAATCAAGAATTTAACATCATGTGGGGCGACGGGCCAGGAGGTAAACCCGACAGCAAGTTTGGCCTGAAAAAACCGTTTCGCGCCGCCCAAAAAATGAAAATTGGCAGTGCAACTGTGGCGGTGCAATTTTCGCCGACAAGTGCGACTTTGCCTTGGGAAAAAAGCGTCAACAGTTTGATAGATAAAAATTTGGGTAGTGCGAAAAAGTCGGTTAATTTGGCACTGTTTGTATTTTCGGCTCAGCGGTTGTCAAATACTCTGGAAATTGAGGCTAGGCGGGGTGTGGCGGTGCGAGCGCTGATTGACTCAAATTTTATTTATCGCTCTTACAGCGAAGGTTTGGATATGATGGGGGCTACTTTGATGCAAGATTGCAGCTTAGAAGCTGACAATCGCCCGTGGAGAAAGCCACTGACTTCGGTGGGGGTGCCGGTGTTGCCAAAGGGCGATCGCCTGCACCACAAATTCGGCGTTATCGACGGAAATACGGTGATTGCAGGTTCTCACAACTGGAGTGAGGCTGCAAATCGCGGGAATGACGAGACGTTGCTGGCGATCGAGAGTCCGACAGTTGCGGCCCATTTTGAGCGGGAGTTCGATCGGCTTTACGAAGGTGCAATCTTGGGAATTCCCCACCGCATCAAAAAGAGAATGGACGCTAAGAAAAAAGAGTGCGAATCAGTACAAGCAGCATCAAAATCTGCGAAGGCTAAACCTCAAATACCGGGTAAAAAGTTAGTTAATTTAAATGCCGCGACTCAGCAAGAATTAGAAACATTGCCAGGAGTTGGCCCGAAGTTGGCCGAGAGAATTATTGCAGCGCGGGAAAAGCAGCCTTTTGAGTCGTGGGAGGATGTCGAAAGGTTGCAAGGAGTCGGAAGAAAGACAACAGACAAATGGCGCAATTTAGTCGCATTTTAAAGCGATTTAGTCGCATTTTAAAGATAAGACGGCGGTTGAAACCGCAACTACACAAACGATGTCCGCCTGCGCGGACTCAAGAAAATCACATAATTTTCAACGCCCGGTCTTCTTATCTTCAACCTGCGGAGGCAGGTTTTGTTTGTGTAGGCGCGGTTTCAACCGCCGTCCGATCGATCGCGCGATCGGCAATGATTGATTCAAGTAATGGGGTGAAAGTAAAATGCCGATGCTAACACAATATACGTTGCTAAAAGCAGCACTCCTTCCAGCCAATTAGAGCGCCCGTCAAGACTGATTAGATTAGCTATTGTAACTGCGATCGCAACTGCAACTACTTCAAACGGACTAAAGTTTAAATCCATCGGCTGATGAATCACTAATCCAATAATCACCAATATCGGCGCTACCAGCAAAGCAACTAACAAACTAGAACCCATCGCGACAGAAACTGACAAATCCATATTGTTTTTCATCGCAACTCCCACCGCAGTTACATATTCGGCCGCACCGCCCACAATCGGCAACAGAATCACCCCTGTAAACAGCGGTGTCAATCCCAATCCTTTGGTAGTTTCTTCGACAACACCCACGAAAATTTCTGATTCAAAAGCAACGGCAACAGTTGAGGCAACTAACACCCCTACCCACAGCCACAAATTCGGTTTGTGCGCTGTAGTTTCATCGGTATTTTGAGGATTTTCTGACTCTAGTTCCACTAACCCAACATCGTAAAGATAGCTGTGAGTTTTTAAGGAAAATAGCAGAGTTAGAGCGTAAACTGCAATTAGGACGATCGCAGTTATTAACGAAAGATTCTGAATGGCTGCTGGTTCCACTCCGTTTGAGGTGTAAATCACCATCGCCGGCAGCAGAATTGCAATCACCGCTAGAGTCATTGTGGAACCGTTCACCCGCGCGATAACTGGCTTAAATTCTTGTTCTTTGTACTTGAACCCTCCTAGCAGCATGGACAATCCCATAACTAATAGCAAGTTGCTGATAATTGTGCCGGTGATGCTGGCTTTTACAATGTCAATCAAGCCTGCTTTTAGGGCAACTATGGCAATAATTAATTCCGTAGCATTGCCGAAGACTGCATTTAATAAGCCGCCTATGGATGGCCCTGTGACGATCGCCACTTCTTCTGTTGCTGTGCTCAACCAAATCGCCAGAGGTACAATAGCTAAAGCGGATGTGATGAAAACTGCGAGGGAACCCCAGTGCAAATACTCAGCGGCGATGGAAATGGGGATGAAAACTAGCAGGGCTATGGAAAGAATTTTTTTGATTGACATAGGGTGTCGGATGGTGTATTGAAGCGTGAAATCGAGTTATCGGGGCGGGAGCAAAATTGATTTTAGACTCTTCAACTATTCTCTGACAATTCTGGTGGCGAGTGCGATCGACTATTGGGAATTTTTAACCGCAAATGCACGCAGATCGAGGCAGATTGAATATAATAGAATTATATCGACATCGGTGAAAAGATATGTCTCAATCTGTAGTGCCAGTTGTTGAATCAAAGCAAATTGATACTTCACCCACCTTAACCTTTGAAGAATACCGATTTTATCAAACTGATTCCGATCTACAATATGAACTGTACAAAGGCAAATTAATTCCGATGCCGATCGCAACAGTTTTACATATCAAAATTTGCGAATATTTAGTTTACAAATTGCAGCGTTACCTAGCGGAACACAATCTTGAATTAGTAGCAAAAACAGGTTTAGGAGTAAGAACAGAAGAAGATACCTCTCGGATTCCTGATGTAGTTGTTTGCACTCAAAGTCTTTTGGAACAAGCTGCTGCTAGGCCCGGTGCAGGCATCCTCGATTTTGAGGAAAAGCCGCTGTTAGTCATAGAGGTAGTGAGTCAAAATCGGCGCGCCGATTACGTGATTAAACGAGCTGAGTACGAACTAGCTAACGTGCCCGAATATATCATTGTTGACCCTACACCTAACAAAGAACTGGTGCGAGTTTTAGCTTTTCCTGAAGGGGAAGACATCTATACCCAGAATGATTTTAGGGCGGGACAACAAATGGTGTCTGCAGTATTTCCCAATCTGACATTATCAGTGAATGAAATACTGTCTCCGCCATTAGTTGAAGGGTTGATTAAAGCAGAACAAGCTCGGTTCCAGGAACTTGAGCAGCAAGCTGCGGTGGATCGCCAACGGGCTGATGAGCAGGGCCAACGGGCTGAAAGATTGGCGGTGAGGTTGCGAGAATTAGGAGTAGATCCCGATCGCATTTAGGAGCTTAAATAACCCCTAAATCATGAGTTAATTGTTATTAGTTAGATTGAATCCGCGCTGCATCGGAATTATTCAGATATTTCTGCTATTCATCTGCGTGAATCTGCGTTCATCAATTGTCATCTGCGGTTGCAAAATTCTCTTTTTTTGACCGCAGATACAGGCAGATTAACACAGATTAACGCAGATGAGTTAGATGTATTCCGGTTGCACAGTCCGCGATTGTTGACACTTTTTGGCATTCATGAGTGCGATCGATCGGGCTTGATACTGTGCAGCTATTCAACCCAACGCACCCGCACAAAATGAGCTTCGCGTCCCCAGAAGTCCTGACTTACAGAAATATCAACTACACTCAAATTAAACGGAATAGCAGTTGTCACGTAGCGCTGAGCCAGAGAACCCGCGTCAGGAGCTAACTGAGCCGCAGCCGCAGCCGCAGCACCCAAACCTAAAAGTTGCAGGATGGGCCCTTTCGGCATGGCTAAATTGATGCCGACAGCAAGTCCAGCAGTCAGCAGCATTGCCACGGACAAATTTGTGCCACAGCGGGGATGTACCGCTAAATCCCACTCTCCGCCGGCAATCCGGTGCAAAGCTTCGCCCACTGCGCGGCGCAACTGTGCGATGTCAACGTGACCGTAAAGATAAAATCCTTCGTCTGTGGACATCCCGCCCAATAACTGATTGTCGGCTTTTGCGGACGCCGGGCCGGATTGGCTTAGTACCCAAACGGTAGCGTGTTCCAAAGCATGAACTTGGCGCACAGTCAAGATTTCCTTCAAACCGGGCACGAAATTGAGTTGCCGCAACAAGTCAGCATCTTGAGTCGGCTGCGGGGCAAAGTCAAAAGGAAATTCGTTAGTGCGATCGGAAGCAGAAGCAGTATTTGTCGTCATCTCAAAACGCCTCCACTAATATCAAAACTTAAATTTTTAAGGCGAGATTCACGGTTGAACGCGCTTGCCGGCGCGAAACTCTCCAGAAAACCGTCTGCCTTTAGCATCTGTAATTACTCCTCTACCGTGAGGAAGTCCCTTCCGCAATTCGCCTTGGTAGCGAATGCCGTTCGGGAAACTGCAAGTACCTTTGCCGTCTAGCTGTTCGTTAAAAAACTGACCCTCGCAGCGGGTGCCGTCAGTGCGGGTGAAGACTCCCCGACCAAACGGGTTTCCTGCGAAAAACTGTCCGGCGTAGCGATCGCCGTTAGCAAAGATAAATTGCCCTTGGCCGTGCGGCTGACTGCTAGCAGCCCCGCCAACTTGTTCAACAATTTGAAATGTTCCCCGGTAGCGATCGCCATTGGAAAAAACAGCTTCTCCCCTGACGATCAGACCGTTGCGGTACTCTCCCACCATGCGGTCATCGTTGGCGAACAGAAACACGCCTTGACCGTTGGGCACGCCGTTGCGAAACACTCCTTCATACCGATCGCCGTTCGAGTACACGTATACTCCTTGTCCTTGAGGTCTGCCGTTGACGAAATTTCCTTGATAATTGTCGCCATTGGGGTAGTTGCACTTGACTCTACCGTTCGGGGGAGAGCCTTCGCAAATCGGAGAGCGGGTTTCGCCTGCTGCTGGCGCAGCCAGTGACGGCTGACTGTTGGCTGCCAGCCCGAGGTATCCTACCCCCGAACTAACCAACATCAGGATTCCGAGTTTTTTAATTGAGCGAAGCATGAATGTTCTCAATTTTGGTTCCAAGGATTGAGGTAAATTTTTCATTTAACTGAGTTCTGGGCAACTTGGGGAGATTTTTCTCCCACAATTTTCGACACCTCTACACCGTTTTCTTCTAAAACCACAACAGGATCGGCTCCTGATTGGAAATCGACTCGTTTGATCAGCACCTGCCCGCTGGCAATCCGCTGTCCTACTTTGATATATCGACTTGTTGGCTCGTTAGGTGCTTTCACAATTACCAGTATGTCATTACCGACTTTGACTACGCCACTAACTTCAACTCCTTTGGCATTGTCTGTCGAAGGCGGAGGCGGCGGGGGGGCCGGAGTTGGTGGGGGCGGTGGCGGGTTCGGGTCTTGCCAGGAGGGCGGCGGCGTTACTTCTGGCAGCTTGGGCAGACCGGGCAGTTCTCTGGTGGCGATGTTGGGAATTGTGGGAGGGCTGGGGGGGCGAGCGGCGATCGCTGGCGATCGTCCCGGTGTTGCTCCAGGCAGTCCCGGTGTTGCTCCGGGCCGTCCGCCGGGGCCTGCTGGGAAGCCCGGTATAGATGGCAGTCCGGGTATTGATGATGCCGGAGCTCCAGCTATGCTTGGGGGGCCGGCAGGTCTGGCTCCGGGTCGTCCGCCGGGGCCTGCAGGTCTGGCTCCGGGCCGTCCGGGACCTGCTGGGAAGCCCGGTATAGATGGCAATCCGGGTATTGATGATGCCGGAGCTCCAGCTATGCTTGGGGAGCCGGCAGGTCTGGCTCCGGGCCGTCCGGGGCCTGCTGGCTGCCGTCCCGGTCTGGCTCCGGGCCGTCCGGGGCCTGCTTGGGGACGCGCTGAAATTGGCTGCCTCCATTGGGGTACGGAGGTTAAGGGCAGGTTGGGAAGGCTGGAAATCTGTACGGGAGTTTGAGATTGGGGAAGTTCGGCAATTGCACCGCCGCCCGGTACGCGATTGCGCTGTGCTGGCGTCCACTGAGGCGGGGTTCTACCGTCTGGGAGCTTGGGCAGATTTGGCACTTCTCTGACTGGCAGGTTGGGGAGTTCGCTGCCGGTCTGGCCGCCGTCTGTTTTGATCGGTTGAGGGGGAAGGACTGAGAATGGGTCGTTTCCTAAGCCGGGGATTGTGGTCTGTGGAATTGCTGTCCCGTTGACAATAGCTCCGTCTGCTTTCTTTTTGCCGTCGATGTCCGCTTGAGCTTGTCTGGCGCGTTCGTCGGGGTTTGTCGATCGGATCAAGCCGGGGGGCTGGGCCGCTACTACGGGAGAAGGAAATGTCTGAACTCCAGGACTGGGACTTGCGGTGGCGCCGGGAGTTCCAGGAGTGTTGGCGGCCGGTGGCGCTGATGCACCGGGAGTGAGAGTTGGACTAGGAGTGGGACTGACCGTGTTGCCGCCGCCGTCGCCGCCGCATCCTCCGATCGAGAAAGCCAGCATTCCTATAGTTGCAAAATATAAAAGTTTACGCATTGCCGATCGCCCCAAACGCCTGAGTTTTAAGTGATCCAAATGGCAAGCGCAGTTGCTGCCGTTTGCCGTTTTAAGTTTACCTGTGTTTGATGGTATGCGATCGATTTTAAATTGCCAAGTTTTCTGATTGGACGCGATGTTGGAGCGGGCCCCCGATCTTCGGGAGGAGGTTAGGATATCAGTGGCGGTCGTTCTTCAACATACTCAATCGGTAAAGGTATTTGTATGGTGGCAAAACTTATTTTCGAGCGGATTTGGCGATCGGGCATTGTTTCTGCGGCTGTTTTGGCTGCTGCTGTCTCGGCGGGGGGCGGCGAGGTGCATTCTCCCGCACATCTGGCAGCATTCTCAACCACACTTGAGAAACCGGGTGTATTGACCAAAAATCTCGGCTCTGGGGCGGTTACTCCGCCTGAAACCAATGTGGTGGAACTAATATCGGATGCGAGTTACCGGCAGATCGTGAAGCGGAGCTATCCCGAAGGGAATCGCACTTT
>NZ_JBARVX010000189.1:0-6864 GCF_049646505.1 Microcoleus sp.
CTTCTAGCCCGTCCTAACTATTTTTGCAAGAAGTCTACTAATTTTCAATAGCGACGTACCCTACAATAACTAATGACTAATAACTAATGACTAATGACTAATGACTAATGACTAACGACTAATGACTAATGACTAATGACTAATGACTAATGACTAATGACTAATGACTAATGACCAATTCCCAATGCCCAATGCCCCATTCCCAATTCCCAATGACTAATGACTCTACTTATCTTGCAAGTGTTTGTGAACCCTAGGAGATAAAGCAACTAAATCGTCAATATTGCGCTGCATGGTAACACAAATATTGTCCAAAGGCAAATCATTGGGATCGTGTTGGAAGGGATTTTCTATTTCTAGACCGATTTCTTCGATGCCGAACAAAGTAAAACTAATTAAAGCTACAACTGGACCGGTTCCCCAACCCAACTCGTTCACCATTTGAAAGGGCAGTGCCAAAGAGTAAAGCAACAATAGCTGTTTCAGGTGAATCGCGTAAGCCAAAGGGATAGGTGTCTTCAAAATCCGCTCGCAGCCGCCTAATACATTTATCATAGAGTTTAGCAACTCTTTCATAGCAGTTAACTGATAGACATCGAGGCAATTGCGCTCGTACTGCTCGTGCAAATAATCCTCAATCCAAAATGCAATTTCTAGCGGTGGATTGTTCATCAACTTGAGCTTTTGATACTGCGATAGGGACATCAACGGCTCCAATTCTGAATTTACTGATTCTTGGCGCAAATGCAATTTCATCGATACTGCAAAGGCAGGCAACAGGCGCAGGACTGACTTTTTGAGGGCGCTATCCTGCGGGTCTTTTTCCTCAATTGCTACCCAGATTTGACGCGCTAAATTGCGGACGTTGTTGACTAAGGTTCCCCACATTTTCCGACCTTCCCAAAATCGCTCGTAGGCTGTATTTGTCCGAAAAACTAACAGTAAACCCAGCACAATACTCGGTACAATACTAGATAAAATCGGCAAGGAAACGGGCAATTTTAAAAAGTGCAGCAGGGAAATAAAAAATCCAAAGCCGCCGCACAGCAAAACCCGGGGCAAAATTGAGAGAATGACAGACCCTCGAACCTGTAATGCAATTTTAAACCAAGACGGTCGATCGACATTCATGCAATTCTCCTCATAAAATTAAATCGCTCGTCTGCGCCCACAGTCTATTTTCGATTGGCGATTGACAAGGGCAGATGCAATCTGGGGGTTGGAACTTTAATCTAAAATTGGGGCTTTTCACAACTTCTATAGGGCGCTGGTATCCCTATTGGGGTGCGGTGAGAGGTTCCGAAAAAACCTTTCCTACAAACAACCTTTGGATTTTATCCAAAAAACTCATCTTTAGGATATATCTAAAATCTAAAATTGATTGACTGATTGATCCACTTAATTAGGTATGATTGGTTGTGTATCTTTAGACCTCAGCTTCCGTGCAAGAGCTACCGACATCTTTGCCCCCGAATTCTCCCCGATTGCCCAACCAGCGGTGGCAAATTTATGCGCCTCAACCGCAGCAAGCCGAACAGTTTGCCGCAGAAATCGGTTTGTCGTCTTTGCTAGCACAGGTACTGATTAACCGGGGCATCGATTCTGTGGAAGAAGTGCAGGGGTTTATCGAACCGGAATCTCTGGTTTTGCCCGCGCCAATGGATGAGTTTCCCGATTTGGCTGCGAGTGTCAAATTGTTGCGGGAGGCGATTTCGGGAGGGCAGAAAATTGCGATTTGCGGCGACTACGATGCTGACGGGATGACGAGCACGGCTTTGTTGCTGCGAGCTCTCAGGGCTCTGGGCGCGAAGGTGGATTATGCTATTCCCAGCCGGATGCGAGAAGGTTACGGGATTAACGATCGCATTGTAGAAGAATTTCACGCCGAAGGTGTCGCTCTGATTCTGACTGTTGACAACGGGATTGCAGCTTTCGGGCCCGTTGCCAGAGCGCGAGAACTCGGTGTAAAAGTTATTATTACAGACCACCACGATTTGCCGCCAAAACTGCCGCCTGCGGATGCTATTCTCAACCCGAAATTAATTGCGGAATCTTCGCCTTATCGCGGCTTGGCTGGGGTAGGTGTTGCCTATGTTTTGGCGATTACTTTAGCTCAAGATTTGAATAAAGTTGGTGGGTTAGTAAATCCGCTGCTGGAGTTATTTACTTTGGGAACTATTGCGGATTTAGCTCCTTTGACTGGGGTTAATCGCCGCTGGGTAAAGCGGGGTTTGCGACTGTTGCCTCACTCGCAATTGGCGGGGGTTCAAGCTTTGATTCAGGTGGCGGGAGTACAGGCGGGCAGTGCGGAAACTTTACCTCTTTTTAATTCAAAAAGTCAAGCTAATAATACGTTAAAGCCTGAAGATATTGGTTTTAGGTTGGGGCCCCGGATTAATGCTGTGGGGCGGCTGGATGACCCTCAAATTGTGATCGAGTTGCTGACGACGGACGATCGCGAATTGGCACTCAAAAATGCGATGCAGTGCGAACAAATCAATCAGCGCCGACAGGAGTTGTGCCAGGAAATTGAGCAGGAAGCGATTGCTTGGTGCGAGAAAAGTGCGATAGATTTGCAGCAGGAACGGGTTTTAGTTGTGGTGCAGCCCGGTTGGCACCACGGGGTGATCGGAATTGTGGCTTCTCGGTTGCTGGAACGCTACGGCGTACCCGTTTTTATCGGTACTTTTGAGGAGGATGAGGCTGTAGGGGCGGTGGATGGTGCGTGCCCGCCCTCCGATACGGCTAATATTATCCGGGGCTCGGCGAGGGGAATTCCTGAATTTAATGTATTTGACGGGCTGAATTTTTGCGCTGATTTGTTAACTAAATTTGGCGGCCACAAAGCGGCTGGCGGTTTTTCGATGCCGGCCCAGAATCTCGAACAATTTCGCCATCAACTGTCAGTTTTTGCCAATCAATGTTTGCAGCCGGAACACCTCAAGCCGCTGGTTTCTGTAGATGTGCGAGCGGATTTGGCTGAGATTAATCTCGATCTTTACCGACAAATTGATGCTTTGGAACCTTGCGGAATTGAAAATAAGGCTCCTGTATTTTGGACGGCTAATGTTTGCATCACTGAACAGAAAATTGTGGGTAAAGGAGGCCACGTTAAACTAACTGCAACTCAAGATGAAAAAGGCTCGGCTAGCGTGAAGGGGATTGCTTGGCGTTGGGGCGAATATTTTCCTTTGCCTCGGCGGGTTGATATTGCTTACCGATTGCGGGAAAATAGTTTTAATGGCAGGACTTCGGTTGAGTTAGAATTGTTGGGTGTCCGCTTACCTGCAAGTGCTGCGAGTTCGAGGCGGCAGGTGTTTGGAAAAGTTGAGTTTGATTATTGCGATCGCACTTATTCTTGCAGTCTGTCTCCCGCCGGTTCTCAAGAGGAGTTGAGAATTCGCAACTCTCAAGGGCAAGTTTTGGCTGTTGCAACCGGACAAAACGTCGGTTTGTTGGGTAAGTCCCGCCTCGATGCTAGAGAAGTCGATGTATCTTTACCTTTTTTTGAGAATTTGATTCAAACTGCTAAACACGCCCTGGGTATTTGATAAGAAAGCTCGTGCTGCTGGGAAATTTGGCGATCGAGCTTTGGGAATGAGTGCATCATAATTTAAAATTCAAAACTCCCAATTCTCGATCGCCAGCGCGCTATAATTACAAGTCGCCGCCTTTAGCGGCCAGTAGAAAAATCACGATCGGGCCGCTGAGCACGACTGCTGCGAGTAAAGCTACCTGAACAATGAGTTGGTAGTTTACACCGCCCAGGCCGCTGAAAAGATCGGTTATAAAGTCCATGTGTCCTCCTGACTGTAGTTATTAAGTCTAGATTGTTGAATTAGAAAATCCGCTTCTGATTTTACCGGGCTATTGTCCCTCTTGTTTAAGGAAATTTACAAAAGTCAACAAAATGTAAAGAACGATCGACCTCCCAGCGATACCAAATCCCAGTCAAAAACTGCTGTGCCCATCGACAGAAGGAAAGAGGGAGAGACTCCGAAACCGGGATTTTCCGCCTCCGGCGCTGGCACTTGATATACTACCAAAAGCTCAAATCTTCTGGGGTTTCGGATTTTTCCCGATCCCCGGCCAAATCTCTAATCTTAAATCGAACGAACTATGGCGAATTGGCGTTGCGTAAAACAATGCGGTGCTTGTTGTTACCTAGAACCAACAGAGCGCCCTGACTTAGACGAATACTTATCGGCAGAGGAATTAGAGCTATATTTGAGCTTGGTCGGAGATGACGGTTGGTGTATCAATTTTGACAGAGCTACGCGAGAATGCGGAATATATGCCGATCGACCGCGCTTTTGTCGGGTAGACTCTGAGGTGTTTGAGGAGATGTACGGGATTGAGCCGGCCGAGTTGAACGATTTCGCGATCGAGTGCTGCAAGGAGCACATTGAAGACCTTTACGGCGATCGATCTTTGGAGATGATCCGCTTCAACTCCGAAGTGGGAATTCTCGCCTTACCCGGCAATTAACCGCCTTGAAGCTTCTTTGGGCTTGGTATGTCCCGATCGTTTTTGGCGATTGGCATTTCAATCTAAAATCCTTCGACGCTCGCCGAACCTCTAGCGCCGGAGTCTAAAATCTAAAATAGAACGATCGTCTGGCGGTTTCTCCAGCCGATAGTGTCAAAATAAATCAAGGAAATATCGCGCAGTTGAGTTGAGCCATGAGCAATCGAGAAGGTTTTACTGGAGGATTTATTGCCGGAGCCGCAGTTGGAGGCTTGGTGGGCGCAGTTTTGGGCGCAGTGCTGTCGCGGCGCGCTGCTGAAGGTTTGCTGAGTGAACCTTTAGAAGCAAAGGCAAGAAAGATTCGCCAGAAAAAAGCCAGCCAACTCGAAGCCGAAGGGATGGAAGTAGCAAGGCTGAGTTTGGAAGATAAAATTGCCCAGCTAAATCAGACCATCGATGACGTGCGGCTGCAACTCGGCGATGTCAACGGGAATGGGCCAGCGCACAGCAGCGAGGGTTCGATCGCCCCAGACTCCTGAGTCAATTTAAAATTGTAGATTAGTATGCCAGTTGCATCCGGGCGATCGACTTTCACGCGGGAGTGTTCGCTCGCACAGCACGAAGCCAGAGACAGACACCAGCGAGCCGGAAAATCGCACTCCCAAACAACATTTTTACCAAATCGGGACGATCCCACTCTCGCCCCCTCCCCAGCTATGCTAAGCTTAAAGCTGAAGCGTCTGTAAACTTTACTCAAACTTCAAACAGAATATATGAGTTATTCCATAGGTCTTTTGGCAACCACGCTGTCCTCATTTCTGCAAATCTATGTAGTCCTAATGATTTTTAGGGTGCTGTTAAGCTGGTTCCCCAACATCAATTGGTACGATCCCCCGTTTTCAATTTTGAGTCAGTTAACAGATCCTTACCTGAATTTATTCCGATCGATTATCCCCCCCCTAGGAGGGATTGACTTTTCACCGCTGATTGCATTTTTTGTACTTCAGTTCGGCTCGGAATTCTTGATCGGTTTGTTGACCAGCTTGCAAACAGCCTTGTAGTTAGAAAAGCTTAATTTGTTAAGCAGCAAGCGTAAAATGTTTGGCAGACATAGCAGCACGCAACTAAATTTTAGATTTGACATTTTTAGATAAACTCCCCGGTTAAAAAGCTGGGGAGTTCTTCGTAAATTAGAAATGAGAAATTGCCAGCTTTTCAACAATCTAAAATCTACCAGCGAAAATCGAAAACTGCATCGCAATTTCAGGGCCACCCAAAATCTCAAATAGTTTTGTTAGCGGCGAACCACGCCAGTAAAACCTGTAGCTTTAAATTGCTTGAGCTTCAAAGGTGTTCGTTGATTGCTGGCCACCGAAATTCTAATTTCAAAATCGCTAACTCCGGGAGGAACTTCTGCGATGGAACCCAAGCGAGTCCGGTTTTGCATCACCGGATTTTCATCTGCATCATAAATGCGGCCGAAAATATCCGCATTGACAACAGGTTTGCCGCTGCTATTTTCCGCTTTTCCAGTAATCAAAAAGCAGTTAGCTTCCATAGAACTGCCGCTGGTGACTGTTCCTTCTGCCATTTCGGCCGGACATTCGTGATAAGCAAGATCCGAAAGTTTGATCTGTGTCAGAGCCCAAGCGGGCGGAGTGTATGCCAAACTAAAAATTGCGATCGCGCAAGTAGCAAAAAAAAGACTGATAGCTCGAAATTTCATAAATTGCAGCTTAGCGTATATTTTAATTCCCAGCTTAGCGCGAATTCACGATCGAATTTTCAACATCTTTAGGGAAACAGCACTGCGCGGTTTCCCTACCGCCACACAAATAGCATCAGTCTAAGCCTAAATGCTGCCGCAGGGCTTGGCGCATCACATCGACTGGGACTGATTCTGTGTCCAGCCAAATTTTCAAGGCGGCTGCTCCTTGTTGAACGAGCATTTCGAGTCCGTCAATAGTTCGCGCCCCTCTTTGCTGCGAATCTTTGAGAAACTGAGTAGGATTCGGGGTGTAAATTAGATCGTAGGCGATCGCACCTGCAGAAATTCGATCGAGCGCAGCAGCAGAAACCGGCGACTTTTCCCCGTGCGGGTGCATCCCCACAGGAGTAGTATTCACCAGCAAATCCGCCTGCGGAATTAACATTGACAAATTATCCCAAGTATGCACCTGCAAATTTTGCACCGGCATCGGAGAATTCACCCAACTCTGCCGAAATTCTGCTAAATTTTGTTCGCTGCGGCCGACAACGTGAATCTCTGCACATCCCAATTGAGCGCATCCAGCCACAACAGCCCTCGCCGCCCCGCCATTCCCCAAAATTACCGCTACTTTCTGACTCCAATCGGAACCCCCCCTAGCCCCCCCTTGGTAAGGGGGGGGACTGGAT
>NZ_JBARVX010000190.1:0-10968 GCF_049646505.1 Microcoleus sp.
GCAACAAATTTTACCTTAAGAGCGGATTGTCCGGGCACAGGCTTGCAGAACATTTCTACCAAACTTGACTAGAATCAAAAAAAGCTCAGACTCAATGTTAGACGACAAATCGCTGCTTTCGGCGTAAGATGAGTTTACCGTAAACTGTTGCTCAAAAGGCTACCCGTAATTTATCCCGCGCCATCCGGAGTGGGTTTGTCTGTCGGGTTTTCTTTCACGCAGTCCAATCTCTACTACCTCAACCGCGCCTGCATGGGTTTTTGGAAAAACTTATTTAGTAGTCCTGAGTCTGCCTCTGTACCCCAAACAGCGGAATTTGAGGAAGATGTGGCCGTCGGGTTAGGCGATCCGCTTTCCCCAACATTTCGCAAACCCGCCAGCGGCAGCGCTCGCATCTTTTTTAGCTGCGATCGGGACATCGATCTCTACGAACTCGAAGAACTTTGCAATGCAGTGGGTTGGTCCCGCCGTCCCCTGCGTAAAGTCAAAAAAGCTATTTTGCACAGCTTCTTAGTCGTCTCTATGTGGGAGATGCGGGGCAGCCAGCGACGGCTGGTGGGTTTCGCCAGAGCGACTTCAGACCATGCTTTTAATGCCACGCTTTGGGATGTGGTAGTTCATCCTGACTACCAGGGTAAAGGCATGGGCAAAGCGCTGATGCAATACATCATTAAAAAACTCCGCAGTGAAGATATCAGCAACATTACCTTATTTGCTGACCCCCAAGTGGTGGATTTTTACCGAAATTTGGGCTTTATGTCCGATCCGGAGGGGATTAAAGGTATGTTTTGGTATCCAGATTAGCCGGCCTGGTGCAAATCGGCGTTGATTTTTTGAGAGCAAAGTCCAGCATTCAAGATCGACGCTGCTAACACCTCCTCGCCCCCTGCGCTGCGGTAAGTCGATTCGGGTATTGGAGATTTGCTTGCTGGGTGAATCACCAAAGCAGGAACTTTGGCCTCAAATTTTTACCTGTTCGCGAGAGTCCTGCGGGGAAACGGTATCCGTGTTTGGGCGGGGTCATTTACGCTCCAGATGTTTCGCAGCATGGCTGCTTTGAAGTGGTGCAACTATTGTCAAACAGCAAAAACTGAAGGTAACTTCGGCCCAGCACCCAAAGCTAAAATAAAAAAAGCTTGACAAACTGAGGGTGTTGTGTGTTAATAGTTAAAGGATAGCTAACTATCACAACGGGATGTAGCGCAGCTTGGTAGCGCGCCTGCTTTGGGAGCAGGATGTCGCAGGTTCAAATCCTGTCATCCCGATCGCACAGTGTTAAATAATAGATGGAAGCAGAAGCAGTCTCTGAGGTTTACATTTGGTCAAAATGTAAACAAATTGAGGCAGTTTTTGCCGATCGTGTGAAGGCGTCAGTCTTTGCGTTAATGTGTTTCTGGATCGGTTCTGGTGAAAAAACATGAAATCATTAGTTCGTTTCGGCGCAATATTGGGAATTGTCGGCTGCGCTCTGCTCGGGCCACAGCCAATGGGTAAGATGTCTGCACTGGCAATTCCCGAACCACAAATTTTGGAAAAATTGCGATCGGTGCCGGTATTTACAATTACAGATGCTCAAGGTGCGCCCCTGATCGCTTCTGTACCCAAACAGGGTCAGGGTCAAACTGGCAATGCTTCCGTGGCGGGAATTTTTATCAGCCAGAAAGATGCTCAAGCCTTTGTCGAGCAACTCAAAACCAGAAATCCTCAGTTGGCTGCATCGGTGCGCGTGATGCCGGTGTCCCTGGGGGAAATTTATCGGCTCACTCAAGCCAATAAAGGCAAGCCGGATGAGGTGCAGTTTGCTTTTGTTCCGGCTCCGGATCAGGTGCAGTCGGCTAAAACTGTACTTCAGCAGACTGGGCAACAAGTTAACGAGTTCAACGGTGTACCTCTGTTTTTGGCCAGAGGGGGCGCGGAAAATGGTTATTTGACAATTCAGCGGGGCCAGCAAGAGGTGATTCCCTTGTTTTTTAATAAAGAGGAATTGCTGGGAATGGTGGAGCGTTTTAAGCAGCAGCAACCCAACATAACGACCTCGATTAAGATTGAGGTTGTGAACTTGGAAAGCGTTTTGGAAGCTCTGCGTACTGAAAACGACCAGTTTTTGACTCAAATGATTTTGGTGCCGTCGCGGGAGTCGCTGGAATTTGTGCGATCGCTCCAACCCGCCGGTGCCGGTCAAAATCCGCAGGTAGCTCCAGCCTCTCCGGCTCCAGCTCGACCGACTCGCTAACTGTTAGTCATTAGTCATTAGTCAGCAGTCATTAGTCAGTAGTCATTAGTTACAGACAGGAGCCCAAAAAGTCGTTTCATGCACTACTTATAATAGCGGTAAGGTGCGGTGCGGCTCGAACCCTACATAATTAGGTTTTGCATTCAGGACTGAGTTAGTAGGTTGGACTGCTCGACTCAACCTACTATTTACCAATGACTAATGACTAATGACTAATGAATAATGACTAATAACCAATAACCAACAACCAACAACCAATAACCAATAACCAATAACAAATAACCAAGAACCAACAACCAACAACCAAGAACCAACAACCAATAACAAATAACCAAGAACCAATAACCAATAACCAATAACCAATAACCAATAACCAATAACTAAAAAATCTGATGTTTGTTTCCGGTTTAGAGTTGGGGCTGTGGGTGAATCAAGCTAAGACTGAGGCGAGAGCCTGTGATATTCCCAATTCAGAACTCGACTGGCTGCTCCAAGAGCTGGCAGGTTTGGATAAATTGGCTCTGCGTTTGGAGTCGTTTAAAGATTTGCCAAAAATTGAATTAAAGTTGTCCTTGTCTGAACTCGATCGATTGTGGGAGCGGCGCTTGCAGGAACGGGTGCCGGTGCAGTATTTGACGGGAGTCGCACATTGGCGGAATTTTTCGCTGAAAGTAACGCCGGCGGTGCTAATTCCTCGCCCTGAAACTGAACTGCTGATCGATTTGGCTGTGGGTGCTGTTAAAAGTTGTTCGATCGATCCAACATCTTGCACTATTGTCAAAAACGGGCAAGATGCCCGTTCCACAACAGATGAATTTTCTCGTGGAACCGGCATCTTGCCTGTTCCCAAACAAGTAATTGAGAATGGTGCAACATCTCAGAGCAATCCAAAATCGCATTGGGTGGATTTGGGTACGGGTAGCGGGGCGATCGCGATCGGTCTAGCTTCGGAGTTGACAAATGCGACGGTTCATGCAGTAGATTGCAGTTCGGAAGCTTTGGCCGTGGCTCGACAAAATGCTGAGAATTTGGGTTTTGGCTCGCGAGTTAATTTTTATCAAGGTTTGTGGTGGGAACCCCTAGAATTTCTCAAGGGCAAAGTTAGCGGCATGGTGTCTAACCCGCCTTACATCCCCAGCAGCACCGTGCTGACCCTGCAACCGGAAGTTTTGAAGCACGAACCTCACCTGGCCTTAGACGGCGGTTTAGACGGCTTAGATTGCATCCGGCATTTGGTAAACACGGCTCCTGATTATTTAGAATCGGGGGGAGTTTGGTTGGTGGAGATGATGGCGGGACAAGCTGAGCAGGTAGCGCAGATGCTGCAAAGTCACGGGAGTTACGCTGAAGTTCAGATATTTTCTGATTTAGCGGGAATCGATCGCTTTGCCTTAGCCTATCGTCTTTAGATTGCCCAAATATGCTGTAATTTTAAAATCTAAAATCTAAAATCTAAAATCTAAAATCTAAAATGGCATGACTCAAGTTTCGATCGACTCCTTGATTCAAGGGGCAATTTCAGGAGATTGTATTGTCAGCTTTCCCACCGATACTGTACCCGCTTTGGCGGCGCGGCCCGATCGGTCTTCCCTGATTTTTGCAGCTAAGCGGCGAAACCAAGACAAACCGCTAATTTTAATGGCAGCATCGGCGGAGGCTTTGTGGCCTTACGTGCAGGGGAGTCCAGCAGAGTTAAATGTGTGGGAGCAAGTGGCAGCATCTTTTTGGCCGGGGGCGTTGACTTTGGTGCTCCCAGCTTCGGAAAAAGTGCCTGCCGCCATGAACCCGATCGATCCTAATACTATAGGATTGCGAGTCCCTGACTTTCCCCTTGCCCGAAAAATTCTAGAGCAGACAGGGCCTTTGGCTACTACTAGCGCCAATTTATCGGGCCAGCCACCTCTGGAGTCGATGGCACAAATAGAGGCTCAATTTCCCCAAGTGCTGACATTGCAGGCTTCGGAATTAGCAACAGCAGCAACAGCTTCGAGTCTGCCTTCTACTGTGGCTAAATGGAACGGCACCGATTGGGAAATCTTGCGACAAGGCGCGGTAAAGTTAGAATGCTAAGAGCTAACTCCAAGGCAAGACAATATGGCGCTGATGGGCTGGAGCGACTTGATATATGTAGGGATGGGGCTAGGACTGGGTTGGGGAAGCAGTTCGCTGTGGCGCCGAAGGCAAAAAAGCGCGCCGCCGCCCGTAGCTGCGCCCCATCAGCCAACTCCTCAAGAAATTCAGTTAGAGGAGTTTGATGCCCTTTCCGAGCAACTTAAGCAAACTCAATTGGCTTATCAGATGGCATCGGAGATGAGTCAATTTAAAGGGGGGTTTTTGGCTCGAACTTCTCACGAGTTGCGATCGCCCCTGAGCACTATGATTGGTACGCTGCAATTAATTCTGTCGGATTTGTGCGACGATCCGGCAGAGGAACGAGAGTTTGTCGAACAAGCTCACGTTGCAGCACTCAAGCTAGTGAAATTGATAGATGAAATTATCTCTGTTGCCAAAACTGAACACGGCACTGACACGATGGATATTGAGCCGATTCAGTTAGCTAAGGTTTTTGATGAAGTTGACGATTTAACTTACTTGCAAGCTGCTAATCGCAGCATTCGTTTAGAGATATTGCCGCCCGATCCGGGAATTTATGTATTGGCAGATTTGCCCAGGTTTCGGCAAGTTTTAGTTAATTTGGTAGATACTGCTATTGCTCAGATGGATGAGGGGAGTATTTCTGTTTCTGCCCATTGTTCGCCGGAATCTGGATGCGTTCATATTTGGGTGGACGATCAGCGTTCAGTTAGTGCTTGGAGCGAGTCTTGGGATTTGCTAAAGCACGATTTGGTGTCTGATGCTAGTAACAACAGCGATAATTCTAAGGTGTCTTCTGGCATGAGGTTATTGATGAATCAGACTCTGTTAACTTTGATGAATGGAAAGTTGGAAGTTCTAGCTGTGCCTTCTGAGTCTGAAGAGTCCAATTTTAACCGGACTCAGTGTTCTATTCCTTTGGCAACTTTGTAAAGAAGTCAGTAGTCAGTAGTCAGTAGTCAGTAGTCATTAGTCATTAGTCATTAGTCAGCAGTCATTAGTCATTAGTCAGCAGTCAGTAGGGGCGGTGCCCCCGTGCCCGCCCTCTTAGTAGTCATTAGTCAGTAGTCAGTAGTCATTAGTCATTAGTCATTAGTCAGTTGGTAGGGGCGGTGGATGGTGCGGGCCCGCCCTCTTAATAGTCATTAGTCATCAGGAAGAAGGAAACGGATTGTGTAATGGATTTAATGGAGGGAGAGAAGAGGTAAATTATTTGTAATATCGTTTCCGCTTGCATCGGAATGCTTTAACCTTACTAGAACACAGAGTACACAGAGTCCGAGAATATATATCTGAATCATTCCGATGCTACCGGATTTGATATAAATAGTATGATGTGCATTGCACGCCATACTATTTAGATATTTTGGTGTAAGTTTTGTGCTTGTTTAACAATTAGAAATCAGCAATTCGCCCTTGCTAATTTCTAATTCGATATTCTCGTCTAGAAGCTGATTTTCAAGTACCATTGTGGTGCTGGCGTTGGGCTGAAAACCGATGCGCTCGTAGAAGCTTTGTTTGTAGGTTGTCATCAAGTAAACTCGCTCTACTCGGCACATCCGAGGATGACTCAAGACGGTTTGGACTAATTTGCGGCCTAGTCCTGCACCTTGGTAATCTGGGTGAATGGCGACATCCCAGATGGTGGCTCGATAGATGCCGTCGGATGTGGCTCTAGCAAAGCCGATCGCCCGCGAGGAATCCCAAACTGTTACGACTGGTTCGCTGTTGGCGATCGCAATTGCCCAATCTTCTATCTTGCGTTCCCTCGCCCAAAAGGCGGCAGCTTTAAATAGTTCTTGGATTTGTACGATGTCCGCGCGATCGCGATCTATGCAAAATTGAATGTGACTGGAATCCCTGCTCGTTGATGTCATGCTCAATGTGCCTTACAAGTTTTATCTAAACTCTGTTACTTTTAGTCTCTTATACGGTCGAGTTGATTTTGCTGGGGAACGATCGACGATTGAATTCCCGATTTACAAAACTATTATTATTCATACATATTCTCCAACTAATTTCAGTGATTATTAATACTGTTTAGTGTAAAACTTGTGAAAAAAGTCGGACGGCGGTTGAAACCGCTTCTTCTCAAGCAAAGTCTGCCTCTGCGGACTGAAGAAGAGGGCGTAATTTTTACCTGGTTTTCTTCAACCCGCTTAGCATCGGTTTGGTTTGACGCTGAGGCGGTTTCAACCCCCCGTTATTCCGACTCCAAACGTATTTGGGCATTAGGTAGGACTCAGTTTTGCAGCCAGCGGGCCGCATCTTTGGCGTGATAAGTCAAGATCAAATCAGCACCAGCACGCTTAAATCCTGTCAAGGTTTCCATCACTACTCTTTCTTCATCAATCCAACCGTTAAGGGCGGCGGCTTTCACCATCGCGTATTCTCCAGAAACGTTGTAAGCAGCAACTGGCAGGTTAGTTGCTTCCTTGACCCGCCAGATGATGTCCATGTATGCTAAAGCCGGTTTAACCATCAGCATATCCGCGCCTTCGGCAATGTCGAGAGCAATTTCTTTGAGAGCTTCGCTGCCGTTTCCTGGGTCCATTTGGTAGGTGCGCCGATCGCCAAATTGCGGAGCAGAATCCGCCGCATCCCGGAACGGGCCATAATAAGCTGAGGCATATTTTGCCGCGTAAGACATGATAGGAATATCTTCAAATCCGGCACTGTCCAATCCTTCGCGAATTGCTCCGACAAAACCGTCCATCATTCCCGAAGGTGCAATAATATCTGCACCCGCCCTAGCTTGAGCAACGGCGGTTTTTTTCAGCAATTCTAGTGTGGGATCGTTCAAAACTCGGCCGCTTAAATCTCCGACTTCCAAATAGCCGCAGTGACCGTGACTGGTATATTCGCACAGACAAGTATCGACGGTGACGATTAAATCGGGTACGGCGGCTTTCACTGCTGCGGTAGCTTGTTGAACGATGCCGCAGTCGTGCCAAGCACCAGTCGCATCTGTATCTTTGTCTGCGGGAATACCGAATAAAATAATCGCGGGAATGCCGAGGTCGTAAACTTCTTTTGCTTCTTCTACGATTTTGTCTACCGATAGCTGGTAAACTCCGGGCATCGATGTAACTTCTTTGGCAACCGCTTCCCCCGGCACGGCAAATAGAGGGTAAATTAAATCGCTGGTTGTCAAGATATTTTCGCGTACCATCCGGCGGAGTTGGGGATGGTTGCGGAGGCGGCGGGGGCGGTGGGTTGGAAACATAATATTTTTTACGGTGGATAAAGTCCTGGTTGCTAGGACTGGGGGCGTTTCTCTAAAAGTCTAGAGCTTATTGTTGGTCGATCGCCCTCAAACTACGTAAAGTTCTGTAAAATCCGCGGACGCGGTTCGCAGTAAGCACTTTAGTCCTCTATTCTCTCTAGCCTTTGTCGTTCCCAGACAGAATTCTAGCGGTGGAGGGTTCGGCTAGTACGGATATCTCGCACAGTTCACCCCTACAACCGCGCTGCCCATCCGCGAGAATAGATTGTAAATTATAAATGTATCGAATAGTAACGGTGTTATGTACAAGCAACTAATTTCTCGAAAGATGATGAAACCGCTTTTGAAATCACTATTTGCGATCGGTCTGGTAGTGACGCTAGCCCTGAGTAACGCTGACGGAGCCCTGGCTGCTCGCAGCGGAGGACGCATGGGCGGCGGCTCTTTTAGAGCTCCGGCGCGCAGTTACTCCTCTCCCAGTCGCACTTACGCCCCGTCAGGAGGGGGTTACTACCCTGGCGGTTACGGTGGCGGATTTGGTGGCGGATTTGGTTTCCCCTTCTTGCTGCCGTTTTTTGGCTTTGGCGGCGGGTTTGGCGGCCTGTTCTCGATTTTGATTTTTATTTCGATCGCTAATTTCCTCGTCCAAAGCTTCCGCCGCGCCGGGGGAGGAACTGACGAACTAGGTTACAGCACTACTAATACCACGGTATCTGTGGCCAGCTTGCAAGTTGGTTTGCTAGCAGAGGCCCGCGGTTTGCAAGCCGAACTCGACTCGCTAGCGCGCAAAGCGGATACCGATACAGCGGCCGGTCGCGCTCAAGTGCTGCAAGAATCTACTCTGGCGATGCTGCGGCATCCTGAATATTGGGTTTACGCGGGCGCTGAATCTACGCAAACTCGCTTGGAAGCAGCCGAAGCTAAATTTAACCAGTTTTCTTTGGCAGAACGCAGCAAGTTTACCGAAGAAACGCTCTCGAATTATAACAACCAGCTCCGGGAGGCAGGGAGCAGCAAGAGCTTGCCTGGTTTGCAGGAAAACGGTGCGCTGGTTGCTTCTGATTTGAATTCCGATCCCGGTGAATTTATTGTGGTGACGGTGATTGTCGGTGCTCAAGGCAAATTGGAATTGCCAGCAGTGAAAAACTCTGAAGATTTGCGCCAAGCTTTGCGCCAAATTGGGGGAGTATCGAGCGAGGAGTTGCTGGCGGTTGAGGTGCTGTGGACTCCTCAAGCTAGCGGCGACACTCTGACTGCTGATGATATGTTGGCTGGCTATCCCGATCTGCGATTGATTTAGCGTAGCGAGACGGGGCGCGGAGCATTGTCTGCCGCGCCCTCTCCGGCACTCAAGCTGTGGGGCGAACCCGATCGGTTTTGAAACCAGCATTTCACAGGATTTTGTAGATGCCGATCGAGTTTAAAAAAATTATTTAACAAATGCTATTATTGAAAGATTATTCAGTGCGTCTATCTGCTATTGGGACAGTCTGCCCGAGAAGCCTTTTGCGAAGAAGCGAGACAGGATCGAAAAACTGTGTTCAGCGAGGAGTGACTGCTTCAGAAGAAGTTGCAACCGCGCGCCGTCTAAATTTTATACAAAGAAGCGATCGGGAGCTAAACTTATGGCTGACAGCAGCAGAAAAAAAGCACTTTTTATTTTGAGCCAGTTAAATAACGACGATATTAACTGGATAGTCCAAAAAGGCAAAAAGGAAGTTCTCGCTCCGGGCGCGATTTTGATCTGCGAAGGAAGACAAATTGATGCGCTATACATTGTTTTGGATGGGATTTTGAGCGTTTCGATCGAGGCCCGGGAGACGAAAGAACTCGCTAAAATAGGCAGCGGAGAACTGGTGGGAGAAGTTTCTTTTATTGATGCTCGCCCTCCTTTGGCAACGGTGAAGGCGATCGAAGAAACTCACTTGCTGGCAATTCCCAGGCGGCAGTTAGTAATCAAACTCGAACACGATATGGGCTTTGCTTCCCGCTTTTATTATGGAATTTCGCTGTGTTTGGCAGACAGGATGCGCGGTACGATCCGACATATAGAATACGGGCGTAATATAGAATTTGAGCAACCAGAATTAGAACGGGATGAGATCAATCCTAGCATCATAGAAAATTTGGCGCTAGCTCAGGCAAAGTTTAATTGGCTGAGGGAAAATGTTAGGGCTTGAGCAATTTTAAGCCATGATAGTAAATTATCAAATCTCAAAACAGAAGCACTTCAACTCAAGAAACCGGGTTTTTTGCGGGGCGGGCTGCAACTACCCGCAATCAAAACAGTTCGCAGCATCGGATGGAACTCCGATGCTGCGAACCAATGTTGCTGTTTCCCAATGCTAAGATGGCGACTCTCGATATAGACGCTTCACCCGTTGAATAAATCAGTCCTCAAAGGACGGGGCTTGTATGGCGCGAGTGTTGGTTGCAGAAGTCTCAAGCCAAAGAGGGGCGGGTTTTACCAAAAATATCGATCGACAATTGCCGTATCTAGAAAAACCCGTTTCTTTGCAGTTGCCGCCTCGCGCGCTGAAGCGCAACTGTTAGCCATACAACCTAGATAATTCCCGGCCCTTTGTGACGGGTGTCTGCTTCTTCTGTCAGTTTTCCTTCCTCGCCTTTTTTATCTTTAATTTCTGCAAGAACTCGAGCGCGTTCTGCAGCTTCGGCTTCTTCTTTTGCTCTCAAATCGCCCGGTTCGTTGATGTACATTTCCGGTTCGATCGCGTAATTGTTAACTAGACCTTCTTTGTCTACTGTATAACCATCTGTAGTGTTAATGCTTTCGTCATCGGTTTGGTCGTCTGTTTTGGCGCTTTGCTGCTTCTCTTGGGTGGTTGCGTGCATGAAGTTAGAGCCTTCGCGTTCTTGCCGCGCTGCTGTCTCCGCAGGAGTAATGCCCCTGTCGTAGTGGGGGGCTTCCATATCAGCTTCAATTTTTTCGTCGGCAGGTGTTGCTTTGCTAATTTCACTCTCGGGCGGTGTTGGCTGGCGATTAGTCATGATTTATTCCTTCTTCAGTTTTTTCAAAAGGTCTTTGGCTTATGTTCAAATATTAAGCCTAAGCTAACTCATTCACAAACTATCTTTGGTTAGAGTTTGCGAAAAATTGCTGCTACATAATACATTGATACATTTATTGAGTCTTCCTCAAGACTGATTAATCTCTGTTTTTTTTGAAAAATTTACAGTAGCGACCCTTTGACATCTATCTAAAGGTAGGGAATTAGTCAGTTGGCAGTTGGTAGTTGGCAGTTGGCACTTGGCAGTTGGTAGGGGCGGTGCCCCCGTGCCCGCCCTCTTAGTTGTCAGTTGGCAGTTGTCAGTTGTCAGTTGTCAGTTGTCAGTTGCCAGTTGTCAGTTGCCAGTTGTTACCAATAACCAATACAAATAACAAATAACAAATAAC
>NZ_JBARVX010000191.1:0-10509 GCF_049646505.1 Microcoleus sp.
TTTAGTCCCGATCGCCAAATACTGGTATCGGCGAGTGCAGACAAAATGGTGAGACTGTGGAAAGTTGACGGTACATTGATTAAAACTTTAAAGGGACACAAGAGTGCTGTGTGGAGTGCCAGTTTTAGTCCAGATGGCAAGACGATCGCTAGTGCGAGTGCGGATGGTACCGTGATATTGTGGAATTTGAATGTGGAAGACTTGCTGGTGCAGGGTTGTAATTTAACTCGCAATTCTCTTCAGGTTAAGTCTGTGCTTGCTGAAAGCGATCGCCACTTGTGCGACGAAATTATAAATCAGCAAAAAGTGCGATCGCCTATCCGCAAGCCCTAGCTGGCAAATATTAATAGATCGCCATAAGTACGCCAAAAATAGCTAAATTTAGTAGCAGCTAATAGGTAATAGGTCAGCCAAATCGGTGTATTCAAATCTAGAGCAAAAGTATCAGCATCTGGAAAAAGAGTTAAGGGGCGGCGCGATCGCCCTTGGTGGCGTTTTCTGCACGGGTACTCTCTGGTATTGGCAGGTGGAAAAATGGTCTTTGCTGGATGCAGCTTATATGACTGTATTTACTTTAGCAACTGTCGGGTACGGCGAAATTCACCCCCTCGGCAGCCGCGCGCGAATGTTTACCATGTGCCTGATTTTGATGGGTGTGATGGTGATTGGTTATATCGTCAACCGCTTTACAGAAGCGCTAATTCAAGGCTATTTTCAAGAAGGAGCAAGAATTAGGCAGCAGCGGCGTTTGGTAGATTCTTTGATCGGACATTATATTCTCTGCGGTTTTGGGCGCACTGGGCGGCAGATTGCCTTGGAATTTGAGGCAGAAAAAATCCCTTTTGTGGTGGTAGATTCGGCGATACAATCGATTGAGGCGGCTTTGGCGCTGGGATACAAGGCGGTGCAGGGAGACGCGACACTCGATGAAACTTTGTTGAATGTGGGGATCGATCGCGCACTTTGCATAGTAGCAGCTTTGCCGTCGGATGCCGAGAATTTATACACTGTGCTGTCGGCGAAAACTCTGAATATGAAAATACGGGCGATCGCCCGCGCCACCACAGAAGAAGCCGTAAAGAAGTTGCAGCGGGGCGGTGCCGATGTGGTTGTATCCCCCTACATTACGGGCGGCAAACGCATGGCTGCTGCTGCTTTGCGTCCTCAAGTTCTGGATTTTGTGGACGGCATTTTGACGGGAACAGATCGCTCTTTTTATATGGAAGAATTTCTGGTAAATCCTAACAGTTGCGCCTACGTCGGAGAAACTTTGAGAAATGCCAAATTGCGATCGCAATCAGGGGCTTTAGTTTTGGCAATTCGTCGCCCTGACGGCAATTTGATTGTGGGGCCAACTGGAGAAACTGCTATCCAAGGAGGAGATATGCTGATTTGTTTGGGTACTGCCGAACAATTGCGCGCCCTGAATCAAATCCTCAGTCCCCTGAGTTCTCGCGTCCCTCGCCCTCCAAAGTAAAATCAATCAATCAAAACTTGCCTTCGGAGCGATCGAATTTAATTAAATTTATTGCTTTAGTTTGGCAAAAAGGCCCAAACCCAGAGCCGATGGCGGGATTTGAACCCGCGACCGATCGATTACGAATCGATTACTCTACCACTGAGCTACATCGGCAAGACGACTTTCTATAATAGCACAAATTCCAAAAAAAAGCAATGAGTTGTAGAATTTAATTCAAAATTCCACAACTCCTAACTCAGAACTTGTTAAACAGCAAGTTCCCCCTCTGTGGAGCCGGCTCTTGCGCCGGAATAAACCAAACCGCGCTGCATATCCAGCGTCAGCATAGTGCCGTCCCGAATGATCCGCATCGCATTCTCCACGCCCACCATTACCGGCACGCCCAAACGCAAACCGATAATCGCAGCGTGAGAAGTCAAACTTTCCTCCTCCGTCACCACACCTGCTGCTTTGCGAATCATCTCCACAAAATCGGCGCTGGTGCGCTCCACTACCAAAATGTCTCCGGCGCGGAAATTCGACACATCCTTAGCAGTGCGAGCCACCCTGGCCATCCCGCTTACCGATCCCAAACCGACGCCGGCGCCTCTGCCTAAAACTGCTGTCACTACTTCAACTTTGATCAAATCGGTTGAGCCGGCAACCCCTTGCAGAGTACCGGCGGTCATCACCACTAAATCTCCGTCGGACAATAATTTTTTTTCTTGGGCGACATCGATCGCAGATTGAAATGTCTGGCCTGTGGAGGGCAAATCTAGCACCAACAGTGGTTTGACTCCCCAGACTAATTGCAGTTGTCGGGCTACGTCTACGTGGGGAGTAACTGCCAAAATTGGAGTTTTCGGTCGGAATTTGGAGACATTGCGGGCTGTAGAGCCGGTTTTGGTCAGTGTCATAATCGCCGCGGCGTTTAGCTGTTCGGAGATTTGGCTGACTGCTTGGCTGATGCCGTTGGGGATCGATCGACCGACATCTTCTACATTTCTAATATTGCGCTTAATTTCTTCCCTCTCGATGCGGACGGCAATTCTCGCCATCGTCGCCACCGCTTCGACAGGAAAATTGCCGACAGCGGTTTCATTGGAGAGCATTACCGCATCAGTTCCGTCGAGAATCGCGTTAGCCACGTCGGAAATCTCGGCGCGGGTAGGACGGGGATTGTTGACCATGCTGTCGAGCATCTGGGTAGCGGTAATCACCGGAATGCCCATGCGGTTGGAAGTCGCAATCAAGCGCTTTTGCAAAATCGGCACGTCTTCGGCGGGAAGTTCTACTCCCAAATCGCCGCGGGCGACCATCACGCCGTTGCAAAGCGCGAGAATTTCTTCCATTTGTTCGATCGCCTCGTGCTTTTCGATCTTAGCAATCACCGGTACTTGCTTGCCCGCACTGGCAATCAGTTCTTTAATTTCCAGCATATCCTGGGGATTGCGGACAAAGCTCAAAGCTACCCAATCGACACCTTGGTCGAGGCCGAACATTAAATCTTTGCGGTCTTTATCTGTGAGCGCCTTAATTGACAGGTAAACTCCCGGAAAATTCACGCCTTTGTTATTGGAAAGCGGCCCGCCGACGACAACGCGGCAGTAGAGTTCTCCCGCGCCGCTGTCTACTTTTTCGACGCGCATTTCTACTTTCCCGTCGTCTAGCAGAATCGTGGCTCCCTCTGGGACTTCCGAAGCTAGGGTTTCGTAGGTGACGGAAGAAATGAGCTCTGTACCGACCACCGGGCGGCTGGTCAAAATGAAAGGATCGCCGTTTTTGACAGTTATAGAGCCTGTTTCAAAGCGCCCCAAGCGAATTTTTGGGCCTTGGAGGTCTTGGAGGATGGCGACCGGCTGGTTGAGTTCAAAGGAAGTTTGCCGGATTAAGCGAATGCTGCGAAGGTGGTCTTCTTCTGTTCCGTGGGAAAAGTTGAGTCGCAAAGTTGTAGCACCAGCTTCTATGAGGTTTCGCAGCACTTGTGGGTTGGATGTGGCAGGGCCAATGGTGGCGACAATTTTAGTTCGGCGTAGGGCTTTTGGCAATTGCATCAGCGGTGTTCTGGGGAGGCGGGTGGAAAGACAGTCGGTGGATTTTAGATTTGAGATTTTAGATTTGAGATTTAGTCTGCAGATGAATCTGGGATCTGAACTCTTAGTCTAAAATTTGGGGCGGATGGCGAGTTTTGTGGGAAACTTGTATCCGTTTTTGGGCGGGGTCAAGATGCCTATAATACAAAAACTCTACCATTGTGGCGATCGAATTTGCGATCGGGCGAAATTTTAAATATCCCGTCTCGAAAAGTTGGTCAGCTTGCGGGTAAAACAATTTTAATTTGGGATTGGAGTTTTGGGATTGTCCCGCGCACCTAAGAGTTTGAGTCCAGAGACATCTCTAAACTTAGTGGGCAATACTTTAGATGCAGTTTTTTTACGAAAGTTTACTATAGGGAGACTTGTATCTTATACTACGCAAGGGTGAAATATTAAGGAGTGTTAACAAAGATGTCGGAGGCAGGACGGCCGCTGACAGTGCCGAAAGAGTTTCTGAGTCCTCCCGGTGACTTGAATCCGACGATGCTGTTGTTTTTGAGTGCATTAGCGACGATCGCGATTTCCTTTGTGGGTTACTGGTACGGGGAATGGCCGGATTGGTGTTGTTTTTTGCTGAACGTGCTGGCGTTGCACATGGCTGGAACGGTGATTCACGATGCGTCTCACAATGCGGCGCACCGCGATCGTACAGTTAATGCTATTTTGGGACACGGCAGCGCGCTGATGTTGGGCTTTGCTTTCCCGGTGTTTACGCGGGTACATATGCAGCATCACGCCCACGTTAATGACCCAGATAACGATCCAGACCATTATGTTTCTACTGGCGGGCCTTTGTGGTTAATTGCTGCGAGGTTTTTTTACCACGAGATTTTCTTCTTTAAGCGCAAACTGTGGCGGAAAAACGAACTTTGGGAATGGTTTTTCAGCCGTTTGTTTGTAATTGGAGTGGTTTGTATCTCCATTCAATACGACCATTTAGGTTACGTGCTAAATTTTTGGTTTTCTCCTGCTTTGGTGGTGGGCTTAGCCTTGGGGTTATTTTTTTATTATTTGCCGCACCGTCCGTTTCACGAGCGCGATCGCTGGAAAAATGCCAGAGTATATCCGAGTCCAATTCTGAATATCTTAATTTTGGGGCAGAACTATCACCTCATCCATCATTTGTGGCCTTCAATTCCTTGGTACAATTACAAGCCGGCTTACGAGGCTGTAAAGCCGCTGTTGGATGAGAAGGGTTCTCCTCAAAGTTTGGGAATATTGGAGGGGAAAAAGGACTTTTGGAGTTTTATATATGACATCTTTTTAGGGATTAGGCTGCATCACAAGAAAGCCACTGATTGATAAAAACCCGGTTTCTTCGAGAAGCCGGTTTTTTTTGCAATCTATTAGTAAATCAAACGGTTATTCCGACATTTTGGCGATCGGTTAATCTAATATCTGGTAATGGGTAATAGGTTCCGAATCGATCGCCAATTACCAATTACCCTGCAGCCAAATATACATTTTTCCCCAAATATCCGAAATAACCGTCTACTTTTCCCCAGCCGCAGCCACCGCCAAATTCCAATCGGGGCGCAAATTTTGAGCTCCCCGCAAATAAGGATGATAAATTTCAACCTGTGCCGGCCAATTAACGTGAATCAAAAACCGAATGCAGCGCGGTAAAGAACCCTCAACGTGCATTTGCTGGACATCCAACAAAGGAACATTGCACCAGTGGGGACGTTCGCGGGCGATCGCGGCCGGAAACACAGCATCTAAATCGCGAGTAGCAGAAAACGTAGCACTAATAATTAATTCTGGATTTATATCATTTTTTGCTTCTAATTCATCTAACAATTCTCTCACCGCTTCTCGAATTGCTGCCACCGAATTCTCGCTAGCAGTAGTTGCCCCGCGAATCGCCCGCACTTGCCACTCCACGCCAATATTTTTCATGTTTTTGTCAGTTGCTAGTTGTCAGTTGTCAGTTGTTAGTTGTTAGTTGTTAGTTGTTAGTTGGTAGGGGCGGTGCCAAGAGTGCCCGCCCTCAGTTGTTAGTTGTTAGTTGTTAGTTGTTAGTTGCAATTACCAATTACCAATTACCAACTGCCAACTGCCAACTGCCAACTGCCAACTGCCAACTGCCAACTGCCAACTGACTATTAAATCACGGGCGATACAGCCACAGCGGTAAACCGCTAGTAGAAAGCTCGAATTCCAGCAAGTTTTTGTAAGCTGAAATCCCCGATGTATCCAGACTACTCCCCAAGACCCGATTTAGGAAAGGTTTGGCTTTTTCTAGCGTACAGCACTCGGTTTTTTCCGGGTCGAGGCCGGCGAGTTCGGCTGTCCAGCGGCGAGCGTCCTCTTCTGTTCCGAGCCGATCGACCACACCCAATTCTAAGGCTTGCTGACCGCTAAAAATGCGGCCGTCGGCAAAAGTTTTGACTTTTTCAACTGGGAGTTTCCGGGCTTCGGCGACGGTTTCGACGAATTGCTGGTAGGTGGTGTCGATCAAGTCTTGCAGAATTTGCTGTTCAGCATCGGTCAATTCTCGATCGAATGCCAAGATATCTTTATACGGCCCCGATTTAATCACCTCAAAAGAAACGCCGACTTTTTCAAGCAGCTTTTCTAGATTGTTGCCCCGGATAATCACGCCGATGCTGCCGGTAATTGTACCGGGATTGGAAACGATATGGTGAGCTCCCATGCCGATGTAGACTCCGCCAGAAGCTGAAATATTGCCGAAACTGGCGACTATTTTGATTTTTTCTTGCAAGCGCTTGAGGGCGCTGTAAATTTCCTGGGAATCGCCGACTGTCCCCCCAGGGCTGTCTATCCGCAGCAGCAAGGCGGGAAATTTGCGTTCTTCAACGGTTTTGAGGGCCTCTAGAACTCGTTTGCGGGTTTCTCCGGCAATGGCACCGGTGACTTCGATGCGGGCGATTTGTTTGCGGTAGCGGGGCTTGAATGGCCAAATCATGGGCAGTTTACAGGCAATGTAGGAAATTTTGTAGCTAAGTTATAGTGTGACTCATCTGAAGGAAGAGTTGACAGTTGACAGTTGACAGTTTTCAGTTTTCATCAGTCATAGGGAAGAGGGAAGAAGGCTACTCGATGAGACTGGAGAAACCTGGTTTTTTCGAGAGATGCAGGGTTTGAAGCGAATATCTGGGTGCAAAAACTGGGTTTCTGGCTACTCAATGAGACTGAAGAAACCGGGTTTTTTGCAGAGATTCAGGGTTTGAAGCGAATATCTGGGTGAAAAAACTGGGTTTCTTGCCGATCGGTCGATCGCACTTAACCCACCTTCGATATATAATTGTAAAAATTGCTTAACAAATCTACATTATTTTTCTGAGAGCCACTCTCATCAATTATTTGGAGCCCCCGCCATGCAGCTAAAACTTACCGATTCTAAACTGCCCTTTGCGCCGCTGTTGCTAATTGCGCCGTTTTTCCTGTGGGGAACCGCGATGGTAGCGATGAAAGGAGTCATGCCGCACACGACACCGCTGTTTGTGGCTTTTGTGCGTCTAGTACCTGCGGGTGTGTTGGTGCTCCTCGCGGCGGCATTCATGGGAAAAAAACAACCACAGGGTTGGAAAGCTTGGCTGTGGATTTCGCTGTTTGCTTTGGTTGACGGTACTTTGTTTCAAGGCTTTTTAGCCGAAGGTTTGGCGAAAACCGATGCGGGTTTGGGCTCGGTGATGATTGATTCTCAACCGCTAGCTGTGGCGATTTTGTGTTTGTGGCTGTTTCAAGAAAAAATTGGATTTTGGGGCTGGTTGGGATTAGTGATTGGCGTTATCGGCATCAGTTTGATTGGGTTGCCCGATGGCTGGATTTTGGGGCTGTTTTCTCCCGAAGGCGCGCAGGTTTCTGGGGGTATCGAACAGTTCTTTGAGGGTGGGGAATGGTTGATGCTGTTGGCGGCTTTGTCGATGGCTGTGGGTACGGTTTTGGTGCGCTGGGTTTGCCGCTATGTTGACCCGATTGTGGCGACGGGCTGGCACATGATTTTGGGCGGTTTGCCGCTGTTGGCACTTTCGGCTGCAACTGAGTCCGAACAGTTTGTGAATATCGATTTTTCTGGCTGGATGGCGCTAGGTTATTCTACCGTGTTCGGAAGTGCGATCGCCTACGGTTTATTCTTTTATTTTGCTTCTAGCGGCAGTTTGACGAGTTTAAGTTCTCTGACGTTTCTTACCCCAATTTTTGCTTTGCTGTTCGGCAATTTGTTCTTGGGCGAGGTGTTGAATTCGCTGCAATCAATGGGCGTAGGGCTGACTTTGGTGAGTATTTATTTGATCAACCAGCGGGATACTTTGGCGGAAAAATTGGGAAAAGGGCGGCACGGTGAAGCTAATTCTGAGGAGAAAGTGCAGTTGTTAGAGTCGTCTGAGTTGAAGAAAGTTGAATTTCCCGTGAAATTACGAGCTACAGAATTGGAATCGGAAGTTTAGGGATTTAAGAAATTTAGGGAGAATTGGTTAACTTTTGAATTAACTGATTGGGAGTTACAATTCTAGGAGTAGTAACCGGAAAATCTCGCGGATTGCGGGTGACAATGGCATCAATTTGATTGATTACAGCGGTGCTGTACTGAATCGCATCTTCAAAATCCTTGAAGTTGCAAGTTAATGCCATTGAAATAACAGAGTTATCTACTGTTGCGACTTGACAAAATGTGGCTATATGTCTCAAAAACTCAAGCGTTGAATCTCGACTTTTAACTTTACGTATGATGTAGTAAAGGTCGCCAAAAGTAGAGGCTGAAATATAGCCTTCTAGTTGTCCCTGTTCAACAAAGGACAAAACTTGTTCGCTTTCACCAAAAAATTGCTGTCGTTCGAGGGCGATATCTAAGATGATGTTAGTATCTAGCAAGATTTTCATAAATTGTGTTTCTCCTTCAAAGCTTCCCATCTAGCTTCCTCTGCATCGAACTCAGGCGAGACAGGCTGAGTATTCTCAAACCAGGCTTGCAAAGCCTTGATTTTAGTTTTTACTTTTCTTTTGGGATTTGCTTCCTGCGACTCAACTACTAACTCTGGGGAACTGACAACCGCATCAGCTACCGGCCAAACGATGATTTCTACATCTCCCGGCGGCATATTCACGGGTTCCACAACTACCAAGTTGCCAGTTGCATCGATTTTACCTCTAAGTTTGTATGCTTGCATACTAATCTCCTAAGTTTTGTCTCTATTATAGGACATAAAAATTTGGTAAGTTCCTCTGCAATCAATCCAAAACTAATCATCTTAAAAATTCTTAGGAAGTCCGCCGATATAACCTCTCAAAAACGCCTCTGATAATTTCACAAGTTCTTGTCCCTCCAGAGGTTTGGGGCCCCGAATGCGTCTGGCTTTAGTATAACCTAATTGGTTGCGAGAAATCACAAGCAGCCGCTGTTGGTCATCATCTAAATCCAAACCATCTAAAACTGCTGGGTTGTGAGTTGTCAAGATGACTTGTTTATCATTCTTTTTTGCTAGTTCGACTAATTCTTGGATTAATCGGCGACATAATCGAGGGTTGAGAGAAGCATCTATGTTATCTATTGCAAAAAATTTAGGTGTGATATCGCTGATGAATAAGGTAAAGTAAAAAAGTAAAAACAAAAATCCTTCATTCGAGCTTCTTTGATCGAAATAAGCTAAATCTGGGTCTAAGTACCTATCTGTGATTTGGATAGAATTTTGCAGTGGTGCTGAATTTTGAGGAATTTCAAAATTTTTAAACCAATCTATCAATTGCAGCTTTTTTTTGATTTGATTAAGTTTGTCTTTGTTTTGGTTTGTACTCAAGACATTTATAAGTTTAAATAAGCCTTCGCCATTAATGCCTAATGGTTGAATTTGTCCTGCTTTTTCAAAAATTCGTAACGCTTGGTTTTCTGGTGAGTAAATTATAAATTTATTTAAGTCAAATATGGGAATAAAGGATTCGGCATCCTTTTGAAGATTCAACCATTCTTGTTTAAAAAGCTCTGTTTTCCCTTCCAAAATAAATGTAAATTTATCTATTCCCCCATGTTTTTGAAGAAAGAGAATAGCAGCATTTTTTATAGAGTTTTCAGTGTTGTCAAAAAAAATTACTAACCCACTGAGAATAAGGAGAATTATCATTTTGTAAAATACAACTGAATTCTTCTCCCTTATTCGTTCTTAACTCAATACTGATATCTTTAGCTAAATTTTCCTTGTCAAAAGCCGATCGCATTAATTGAGGTTCTGTAACTCTGATGCCCCTAGATGCTAGAAACTCGTTATCCAGCTTATCATCAGCCGCCGCCGAAGCCAGGGCGATCGCCTCTAGGATATTACTTTTGCCGCAGCCATTTTCACCAATCAATACGGTGACTCGTCCTAATTCTAGCTTCAGCTTTTGAATGGACTTATAATTTTCGATTCTGACTTCTCCAATCATAATTCAATCCCATATAATCTTAGTGTACTCATTGTATCTGCGATCGCATGGATCTCAAAGAACGCCTGCAGGGCCACCTAATTCAAATTGTACGCGATCGCAACCCATACATGGCATCCGCAGGGCATTTCTATGTCCAGCAATACATTCGCGAACAGTTGGGACAGTGGGGCACTGTAGAAACCGAGGATTTTGCGGTGCGCGGGCGAATTCATCACAATTTTATCTTGGATTTACCCCCCCTCAGTCCCCCCCTTGGTAAGGGGGGGAGGCAATTTGGATAGAATAACCATTCGCCACCTCACCGAAAACCAGATTCAAAGTTCCTACGCCGCCCGCAATCAAGGGATTCGCACCTCCACAGGCGAAATCATCGCTTTTACCGATGCAGACTGTCGCCCCGAAACTCAATGGCTGGAAAATTTAGTTAAACCCTTTGCTGACTTAGAAGTAGGAATTAGCGCGGTGGAAATCCTCGCCCTCCCCGGTAATAGTCTCTTAGAAAAACACGCAGCCCGCGACAATACTTTATCTCAAAAACATACTCTCGCTCACCCTTTTTGTGCCTACGGT
>NZ_JBARVX010000192.1:0-9102 GCF_049646505.1 Microcoleus sp.
GATACAAGGAGCGGGTTTTTAAGATTGTTTATTTGAGTCGTTGATGGTTGGTGGAACCCGCCCCTACTTCTTGTTTTTTCTTTCATCCTTCCGCAAATATTCCAGAATAGAACTGCCCACATAATTACTAAAAACCACCTCTCCAGCCTGATTGTAATGACAGCAGCTATCTACATAAACAGCATCCTTAGTCTTGTCAAAAACATTCACAGCATTCAATATATCAACATTATTTTTTTTCAAATTCGGCAACTTACTCAAAAGAGCCGGATAGCCAATTTCCACAGCCTTAGCATAAGGAGTATCCTTGTTAAAAGCAATCTGCTTTTCGGCTTCACCAAACACCCTTTTTGTCTGATAATATTGATTGGGCTGGAGAACATGAAAATACGGCACATTGCTAGCAGACAATACTTTATTCATAAAAATTGAACTTTTTGCCCAATTCTGAGCCATTTGTTCAAAAGCTGCTGAATCCTCTAAAACAGACTTATTAGTATTGATATAAACAACGCTACCGCCGTCATCTTTTTGGGGTTTAGTCCGTTCTTTCTCAAAGGCGATCGTATCTTTGCGATAATTGTTGACTAAATTTTGAACGTAAACAGAAGTCAAAGCATCGCACGCAGCGAAAGAACAGTGTTGCAAACTTTCCAACCCCTGATTAATCTGAGTTTTAGTTTCTTGAATTCTAATAGTTGTTTTCATAGCTTTTACAGAAAGACTATTATTCGCTAACTGAGTCAGTGGCAGAATGTGCTGAATGCTTGGCATCGCCAAATCTATTTTATTTTTATTGTTTAGATTAGAAAGTGCTACTTCATTAAAACCATCTATATTCACAACCATATCTAATTCTTGACCTAAAGCCAAAAAATAGTTTAAAATCAATAACTGTTGCGGCTGTTTGTAGCCTCCAGTAGCAAAAGACAAAATTACAAACTCTTTATCCTGTAAACCGGGAACCTGCTTGAGGTATTGAGGTAAAATTTTATTTTGAACTTCAAATATTCCATAATTAGAAGCAACCGAACCGCCAAAAACTCCAATAATAAATTGATTTTTCTTGGTTTTCTTCAAAGGGTAATCGTAAGGAGAGATAAATCCGTAATTGTTAACCTTAAAACCCGGTCGAAAATCATCGCTGGGTTTTTGAATAAACCCAAAAAAAGGATGAAACCTTTCGACAATAGACTGATTCAGCCGCACTCCTTCTAAATTTATTCCTAAAGCCGACTTATCTTGCGTCTTTTGTCTAGTATAGAAAAATTGCTTGTGCTTGAGAAAATACCATCCCAGCGAACCGAGTTCCAGAAAAACCAGCAAAAGCGCCAAGTTAATCGCAGCAATTTTTAGAATTTCTGGTATTTTTTTAATCGACTTAAAATCTTTCATAAATATCTATTTTGACTCTCTCACTACTTTAACAATCGAACTGGAAACATAGTCTGCCAATACTTCCTCTCCCACTGAATTGTAGTGGCAGCAGGCATCTTTGTAAACCGTCTCTTTTGTATTGTCCAAAATATTCACGGCGTTAAAAACATTAACCCCAGCTTTTTGCAAGTCATTGACTTTTGATAACAGTACGGGATAACCTTTTTTCACTCCTTCAATGTAAGGACTATTCTTGTCAATCGCAATTTCGTTCTCCTCGGCGGTAAAGGTTCGTTTAGTTGGATAATATTGGTTGGGCTGGATAAAGTGAAAATACTTAATCTTTCTACTTGATAAAATTTGATTCATCCCGATCGACGATTCGTACCACATCGATGCCATTTTATCAAAAGCAGCAGCATCCGACAAAACAGAGTCAGCTTTGGGAAGGTATACTATACCGCTATTTGCCTGGTCTGGGTTGGATTGTTTGACTTGCCGATCGTACTTGACAACAGCTTGCTGGTAATTGTTGACTAATTGTTTCACTCTCAGCGAGGTAACAGCGTGACACAAAGCCAACTGACAAGTTTGCAATTTGTCAATACCTGCTTTCAACTCTTTTTTGTTTTCGCTAATTTGCGCGATCGAATTCATCGCTTCTGGCGACAAATTGTTGTTGGCTAAACCAGTCAGCGGCTGTATGTGCTGAACGCTGGGCATTCCTATTTCTACTTGGGATTTATTGTTTAAATTTGACAGTGCTACTTCGTTAAAACCGTCAATATTGATGACTAAATCTAACTCTTGACCCAAAGCCAAAAAGTAATTTAAGATCAATAATTGTTGCGGTTGTTTGTAGCCGCCGTTGCCGAAATTTAAAATGACAATTTCTTTATTGGCGAATTCTGGATAACTGTTTAACTTTTTAGACAATCTTTGAGTGACGTATTCATCTACTGCAAAGTTGTTAGCAACAGAACCGCCGAATACTCCAATAATAAATTGATTTTTATTGGTTTTGACAAACGGATATTCGTACAAGGAAAAAAAACCTTGTTTGTTGACTTTTAACTTTAATCTTTCATTGGTAAAAGCACCTTGTTTGAGCACGTAGCCAAAAAACGGGTGCAGTCTTTCTACGATAGATTCATCTAGTCTAATTCCCAGGCGTTCTATATCTTCTACTACTTTTTCTTTAGCTTTAGTTCTGGTATAAAAAAACTGCTTTTGGTTGATAAAATAAAAAGCTAGCGATAAAGCTTCCAGACAAATAAAGGCGATCGCCAAATTAACAGCGATTAAAATTAATATATTTTTGCCTTTTTGGGACGCAGTTGAATCTTTCATGAAAATTGACTGATTGCGGTTATTTTTGGGGAAGTTGAGACTGCTTCAAATTTTGGCACAAATTTCTGTTAATCAAAATACTAGCAAGCCTGTGCCCGAGTTCATTCCAGTGACCCCGACAGGGTACAGAATTCTCAAAACCGTGGGCGCAGACTTGAAATTTTTCAGTATAACCTTGAAACTGTTCGGCTAAATTCAGTACCCGAAAACCCTCGCGCGCGCCCAATTTTTCCAGCCGCCTATCGGGATAAAACAAATCCTGAATTTGGTTTTTTCTCATGAAATTTTTTCGCATCTGGCCATTGCGTTCAACTTGCATCGGGTCGCCGATCGTCACCAGCAAGAAATCAGCATTTTTCTGCACGACTTCATTCCGAATCTTCACAATCAAACCTTCTGTCACCTTCCAGGCATCTTCCCAAGCTGCATCTTCAGGTGCCTTGAAGTTTTTGGTACTCAAGGCGGAAAAATCGGCAGATAACTCCCGCTTTTTCCGATCTACATCTACCTTTTTAATCACCTGCAAAATGCGCGAATTGTTGACGAGAAAACTGGGCAATTTGTCTACGAATGAAACTGCTCTTGCGTTGCGGTCGATGGGTGCTAAATTGCGAAAAGACATATCCGGTACTAACTTTCCGTTAGCATTATACGCAAAAAATGGTCGATAGTGGTCGTATTCTAGTTTGGGCGAGTTGTTGATTATATCATTGCCAATAAAAAAAGCTAGAACTACAATATCAGGATTGTAGTCCCACACTTTTTCTCGCAGCATTATCAATTCTTGAGCAGTACCGTAACCCTGCACGCCGAAGTTGATGACTTCAACATTTTTGCGTCCTTTAACGGCCTCGCAGTTGCCTAACTTTCGTTCCAATTTCGACCAGAAAGTTTGTTCGATCGGTACGTGAATTGCTTCGGTGAAAGAATCGCCCAAAACTGCGACTCGGAGAGTATTGGGAGGTTTGGCTTTTGTGTGTTCGCGATCGCGCAAACCCTGACTGTTCACCCGCACAAAACTCTCACCTTCCCCCTTCCACTCGCCCGACGCACCGGGTTTTAGCTTCCAGCCCAAATTCGGATCGGAAGTGTGGAAACGAGTTGGCGCAGAGTCTACAAAATCTCCTATTTTGGGGTAGCCCTCAACTCCCGCAACTCGCAATCCAACTTCACCAATTACCACCCCCATCAACAAACCGCCGAGTGTCAAAGCTAAATTGACACCCAAAGTCTTCAACTTGCTCATTCTTTCAAAACAGCGTGTAAATAAACGGAGCAATCACAGAACCCTGACTCAATACAATCAAAGCTCCCAAAAACACTAAAGTCACAATTAAGGGTATCAGCCAATATTTTTGGCGTTCTCTCATAAACGCCCACAAATCTTTGAGAAAGTCTAAAGTTGCTTCAAACACTTAGAAAGGACGCTCCATACTAACTTTTGTTCTTACTTTGCTTGGAATGCGGTAAGTATCCATTTTCGGATTGAGTTTGCGGCGCATTGCATCTTCGCCGAAAATGTTTTTGATCGCTCCCATCGGCCAAACTATCAGGTAAAAAACTATCCCCAGGACGATCGGCGTTTCGATCTTGTTGAGAAGCAGTCCAAACCGCATCCATGCGTGATAAACGGGATTCAGCGATTTTGGTGCAACCAATGCTAGCACAACTAGCACTGCGCCGACAGCCCAGGGCCACCAAGGTAGAGAATCGCGCCGCAGTAAAGGTACTGCTAAACCGAACAGCACTGCAATTAAGCCGCCAATTAGCAGCCCGAAATCGCGCAAACCTTTTTTGTCGAGTTTTTTAATTTCGTCGCTCATGTTGAAGGAAGAGGGAAGAGGGAAGAAGTCATTAGTCATTAGTCATTAGTCATTAGTCATCAGTCATTAGTCATTAGTCATTAGTCATTAGTCATTAGTCATTAGTCATTAGTCATTAGTCATGTTTTGCTGTCGCCTCCGAGCTTTCCGTACAACGTCATCAGTCCGAGGGAAGATGGAAGATGGAAGAATGCTCGTTACCAGGCTCTGCCTGGTAACGCAGATCCGGAGGCTCTGCCTCGAATTTGACTCCGTAAGCAAGCGAGGCAGAGCCTCTGGACATCGGTTCCCCGGCTCTGCCGGGGAACCAGTTAAAATCTTAGCTAATGACAACTGCCAACTGTCAACTGTCAACTGCCAACTAACTAATCTAGTTCAAATTCATTTTTCCAAGCATCATCTTGTTTCCAAGGAATTTGTTCTGATTTAGGAATCAAGAAGTTCTCTAAAACTAGATAGTCCATTTCGGTTCGCATGAAACAGCGGTAAGCATCTTCGGGGGTGCAAACAATGGGTTCGCCTCGGACGTTGAACGACGTATTTACCACAATTGAACAGCCCGATCGCTTTTCAAAATGACTGATTAAGTCATAGTACCGAGGATTGGTTTCTTTGTGAACCGTTTGGATGCGAGCCGAGTAATCGACGTGGGTAACAGACGGAATTTCCGATCGCGGAATGTTGAGCTTGTCAATGCCAAACAACTGCTCTTGTTCGGGAGTCATGGGAATGCGGAGACTGGCTTTGACAGGTGCTACCAATAGCATATAAGGGCTGGAATGGTCGATCTCGAAATAATCCGCAACTCGTTCGGCTAAAATTGACGGTGCAAAAGGTCGAAATGATTCCCGATATTTAATTTTCAGGTTCATCACCGACTGCATTTTAGCACTGCGGGGATCGCCAATAATCGATCGCCCGCCCAGAGCCCGCGGCCCGAATTCCATCCGCCCCTGGAACCATCCGACGACATTTCCCTGTGCCAAAATTTCCGCCAACTGCGGCATCAATTCGGCATCGTCCAATCGGTGGTAGCTGGCTTTGACAGCATCTAAATATTCGAGAATTTCTGCGTCAGTAAACCTTGGCCCCAAATAAGAACCGCGCATTCTATCGTGACAAGTTAAATGAGCGACAGACTTCGCCACAGTTGCCACCGCTTGGTTTGTAGTGAGGACTGGGGTGTTTTCTTCTGTAATATTAATTGTAGCGGGTAGCCGATCGCCCACAGTGCGAGTTTGTTCGCAATACTGATACCAAATCGCCAAAGCCGCGCCCAAAGCACCGCCAGCATCTCCCGCCGCCGGTTGAATCCAAATATCTTTGAAAATATTTTCCCGCAAAAGTCGGCCGTTAGCAACGCAGTTGAGAGCAACGCCGCCGGCAAGACAAAGATAATCGACATCCAATTCTTTTTTAACTGTTCTGCAAAGCCGCAAAACAACTTCTTCGGTAACAACTTGAATGGAAGCTGCAATGTCCATTTCCCGCTGAGTCAGTTGTCCTTCGCCTTGACGCGGCGGCCCTTCAAACAGTTCGTCAAACTTCTTATTTGTCATGGTTAAGCCAACTGTGTAGTTGAAATAATCCATGTTTAAACGGAAAGTTCCGTCATCTTTGAGGTCGATCAAATGGGTGAGAATTCTGTCTACATACTTGGGTTCGCCGTAGGGTGCTAAACCCATGAGTTTGTATTCGCCAGAGTTGACTTTGAAGCCTGTGTAGTAGGTGAAAGCTGAATAAAGCAAACCTAGGGAGTGGGGAAAATCGATTTCCCACTGAGGTGTCAGTTGGTTGCCGTCTCCCAACCAAACCGAGGTTGTCGCCCACTCCCCTACGCCGTCGAGGCACAAAACGGCGGCTTTTTGGAACGGGCTGGGGAAAAATGCTGAGGCTGCGTGGGATTGGTGGTGCTCGGTAAATAGCAGAGATGGCAGTTTGTTGGTTTTGCAGTTGGCTATTTCTGCGAGGTCTCTTTTGAGCATGGTTTTGAGGTAAAGCTTTTCTTTCAGCCAGATGGGCATGGCGGTTAGGAAAGAGCGAAAACCTTGCGGTGCGTAGGCTAAGTAGGTTTCTAGAAGGCGCTCGAATTTGACTAATGGTTTGTCGTAAAAGACTATGCGATCGACTTCCCGCAATTCTATGTTCGCTTCTTTTAGGCAATAGGCGATCGCATTCTTGGGAAATCTGGCGTCGTGCTTTTTGCGGGAAAATCTTTCTTCCTGCGCTGCGGCGATAATTTCTCCATCGCAAATTAAGGCGGCGGCGCTGTCATGGTAGTACGCCGAGATTCCAAGTATGTTCATCGCTCTCCTTACAAATCGCTATGCGCTCGTATCTGAGTATTTAGAATAGCTAATGATTATAGCTTTAGTGGTGCTGATTTGGAGTTGAGTTTAGCGATCGCCTCTAAATTTTACCGAAATTGATGTCGGTGCGCGACCCCTCAACCGTCTGACACCAGCCAGCTAGCGCCTGCGAATCCTGCGCCCCCAGGCTCTCAAGTAAGTTGCCGCCGGGAATTGATAAAATTCACCTACCAACCACAGCACTATGCCTAAATGGGACAAAAAGGCTAAACCAGTCCAAGCTGCGGGCAGCCACGACAACCGGCTGCCGGGAACCGGGGGAAAGTAGTAAGCTGAAAGTCCCAGCAAGGTGGTAGGAAGGAAGATTAGCCCGATCGCTGCGGCAAAATAAGGCCATCCGAATTCTACGCCTTCGAGGTGTGCTCCTATCCATTTTTTGCCGTTCCAGTGCCAAGTTACGGGCGGCTGGCGATCGGCCATTTTGAGCGATTGCCTTTCTTCGCTGGCGGTAAAAATGTGCTGGCAGAAGTTGCAAGCTAGGGCTTCCATCATCGGCATCGCAGCAATTTCACCGGTGCGACAGACGGGACAGGGATATGTATCTTGAGAGTTGAAAGGTCTGGTTGATTTTTTGAAAGTTTGCATGGATCGAGCGGTTTGTCAAGATATTGAGCGATCTTAACAGAGTCCAGAAATTGTATGTTGGGTAATGTGGGTTTTGTCTGTAAGTCGAAGAATATTTGATATTTGAGTGGGGGCGGGTTGATCTATTGCTATGGTTCTAAGTAAAATAATAATATTTGTAGGGGACGGTTTTAGCCACAATCCATAACATCCCAACCAATAATTTTATTCAAAACCCGCCCTCCACGCTTGATCTATTGCACCAAGTCTGTGGATTTTGGGTTGGGTGAGTGAGAGAGGGCGGGTTTTGCCTGTAGATTGTTCGTGATTTCACAATTTTTTGGCTAAACCCGCCCCTACCAGGTTGATCTATTCCTATTGTTATGAGTAAAATAATATTGGTAGGGGCGGGTTTAGTCACAATCCATAACATCCCAACCAATAATTTTATTCAAAACCCGCCCTCCACTCCACTAAGTAAAATAATATTGGTAGGGGCGGGTTTAGTTACAATCCATCACATCCCAACCAATAATTTTATTCAAAACCCGCCCTCCACGCTGATTATGAAATACGATCCGCACAAACATCACCGTCGCTCGATTCGCCTCAAAGGATACGATTATACACAAAACGGAGCATATTTTCTCACTATTTGTACGTGGCAGCGCCAAAGTTTATTTGGTGATATTGTAAGTTCCCAAATGCAGTTAAGTCGTTATGGTGAAATCATTGAGTTATATTGGGATAATTTGATAAAACATCATCGCCATGTTGAATTAGATCAATTTGTCATCATGCCGAATCATGTTCATGGCATTATTTTATTAACTGATAATCAAGTAATTGCGAACAATGATTTGTGGGACAGGCCAAATAAATCCCGCCCCCAGCGTCACGGACTCCCAGAAATTATTCGTGGTTTCAAAACATTTTCAGCCCGCAGTATTAACAGACATCGCAAACTGACAGGTGTTTCAGTATGGCAGCGCGGTTATTACGAACATATTATTCGTAGTCAAGAATCATTGCAGAGAATTCGTGAATACATTATAAACAATCCTGTGAATTGGGAAGATCGGGATGAATTGCATCCTAATAATATCTGTAAATGGGATGGAGAAATTAGAGATTTGGGATTGCAATTGGATTTAAAGTAGGGGCGGGTTTAGCCACAATCTCTAACTTCCTAACCAATAGTTTCATTCAAAACCCGCCCTCCACGCTTGATCTATTGCACCAAGTCTGTGGGTTTTGCGTTTGGCCGGGGCGGGTTTTGCCTGTAGATTGTTTGTGATTTCACAATTTTATGGCTAAACCCGCCCCTACCGTTTAATGGTGGAAAAAAGGCGGGTTTTGCCTGTAGATTGTTTGTGATTTCACAATTTTATGGCTAAACCAGCCACTACCGTTTAATGATTTATGATTGTGGATGATTTCGGATTAATTGCGGTGATTGTTGCTGTACTTAATTCGGGTTCCGGCCCACTGAAGTTTTTCCCTCAAAGTGCCGTAATAAGAATAGTTTTCCCGCAAAATGATAAACTTGGCTTCGCAGTCTGCCATCCGCACATCTACGCGCTGTCCCGGCCAAATTGCAGTACCCAAAATGCCGTCTG
>NZ_JBARVX010000193.1:0-2520 GCF_049646505.1 Microcoleus sp.
TCCTCATGTCAATCTCAAACAATTGTTTGCAGAAACGCAAGGTTTGCGAAAAGGGTATGGCATGGCGAAAGCTCTGGAACTCGCGGGTTTACCGCTAGAAGGAACTCATCACCGAGGCATAGATGATGCTAGAAATATTGCTAAATTGTTGCCTTATATTCTGGAGCGAAAACAGTTTTCCTGATTTGCTATCATACATATAGCGAGCAAAATTATGGGGAGGTCGCCTAAATGGAATGGCACCGTAAAAACTTTGGAAAAGCGGCTCCCAAAAAGACGATCGGGTTGGTTGAGTAGGGTAAAAAGTTGCTTCGCGACGTTCCCTGAAAGCGCAAACGGGCAACAGGTTGCAGATGCACTGAAAGGAATTAACAGTCCGAGATGGGGGCAGTTCCCGTCTGCTTGCGGGCAGTAAGGAAGCGCGTTTCCTGAAAGTTGCTGTCGATCGATGCGGGTTCGAGTCCCGTCCTCTCCATTTGTTGTCTTTCATTTTATCAGAAAAACGGTTAAATATGAGAAAACTAAAATATTACGTTGCTTGCACTGTTGATGGTTTTATTGCTCGCGAAGATGGCTCATTTGATTGTTTTCCTATGTCAGGAGAGCATTTTGCTGATTTGTTCGAGTTTTTTCCTGAGACTTTTCCGGCTCACGTTCAAAAGGATCTCGGTATTAGTCCAGAGAACAAGCAGTTTGATGCTGTTTTGATGGGACGGAAAACCTATGAAGTGGGGCTAACTGTCGGTCTTACCAATCCTTATCCCAGCTTGAAACAGTATGTTTTTTCGCGCAGTATGGAAGGCAGTCCAGATGAGAATGTTAAACTCGTTTCAGACAATCCAGTTGCATTCGTTAAAGAATTGAAAAAGGAAGCGGGTAAAGACATCTGGCTGTGCGGCGGTGGCGATTTAGCGGCAACTCTTTTTTCTGAGATTGACGAGATGATTGTGAAGTTGAACCCGGTAGTTATTGGGGCTGGAATTCCTGTGTTTGGGATGGCGATCGCACCGACGAATCTGGAATTGGTCGATCGCAAAATCTACAGCAACGGTTTCATGTTGCTTCACTATCGACTGAAGCATTAGCAATATAGACTTTAGTTGTTGCAATTTCTGGGGGAAAAAAGGACTGAAGTCTTTACTACAAAATGATTTTCTAGGAATTAAAACGCAAAAACAGAAATTTTAAGGGTGGTTGGCAAAGCGGTATTGAATAAGGGCGCTCGTGTAAAATAAAGTTATTCTTTAAAAAAATGCGTCGATTCTGCAATGAAAACGCTAGCTAAATGGTCTGTGGGCGACTATCACCGCATGATTGAAGCAGGGATTCTACGCGATCGCCCTGTGGAGTTGCTAGCGGGTGAAGTTTGCCAGATGAGTCCAGAAACCCCAATTCATTACAACACAACCAAACGAGGTACTAAATACCTCGAAGAACTACTCGCAGGTAAAGCTGATGTCCGCTTCAACGGGCCAATTACGCTATCAGACTCTGAACCAGAACCGGATATTGCGATCGTGCGATTGCCGGAGTCTGCTTACAACGATCGCCATCCCGAACCTCAAGATATCTTTTGGATTGTAGAGGTTGCTCAAACTAGCTTGAAGAAGGATTTATATTGTTTCCGCTTGCATCGGAATGATTTAACCTTATTAGTACACAGAGTACACAGAGGGAGAGAATATATATCTGAATCATTCCGATGCTACCGGATTTGATATTAGAGTTGAAAGCCGCAATTTATGCCTCGGCAGAAATTCAAGAATATTGGGTTTTAAATTTATCTGCTAAGCAAATCATCGTGTTTCGCTACCCTCAGAATGGCGAGTACGCTACAGAGCAAAAGATCGAGGCGGGAACGGTTATACCGCTGGCATTTCCCGACATTCGCGTATCCGTTGAGAGACTTTTCGGGTGATTGGGACGATCGCCACAAATTTTTACGAAAACACTTGATTTTTCAGAACAGTTGTGTTATAGTAGCTCCGATGCGGGAGTATAGCTCAGTTGGTTAGAGCAGGTGACTCTTAATCTCAAGGTCGAAGGTTCAAGTCCTTCTACTCCCATGAAATTCAATCCTTTGCGGGTCAATAGTTTCAGATTTATTGCCTCACTAAGATTTCCGGCTTCCGCTCATCTTTCGCTCAGTCCTGCTCTTCTAAGTAGCTGAGTATCTCCAAAACCGCCTCCATATCAGCCAAGCTTGCTCCGGACTTTTTGCGCCGCCCTTTCAACTGGTTGAGCAAGTCAGCCGGCTCTGGCAGTTCCAAGTCAATCTCCGACTGTTTGCAAGCTGCCAGTTCATCCCGCAAATTGCCTATTTCCAGTCTCAACGCAGATTCTTTTGGATTGGGTTTAAAGCTAAACCCCCGTTCTAATTCCCGTATCTTGTCAAATTGCTTGACAATAGTTGCTTTAGCCTCTGCCAAGTCAGATTTAGCATTGCTCACTTCTGTCTGAGAGCGAATTTTCAGGACTTCGACACACCGCGCCTCGCGATGCAGTTTTGCAGCGTCCTCC
>NZ_JBARVX010000194.1:0-5381 GCF_049646505.1 Microcoleus sp.
CAGCGCGCACCCCGGCTTCAATTCGAGCATTTCGAGTTGCCGCCATGCCCGCTTTGTGTGCTGCTACGGTGACAGCCGCAGCTTGACGCAATTCGACCAAACTGGCTGCATCGTGGCTCAGGCGCAGAGATACGACTGCGTGAGTTAATTCTAGGTCAATTCCGGTTGGCGCTTTGGACGGTGCAAGGGGGCGATCGAGAATTTGTGACTGTTGCAACAGAGTCAAGCTATCCTGAAGGGCGATCGTTGCCGCATTTGTCGCTCGCGCTTTTAATTCAGTCATGGGGAAAGCAGCATCAGCCCCAATTAGTTCAGCAATTTCTGCACGTTTCGGCATTTCTCCGTGCCAAAGAGTGCTGCTAGAATCTGCATCATCTAAGAACAATTCTAATTTGCCCGATTCTAAGCGAATGGCAGCATTTTCTAACTGCAAACCGGCAAAATATAGAAAGTGACTGCTAGCGCGAAAAGGAAAAGTAAGCGCCGGATAATTGCGAGGAATGCTGCGCCCAGACCAAAGAATTACCGGAAAATTAATTAAACTGGCAAGTTTTTGCCGGCGTTGGTGTAAAATAGTTTTTAACAAATTATCACCTTTTGTAATCTTCATGGATTAAAACAAATGATTTTGAGTTGTGTTTGCAGTCAGGACTTGAGTTGTTTAATTGTCGGACTTAAAATAAATAAAGTCCTAAGTTCCAATGTAGCAGCCCTTTGGCAAAAAGTCTAATCTTTATATGATTGCTTGCTGTCATCTTTTTCACGGTCTTTTTTTATTGTTTTTGTCGTCATTCCCGACCCGATCTTGTTCGGCAAGAACGTTCCTAAACTGCGACTACAAAAAGCCTGAAATTGCGACGGGACAAGTAATTAACATTGCCTGTTGCAACAGGGGCGATCGACCAAATTAGTCGATCGGGCTTTTGTTGATTTTGTGACACGAGCGATCGCATCTATTGACGGCTTGATATTTTCGACTTTAAAGTATAAGTAAATTTCCTGAAAATAAGATGAAAATTCCTCACAAAGCTCCTAAAAAATCCGTACAACTACGGGATTGGCCGATCGAACACTTACCGGGATTGAGCAATGAAAACCAGTCTCAACTAGAAGACTGCGGCATCACCACAACCGCGCAATTAATTCGGATGACAAAAACACCGGCTGCGAAAGCGTTGCTAGCACATCAATTACAGATTAACATTCGGTACGTAAGCAAATGGGTAGCGATGGCAGAGCTGGCTCGGATTCCCAGTGTAGGCTGTCAGTATTGCGGGCTGTTGCTGCACGCAGGCGTTGCTTCAGCGTCCCAATTAGCTCAAATGCCCGCAGAGAGATTGCACCAACAAATCCTGAGACTGCACGTAGCGACAATGCAGCGCAATGATTTGACTCCTTCGGTCGATCGCGTGCAAAAATGGATTCAACAAGCTAAATTAGTCAGTAGTCATTAGTCATTAGTCATTAGTCATTAGTCATTAGTTGTTAGTCATTAGTTGGTAGGGGCGGTGCCCCCGTGCCCGCCCTCTTAGTCAACAGTTAACAGTCAACAGTCAACAGTCAACAGTTAACAGTTAACAGTCAACAGTTAACAGTCAACAGTCAACAGTCGTTAGTTATTCCCCATTCCCAAATATTATGTCAATTCAAGTTTACGGAATTCCCAACTGCGGCACTTGTAAAAAAGCTTTCCAGTGGCTCAAAGATAGCGGTATCACCTACGAATTCATTAACACAAAAGAACAGCCACCGACCCGCGAAACAATTGAAAAATGGGTAAATTGTTTAGGTTCTCAACAAATGCGAAATACATCCGGCCAATCTTACCGCGCTTTGGGCGAAGTTCGGAACAATTGGACAAACCAAGAGTGGATTGAGGCTTTTGCTAAGGATGCGATGCTGCTGAAGCGTCCTCTTTTTGTTAAAGATGGAACCGCTGTTTTAGTAGGTTTTAGAGACACAGAAGATGTGCTGAAGGCAAAGTTGGGAATTTAGAAAATATACCAATATTAGCACAATTTGTTAGGTGGTTTTTTAAACCGCAGATAAACGCTGATGCAATGCAGAGGGAAGAAGATAAACTAATCTTAAGGTTTTCTTCGCCTCATAGACTTAATGTCCCCCATGTCATCCGTGAAACCCCAGCGCTCGTAAAACGGCATCATGTTCGGCAAACAATTAAGATAAAAATTCTCGACTGCTTGCAATTTTGGATGATTGACAACTGCATCCATCAACACTGTAGCCAGTCCCGTCTTTCTGTGTGTCGGCTTGACAATCACATCAAAAATCATCGCCGTGTACACAAAATCGGTGATGACGCGACTAAAAGCAATTAGCCGTAGCTTGCGGGGCGGGACGCCATCGCCCTCACCGACCAAACCAATGATAACATCAGTAGCGGCGAGCATTTTCACCACATCCTCCCGCCTCCGATTGTCGCACCAAAACTCGTTTTTGTACAAATCCATCAAGTCGGAAACCTGATTTTCCGTCAAACTTTCAACAATTCGATATCTAGGAATGTTGTCGGTCATACTCTATTTTACCGTAATCTAGTTTAATTGCGCGATCGGCAATATCAAAATAGCGATCGTCGTGACTGATTGCAAACACCGTTTTTCCCCGCCGCTTCAACTCCGGTAACAACTGCTTGTAAAAAATATCCCGGAAAAACGGGTCTTGATCCGAAGCCCACTCATCAAACAAATAAATCGGCCTATCTTCCAAATAAGCAGTCAGCAAAGCCAGCCGTTTTCGCTGTCCCTGAGACAAAGCCGTAGTTGACAAAACGCCATCTTTTACCTGAACTTTATTATCCAAATGAAACTCTCGCAAATATTCAGCCGCCTGCTTGTCCAAATCGCGGTTAGCCATCCCCAAAAGGCGATCGAACAAATAGAAATCAGAAAAAATAACAGAAAAATGCTGCCTGTACCATTCTCGATTCCCATCAGTAATCGGCTGTCCGTCTAAGAGAATTTCCCCAGATTCAGGAATATACAAACCAGTAATCAACTTAGCCAAAGTAGACTTGCCGCTGCCGTTGCCGCCAATTATAAACACCAACTCACCCGGATGAAACTTCAAATTCAGTTCGCCCAAAATAAAATTGCTGTCTTCTTTATCTCCCGGATAGCTGTGAGTTGCCCCCTTTAATTCAAGAGTCTGCCAATCAGAATTTTCCACCATTTTAACCGCCGAACTTATCTCAGCTTGACTCGCCAAAGCCAATCCCATTCTCTGGATTTTTTCCACAGAAGTATTAGCACGAAAAATCGCCGGCAACCTTTGCAAAATATTCTGAAACGGAGACATCAAATAGGTACTTGTCAGAATGTACGCCGACAAAACAGGCGTAGAAACCGGCACAAACTTTGGCAAGGCAAATAACAGCAAACCCATTAACATAAAAAACAGCAACTGCCCGACTCCAATCGCAACCGCACCAGTATTCAAAGCAGTCACATTATAATTGCGGGAAGCATCAGCACTCACCTGCAACTCTTCCGTTAAAAACTCTTGGCGGCGCAAAAAATGCAGTTTTAGTTCCTTAATTCCGTCAGTAATGCTGCGAAAATGCTTAAACAATATATCTTGTTCTTCTCTAGCTAAATCGAAGAATTTCCGCATTTTGTTGAGCAACAATTGCACCGTGCCAATCATTAGCACCAGAAAACCAAATACCACCACAAAAACCGTGCCAGAAATCGTGCTTAAATAAGTTAAACAGCCGACAACAACGGCGATATCAACACAGAGAAAAGGAATCAGAAATATAGTATTAGAAAGAGTTCCCACATCATCAGTCAGAGTCGCCAGCAAGCGGTTAGCGCCCAATTCTTCCAAATTCCGTAAAGGAGAAGACAAAATGCCGCGGCTCAAACTCAGCCGCAGGTTATAAACAGCTTCTTGAGAAAGATAGATCAACAAAAATTGAGAGACAAAGCCGCTCAAAAGAGCCAAGATTGCCAATCCCGCAAAATACCAGACTAAATTAGCATTAGAATTATCGCTGATGGCGCGGTTAATTAGGGCAATTAACATAGCGCTGGAACCGCCGCTGATTAAGCCGGTGAGTATGGCGATGGAAACATTTAACCAAGAAGCTTTTAACAGTAACCAAATTACATTCATCGTTTACCTCTATAATAATTATTATCTGCTTTCTATAACAGGCAAGATGCCTGTTCCACAAGAACATCTACTTTTTGTGGAACAGGCATCTTGCCTGTTCATAAAAGGCTTATTGAGAATTCTGCAACATCTCAAATACAACCAACTCATAAATATCGCTCGCGGACATTTGTACTTCCACCGAATCAAAAGAAACTATTGCCGATTCTCCCTCATATTCTCGAAACAACCACTCATTCGATTCATTTTTAATATATTGTGCGACTAAAAATTCGTATTGGCTGACTAACACATATTCCCGAAATTCAGGAATAGAGCGATAAAACCGAAACTTATCATCTCGATTAACATCCTCGCTATACTTAGAAAGCACTTCTACAATCAACACAGGATTTAGTATTTCATCATTCCGTCCTTCCGTCAAAGCAGGTTTTCCTTCAATTATCATAATATCAGGATAAGTTCCGCGTCGATACCGAGGAATCCACAACCGCAAACCGCTGATAAATACTTCTGCATCCTTCCCTCGCAAAGCAGTATGCAAACCAGCACAGATATTGCCTTTAATCTGGCTGCGATTAATAGTGCTGCCTGCAATTGGTACAATTTCTCCATTGCGGTATTCATTTATAAACTCGGCAGTTTCCTCTAACTCCCGGTACTCATCTAGACTATAAAACTTTTGCTGATTTTGTACTAACATTTTTACCTCCCTACAAACTCTGCATCTGCGTCAATCTGCGTCAATCTGCCTGCATCTGCGGTGACAAAATCATAATTAACAGTATATCACAACCAAAAAGAAACGCCCAACTTCGCAGAGTCAGGCGTTTTTCAAGATTTCAAAACTAGGTAAACTTAATCCCGGCTAGACAAGAGATTTGATTCAACTTTCACAGCATAAGTCGGTACAACCTGATTAATTGCCGATTGCAACATGGGAGTTTTTGTGACAGAATCGTTTGCTAAGTTAAACAAAGGATTAGACAAAATTCCAGCCAATGTTGTAGCTACTAAAGTTAGTACGACGCTGACTTGCAAAGGCCGCATTCCCTGAAGGTTCCAGCGAACTTCGGGATAGTTTTTAACCGAATCCGACATCTCTTGAGGCTCTTTTACTACCATCATTTTGACGACGCGGATGTAGTAGTAAATCGAAATTACGCTGGTAATTAATCCCAGGATAACTAAGCCGTAAAGTCCAGCTTGCCAGCCTGCCCAGAACAGATAGATTTTGCCGAAGA
>NZ_JBARVX010000195.1:0-2990 GCF_049646505.1 Microcoleus sp.
ACCAAATCCGTGCACAGCCCCTCAAATTGACCGCGAGTCAGCCGCGTTTCCAAATGCAAAGGCCCATCTTCATTGGCATCAATAAACGGCAAATTAATCTCAGTAACACCGACTCCAGACAGCTCAACTTTGGCTTTTTCTGCCGCTTCGATCAACCGCTGCAAAGCTTGGCGGTTTTTCCGCAAATCCACGCCTTCTTTTTCCAAAAATTGTTCTGCCAACCAATCAACAATTTTGGAGTCAAAATCATTACCTCCCAATTGAGTATCGCCGCTAGTTGCTTTGACTTCAAATACTCCGTCTCCAACATCTAAAATAGATACATCAAAAGTACCGCCGCCCAAATCAAAAACCAAGATTGTTTGACTTTCTCGCCTTTCCAAACCGTAAGCCAAAGAAGCCGCCGTCGGCTCATTTAAAATCCGCTTGACATCAAGTCCGGCAATTCGTCCCGCATCCCGCGTCGCCTGTCGCTGCGAGTCGTTGAAATAAGCAGGAACAGTGATTACAGCCCCCGTGACTTCTTGTCCGAGATAGCGGCTGGCTTCATCGGCCAACTTCCGCAACACCATCGCCGCAATTTCCTCTGGTGCAAAATCTTTTTTCAGGCGAGGACATTTGATTTTGATGTTTCCGCTGTCGTCGCGCCGAGTTGTGTAAGGGACGCGCTTTGCTTCTGCTGTCAGTTCGGTATACTTGCGTCCGATGTACCGCTTGACAGCGTAAAAGGTGTTTTGCGGGTTGAGAACAGTTTGGCGTCTGGCCATCTGTCCGACAAGGCGTTCTCCTTCTTTTGTGAAAGCAACCACCGAAGGAGTTGTCCGCATCCCTTCTGCGTTGGCAATCACAACCGGTTTGCCGCCTTCCATGACGGCTACTACTGAGTTTGTCGTTCCGAGGTCAATGCCAACTACTTTTCCCATACGTCGGTTGTCTCCTGTGGCGTTGTGTCTAGCTTTTTTAATATAAGCGCAAGTACGATCGCATTTATTGTACCTTGTCGAGCAGCGGGGCTGCGGAGGGTTTGCCTCACTCCTCGGTTGGCCGCTGAGGTTGGCTGGGTACGATCGACCTTTTTTCCCTACGGTTTGGCGCCGCAACCGAGGAGCAAATTGATTAGAATAGAGAGCAAATTAAGGAATTAATTATAATGACCAGTATCAAAGAAATATTAAAATCCGTTCAATTTGTGGTTGATGCTAACGGTAAAAAGAAAGCCGCACAATTGAGCATATCGGCTTGGGAAGCTTTGATCGACTGGATCGAAGATCGGGAAGACGAACAGATTTTCTTGCACGGCGATGGCCCAATTGCACAAATGCGGTGGCAGTCCAGAAAAGGCGGGTTGGCTTGATTGGGGAACCGTTAAAGATGAATGGGATGAAGATTGAGCTTATTAAATGTATCGAATTCGGCTATTGGCATCTGCTCACGATGAGAGGCGAAACTTACCAGGAGTCATTCGCCAGCGAATTTAGAAAATAATTGAGGCGCTGGGTGAAGATGCACGTCCTGACAACAGCATTATGCTTCGATTTTATGCAAACGCGAATTGGGAACCCAAGCGAATTAGAGTTGATTTGTGGAGAATCATTTACGCTGTTGATGATGAATTTCAACAAATCGCTGTGTTGGCTATCAGGAAGCGTCCGCCTTATGATTATGAGGATGTGCTTGATTTGTTAGCTGAGTTGGAGTGATTATTGAAAAACTTACTCCCGAACAAGATTAATTTTCGCTACAAACTTAAGGAGGCTAGAGTTATGCAAAGTATTAAAGTGCGATCGCGCGTCGGTTCCGACGGGATGTTGCATTTGCAAATCCCCGGTGGTATCAAAGATACAGAGTTGGAAGTTATTGTAGTTTTCCAGCCCATAACACCAACAACTGAGGCTAAAACACCGGAAGATTTAGGCTGGTCGCCCGGTTTTTTTGAGACAGTAATAGGAAGTTGGGAGGGAGAACCGCTTGTTCGTCCCGAGCAGTTGGAATATGAAATCCGGGAAGAATTGCTGTGATTTATCTTTTAGACACCAATACTTGCATCCGTTTGTTAAATCCAGACCGAAACTCATCGGTATCTCGCCGACTAGCAATGATGCGGTCAGGTGATGTAGCAATATGCTCTGTAGTTAAAGCAGAACTTTACTGGGGTGCCTTTAAAAGTTCTCGTCAAGATAGCAATCTAGCTCGACTAGAACGTTTTTTCAATGAGTTTGTAAGTTTGCCTTTTGATGACCAGTCTGCCGTAGTTTACGGTCAAATTCGCGCTCAATTAGCTGCATCTGGGACACCTATCGGCCCTAATGACCTGTTGATTGCCTCTATTGCTCTTGCCAACAACCTAATCGTGGTAACTCACAAGACCCGCGAGTTCAGTCGTGTTGAGGGTTTGCGTCTGGAAGATTGGGAGATAGAGGCATGAGTTAGATGTATTGAGTTCGCATATAATCGAAATCAAAAGCTCCCTCCTAACAATTCCTGCAATCAAAACAAAAATATGCAATTCTCCCTAGATGTAGAAAACAATCCCACTGGCTGGCCGGATCATACTCAGCTACCCGAATCTGACGGTACTTTTGTGAAAAACTTTCAAGAACATCCCCAAAGCATCTTACTAACCGATTCAATTACTCCCGTTTTAGAAAGAATTCACGCTGACGGCAACTATTGCATCGGTCAAGACAGCGGCATTTATTGGCGGTTGACTGACCCATTAGAAAAGGGTGCAGAAGCGCCAGACTGGTTCTACGTACCCAATGTGCCGCCAACACTAGACGGTCAATCGCGCCGTTCTTACGTGATGTGGAAAGAATTTGTATCGCCGTTAATTGTGTTAGAGTTTGTATCGGGAAATGGGGCCGAAGAACGGGACAGAACGCCTTTATTGCGATCGGGAAAACAGGAAACTAAGGCTGGTAAATTCTGGATTTATGAAAATGTCATCCATCCAGCATTTTACGCAATATATGAAGTAACCAAGGCTAGTG
>NZ_JBARVX010000196.1:0-24645 GCF_049646505.1 Microcoleus sp.
CTTAATAATCGCTTTCGGAAGTATTTCGCACAGTCAAAAAGTGTGAATTTTGGTAAACAAAGTATTGTCAGGCGCACAGTTGGTGTTATCTTAAATAAATGAAGGGCAGAACCAAGAAGCACAAAAAACTTGGATAAAAAATTTGAAATTAGAGTATTTGTCCCGATCGACTCTAGTTCGCAGGCAAAGCCTGAATCGTATAGTTTATTAGCAAAAAAAGGTTGATATTGCGATCGGAATTTGTGAAATAGCTTGAGGCGATTTGAGAAATTGAAAAGTTATCGAGTTAGAATGGCGATCGCGCAGTCAAACACAGAAGTCTGCACAGGCTTCGCTAGTAGCTAGCTCGCCCGCAGAGCAGTTGCCGAAAAAGTCCATCTTAGTAGTAGTTTTGCTGAATTTCAGCACAGCTAAAAAACCCAATTGAATCAACTTAACTCACAAATGTTTTAGGGTCTGGCATCCGATATGCTAGGCTCTAAAATTTTTGATGTATACCGGGCGGTTGAAACCGCGTCTACACAGACAAAACCCGCCTCCGCGGGTTGAAGAGCGGGCGGTTGAAACCGCGTTATTTTCTTCATTCCGCGGAGGCGGAATTCGTTTGTGTAAACCTGGTTTCAACCGCCGTCTGCTCTATATTCATTTGATATCTTCGATCCGAGCATTCAAACCGTTAACGGTGAGAATTTGGAGCAATTCGTCAGCTTTTTCACGATCGCGAAAAGCACCGGCTTGCATCACCGATCGCCCGTTGGTAAAAGTCCGAAAAGCATCGGGAACCAAGGATAGCATTTTTTGTCGATCGCCCGAACTCTCGGCATCCACCACAACTCGATACCGGAAACCCAAAGCAATAGCTCGATCGACTGGCGGCGAATTCTCCAAAGCTGCTACAGAATTTCCCCCTAAAATAGCAGGTACGTAGCCGCCCCTTCCCAGAGGAATGTTGCGCCCCGGCACCGGCAATTTACCCTCGGAAGAAACCGAACTCGAACTATCAAAACTGGGAGAAATCATTGGTTGCTGTACCGAACGTTCTAAAATCGATCGACCATCCGGATCTGGTACGGGAATTGCGATCGCCCCTGGAACTACAATTTCTTGCGACAACTGAGAGTTTGACGGCCTCCTGGAAACAGGCTGTGGTGGCGCAATTAGCGCTCTTTCAACTCGGGGAGTTAACCGCCCTGGAGTGTAAACAGGGAGAGAAGTTTCAGGGCCGCCAATACTCGCAGATCGATCGGACGTTAGCAGCAAAACACTGCCCGCAATCGGCGCAGACGGGCTAAAAGTTCCCGCCACATCAACCGAACCCGTCGTGCGATTGCTCAACAATTGATTGCCGTAAGCTGGGATTACTTGACCTTTCGCCGCATTGTTGACATCGTACTGGCCGTTGTTGCGAATGACATTGCCCCCCGGTTCGGCAGCAGTTCCCAAATCCGGCAGAGCTCTGGCGATCGCCACAATTCCGTCCCGCTGGTTTCTTTCGATATAATTGTTGCGGAGTACAGGTCTAGCATCAGCTTGCACCACCACGCCATCTTTATTCCGAGTAATTTTGTTCCCGATCAGCAGAGGCGAAGCGTTCTGCGCTACATTGATGCCAAATCCCGTGTTTTCAAAGGTATTATCTCGAACTTCCGGCTGGGAACTCCCAAAAATCGTAATCCCGTTAGCTCCATTTTTCGAGAAAACATTGCCGCCAATCGTCGGCCTTCCAGTTCCCACTACCGAAATTCCGTCGTGAGTGCTCCCCGAAAAAGTATTGTTGACAACCGTCGGAGAACTCGATTCGATCCACAAAGCGTAACCGCGATAGTTGGTATTTGTCACCGTCACCCCGCTGAGTCCCGCCCCGTCCGCACCTAAAATTGCGATATTTTGACCCGCCGAAGTCGGGCTCAGAAACTCTCCTCCGCCTTTGATGACAATATTCTGGCCGCGAGTGTTGGGATTTCCCTGCACCGTCACGCTGGGTCTGAGCATTAACGGAAATTTTTCGCCGCTTTGAGCGCTGTAAGTACCGGGCGCTAGCAAAATTGCTGTTTTGGGCGGGGCTACGCTCAAGGCGTAGGTGAGGGTTTTGAACGGAGCTCGATCGCTCCCGTTACCTCCTGTGTCGCTACCGCCGCTAGAACTCACGTACAGTATGTTAATCTCGCTCTCTGGTGCTTGAGAAAGAATCTCCACCGGGGGGATACCCGCAGCGATAACTGAGGCTTGAGGGCTATAAAAAGCTGTGCTGGCAAAGACGAGCAGCAAGCAAGAACTTAAAGCTTTCCTTGGCGATGGCGTTCCGCCCCGCAAGCTACGATTTTCTTTGCACTCGCTCTGTTTTGAATTTAAGATCATAAAAAAACACAATTTATCTTTGAGCCAAGTTTCGCATCCGGTGTTTCGTTTCGGTTTTTGGCGATCGAACTTTAATATCACCCGCCTGCTGCGGTTTTTTTCCGTTAATCTTTGGTGTTCTGCTAACCTCACGGCTCTCCTCCGAAGTGTGGTATGCAGCTTAACGATTCCACTCTCAACAAGTTTGCTCTATTTTGCTTTGTTTTCCTCAATTTAAATAAAACTTAAAAAATTGTCGAACTTACATCGGTTGATGCCAAGGCTGTCGGACCGATCGCTTTTGCTACAATCCTTGACGGTGTGGGAGAATGTACGAGTTTGACTCGTAAAAATAATTATAATTAGGTGATTCTCAATGACCGAGAAACAAAACAGAACTTTACCGGCGCAGCCAGCCCTCTGCCGGATTTTAGATGCAAATCTCGATCGGTCGCGCGAAGGGTTGAGAATTATTGAAGAATGGTGCAGGTTTGGTCTCAACAGCGCCGATTTAGCCCGCCAGTGCAAGCAACTGCGCCAAGAATTGGCAGCTTGGCACACCGCAGAACTTCGCAGCGCTAGGGATACGCCCGCCGACGAAGGTACGCAGTTGACTCACCCGCAGGAAGAGCAGCGTTCGAGCATCCAGCATCTACTGGAGGCGAATTTTTGTCGGGTGGAAGAAGCTCTGCGGGTACTCGAAGAGTACGGCAAAATTTACGATCGAAATATGGGCAAGGCTTTTAAGCAGATGCGCTATCGGGTTTATACTCTCGAAAGCAATTTGCTGGCCTACCGGCGCTACCAACAATTACTCAAATCGCAGCTATACCTGGTAACTTCCCCCAGAGACAACTTATTACAAGTTGTGGAAGCTGCTTTGCAGGGCGGACTGACTTTGGTACAGTACCGCGACAAAACCTCAGACGATGGGGTAAAGTTGGCCAACGCGCGGCAGATGAGCGAACTTTGTCACCGCTACGATGCTTTGCTGATTGTTAACGATCGAGTGGATTTGGCGATCGCGGCGGATGCCGACGGCGTACACTTAGGACAGCAAGATTTGCCTGTAGCCGAAGCGCGCAGGTTGCTCGGCCCGGGACGGATTATCGGCTGTTCGACAACCAATGGCGAGGAAATGCAGCGAGCTGTTGATGCGGGAGCCGACTATATAGGAGTTGGGCCTGTCTACGAAACTCCCACGAAAGCCAATAAAGCTGCGGCGGGTTTGGACTATGTGCGGTATGCTGCTGATAAGTCGCCTGTTCCTTGGTTTGCGATCGGCGGAATTGATATCAACAACCTCGACGCAGTATTGAATGCCGGAGCTCAAAGAGTAGCCGCAGTACGCGCGATTATGGAAGCAGAGCAGCCTACTTTAGTCACGCAGTTTTTAATCTCGCAGTTGACTCGAATCCAGAATCTGAAAGCTCAGAAACTTATGCAAATCAAAAGTTAGTTTTAAGCCGATCGAGCAAGATCGAATTAACCGCGAACGTGCTAAGCTGTAGGTTGGGCCAAGCGATAGCGAAGAAACCCCACACCTGATTTGAAATGAATAGTTGGGCGGAGTGAAACCCCAGGTTCGCGAGTTCAACCCAACCTACATATTTGGGATTTCACTCTTATTGACAGCCGCTACAATAACTAATAACTAATCACAAATGACTAATCAAATTGCGCTGCAAGTCAACGGAGAAACCCGTAATTGTGCGATCGGCACACCGCTGCCAAAATTACTAGAACAACTAGGATTAAACCCGCGCTTAATAGCTGTGGAGTACAACGGCGAAATCCTGCACAAACAATTTTGGGACACCACAAAGATACAAGAGGGCGACATCCTAGAAGTAGTCACAATCGTCGGAGGAGGTTAGATAAAACGGCGGTTGAAACCGCATCTACACAAACGATGTCCGCCTCCGCGGACTGAAGAAGACAACCTAATTTTAATCGCTCCTTCTTTAACCCGCGGAGGCGGGTTTGGTTTGTATAGACGCGGTTTCAACCGCCCAATTATATGAATTCCCCGGCTTAATAAGGGGGACTTTGAGAAGAAGAATCTTGTCCCCCCCTTATTAAGGGGGGCTAGGGGGGATCTAGACTTCGAGACAAACAAAAGAGACTTCAGAACCGCCGCAAAATCTCAAAATCAAACTGCGACAGCTTCAGTCGCCGCTGCAACCACAGGATAAATGCTCACTTTCTTGCGAGTTTTGCCCTTTCTTTCAAAAGTCACAACACCATCAATCAGAGCAAACAAAGTATCATCTCTGCCGATACCAACATTGCTACCGGGGTGAACCTTCGTACCGCGTTGGCGGATCAAAATATTGCCAGCTTTCACGACTTGACCGCCGTACTTTTTGACACCCAGACGCTGGGCATTAGAATCGCGACCGTTGCGCGTGCTACCCGTACCTTTCTTATGGGCCATAATGTCCTCAACTTTATTTACTATTGTTTATTCTGATTCAATTTCGCCGGTTTGGGGAGTTTCCACAACTGCTTCAGACAAATCTCTCGCTGCCAAAACAACACCGTTGACGCTGATAGAGTCAATCATAAACCGAGTTGTTTCTTGGCGGTGCCCTTTTTTCTTCCGAGTTTTCTTTTTCGGCTTCATCTTGTAGACGATGATTTTGCGGCCCCGAAAATGCCGCAGCACAGTTCCTTCTACAGTGGCATTTTCTACTAGAGGCTGGCCGATGTGAACGTCGTCTTCGTGCTGGATCAGAAATACTTTGTCAATGGTGACTTTTGATTCAGCTTCGACGTGAAGCAGTTCGATGTCGTAGAAGCGGCCCGGTTCTACCCGAAATTGTTTGCCGCCGGTTTCAATGATTGCGTAAGTCATGGGATGGTTGTTGAGATTGCCGTACAGGTAGCTGGTTAGTCATTGGTCATTGGTCATTAGTCATTAGTCATCAGTCATTAGTCATCAGTCATTAGTTATGAACTTTTGGCTGTGGACTTTTGGCTGTGGACTTTTGGCTGACGACTGCTCTCCAGCTTTTGGAATGTCTCGACCTGATCCGAGCAGGATTTAGACAGACAATCTACAATTATTGTTGATTTGGGTATTTTTGTCAAGCAGTCGCAGAACACCTGCCACTTCGCAACAATTCTAAAGCCTGATGTCTTACCCTGCCCTCCATCACCTCTTTTTGCAAAGTAATAAAAGCATCAAAATCTTCTAAACCGTACTTAGTCATCTGCAACTGCTGTCGCAACATTTCTTCTGCCTCAACCGTTAAATAACCGGTTTCCAAAGCTTTTCGGACAATGGTACTGATTAAAGTCATAGTAAATTCACCCCGAATACGCGCACGTTAACAGTGGACTTTTATCGCCAGACTAACTCGGCTTTTAGTTTGTTTCCTCCTTACCCTTAAAATACGCTAAATCCACCTTAAGGCATATTTAAACCTAGGGATTTGCGAAATCTTAAATTGTATCAATTTTAACTAAAAAGTGCGATTGAATTGATACATTTAGTTTGTGTCAGACAACAGCCGCCATTCTCTGACAGAAAAAGGAGGAACCAGCAATGTAGTTTCTGGTTGACCTTTCACGGGCAAATTCAACCGCAAAGGTTGATTGCTTTCCAATTGTGTAATTATTGGTTTAAAATCGTATTCTCCGACATTGGTCGGCAAATCCGACTTGCTCCAAATATCATTAGCCCTACCAATTTCCCGATCGCCAGCAGCAACTTTCAACGGCACAGGGTGCTGCAATTCAGTTCCGGGAAATCCAACCAATCTCAGGTTGAAAGAGTTTACCATTCCCGACTTGACTCGCTTGTACAAAACCACTTGCCATGCTTTGTCATCTGTATCGCGCAGGCTTTGTACAGAGCGATACATCACTCTGTCTGCTGTTTCTGGATACTTGTGAATCGAAGCGAAAGCGGGCGGGCTGTTTGCGATTGTTAGATAGAGACAAACGGTAATAATAATTACAATTTTGCGCCACAAATCACATTTTTTCATCTGTTAATACTTCCAATGAAGGTTTGTAAAAAGGAATGCAAGTCCTTATTTCCAATCTGTTTCAGCTTGGGATAGCACGTAGGCGGAAACCTCAACAATTTGTTGTTCCGACAAACGATTTTTGTAAGCGGGCATAATACCTTTGCCGTTGGTTACTAAGTTGGAAATATTGTCGAGGGAATCCATGTCATATTTTTTCAAGGCTTTTTGTTTCAAGTTTTTGCCGCGCCTGATAATGTTGCCGCCGTTGATGTGACAGGCGGCACAGTTGGCGCTGAAGACTTCGGCGGCGGTGGCAGTTTCGGGAGTTGTCGCTGGATCTGCGATCGCGATTTGGGAATTAGTAGCGATTCCTACAAATGCCAGTGTCGGTATTAATACAAAGGCGGTGAAGCTTTTTTTTAAATTATTTAGGGAAATCATCTATTGGCAAGTTGAAAAAAAGTGCTGGATTTCATGATATCACTAAATACGGGTTTTGGGATTAACTCACCGATTCATTCTTCCCAGTCAAAGGTGCGGGTAACTGCTTTTTTCCAAAAGCAATATTTTTGCTCCCGAAGGGCGATCGGCATTTGCGGTTCCCAAATACAATCCACCGCCCAATTATCCCGCAATTGAGCTAATTTACTCCAAAAACCCACCGCCAAACCAGCCGCATAGGCCGCCCCCAAGGCAGTAGTTTCTGCTACCACAGGCCGCACCACAGGTACTCCCAAAACATCGCTCTGAAACTGCATCAGCGTACTATTTCCCACCATCCCACCATCTACTTTTAAAGACAAAAGCTGCACAGCAGAATCCTGATTCATAGCATCCAATATTTCCCGCGTTTGCCATGCTGTCGCTTCCAATACTGCGCGGGCAATATGTGCCTTAGTCGCGTAGCGAGTTAAACCTGCAATTACTCCCCGCGCGCTGTCTTGCCAATAGGGCGCGTAGAGTCCAGAAAAGGCCGGCACAATATAAACTCCGCCGCTATCTTCGACTGTATTTGCTAATGTTTCTACTTCCGCAGATGTCTTGATGATGCCCAAATTGTCCCGCAGCCACTGCACTAATGCTCCGGCGATCGCAATACTGCCTTCAAGAGCATACACAGCGGGCGATTCTCCCATCTTGTAGGCAACAGTTGTCAGCAACCCTTGCTTTGAAGGGACGATCGCCTCACCGGTATTCAGCAGCATAAAACAGCCCGTACCGTAAGTATTTTTCGCCTCCCCAACATTGAAACAAGTTTGCCCCACCAGAGCAGCCTGCTGATCGCCCAAAGCAGCAGCAATTGGAACACCATCTAACAATCCTTTTGCAGTGCCAAAAATGTGACTGGAAGGGCAAATTTCTGGCAGCATACAGCGGGGAATTCCCATTATTTCCAAAGTTTCAGCATCCCAATCGAGGGTTTGCAAATCCATCAGCATTGTGCGGCTGGCATTGGTAACATCAGTAACGTGCGCGCCGTCAGTCAAATGCCAAATTAGAAAACTATCGACAGTGCCAAAAATAGCATCGCCTCGATTTGCAGATTCCCGCAATCCTGCGATATTGTCCAACATCCACTTGATTTTCGGCCCGCTAAAATAAGTTGTTAACGGCAAACCGCAGCGCTCTCGAAATCGATCTTTGCCCTCAACTGCTGCTAAGCTACTACAAATTTTGTGAGTGCGGGTATCTTGCCAAACAATCGCATTTCCGTAAGATTTTCCGGTGTTTTTGTTCCAAACAATTGTCGTTTCGCGCTGGTTTGCAATACCGAGGGCCGCAATATCTTTGGGGTCGATTTTGCCTAGTTCGAGGGTATTTTTAATGACGCTTTGGGTGCGCTGCCAAATTTCATCGGGATTGTGTTCAACCCATCCCGGCTGCGGATAAATCTGCTGGTGTTCTTGTTGGTTGCTGCAAATTATCTTTCCCTGGCGATCGAATACCATAAACCGGGTGCTAGTTGTTCCTTGGTCGATCGCTGCTACGTATTTTTTTGTCAATTGTTTAAAGCCTTTTTAAGTTGTTAGTTGTTAGTTGTTAGTTGTTAGTTGTTGTTTGTTAGTTGTTAGTTGGTAGGGGCGGTGCCCCCGTGCCCGCCCTCAGTTGTTAGCTGTTAGTTGTTAGCTGTTAGCTGTTTTAGCCTGAGCGAAGTCGAAGGCTAGTCCTTAGTCATCAGTTATACGAAGGAAGAAAAAACAAGAAGAAGGAAGGATTCATTATTCATCAGTCACAAGAAGGAAGCCCTTCGGCTTCGCCAGCGGGTAAAAAGAAGAAACAAGAAATCAGAAGACATAAACAGCAAGCTTTTGAGCGATATGTATTTTAGGTTTAGTTAAGTCGATTAACTTAGCGTTCGAGTCTTTAACGTCTATGATAATATGTAAAAGTCAAATTAATCTAAAAATTTTTAGTTTAGGGAAGTCCCTACTTTGAAACTAGCAGAATTGCTCAGACTCGATCGCACAATTAAGGTTATTGGCTTTGACGACGCTCCATTTTCTCGTACCAGCGGCGGTCTGGTGTCCGTCGCGGGAGTAGTCTGCGGGGGCACCAGATTTGAAGGAATGGTTTGGGGACAAGTCCTCCCAGACGGATTAGATGCCACTGATGCTATTTGTCAGCTACTGCTAGGAGGCAAATTTCTGCCGCAATTGCATCTCGTTTTGCTAGATGGAATTGCTTTCGGCGGATTCAATATTATTGACCTTCGGGAGTTAGCATCGCGGCTGCAAATTCCTTGCGTTGCTGTCATGCGCCGCCAACCAGATTTAGCTGCTATTGAAAAAGCTCTCGGCTATTTACCGGACTTGGAATACCGTTTAGAGTTGTTGCGGCGCGCTGGAAAAATTTACGCTTTTGAACCTTTCTTTTTTCAAGTTTGCGGCGAACAACCGGAAGTGATAGCAGCAGTCCTCCAGCGCTTGACTGACACTGGTAAAGTTCCTGAAGCTTTGCGTTTGGCTCACTTAATTGGTGCGGCGGTAATTACTGGAGTTAGCGGCAGTTCTGCTTGAATTATTGTTGAGAACGGGCAAGATGCCCGTTCCACAAAGAGGAAGTTTTTTTAATGGGCGGGTAGGAGTTCCGGTTAAAAACGGGCAAGATGCCCGTTCCACAAACAGGGATTTTTTTTAATGGGCGGGCCGGAGTTCCGGTTAAAAACGGGCAAGATGCCCGTTCCACAAAGAGGGATTTTTCTTGTGGGATGGACATCCGGCCCGCCCATGAAAGGTTTATTGACAATGGTGCAATAAGCTGTTGCTCGTATAGATTGTGTATGGCGATGGAGGGGGAGAGGGGGAGAGGATTTGACGATTTTTTATTGTCATCAAAATATACAATTTAAGTGCACAACAGCTTATCTCAGTTTCTACTCTCTTACTTACACTATTTCGCCCTCGATTTCACCGAATTCGATTTTAGTTCCCAAGGCTAAAGTTAGGGTGCTTTCAGGTTCAATCATTTTTATGTCGCCTTGAATGTCTGTGGCCCACCAAGCCCGATCGCCCAAATTGGTCAATCCCAATGATAGCTCGTTTGGCGATCGAGAAATAACTGCAGCTACAACACCGTTAGATGCGGTAGCAGTTAAACTAGGGATGTCCGATGTTAATAGCTGAGTTCCCGCAGCCAGAGGCATCACTCGACTTCCCAATCTCAGCAAAAATTGACCGTTGTTAGAAGAATCTGCTGGGGATTTGTGTGATATAATAGTCTGGCTGACAGGAGGCGAACTTGCAGCGGGCAAGTCAGAGTTTCCGACGGTAATTGTACAGTTTCCGATTCTCTTTTGGTCGCCCGATCGCAAATAACTCACCGCCCCGCTATCGACATTCTCGCAAGCAATTTGACCGGCTTCTAATTGAAACCGCATCGCTAAGGGCGAAACACCAGGAATGTAGATAATAGACAAATTTTCATCGCTACCAAAAGTCACCGGTTCGGCACCAACAGTCAGAGTGCGATTCGCTCCATTATCGTAACTAATTACCAGCCAAGCTTTGTTAAACAAAGTTTCGGCTACAACCAACATAATTCCAATCCAAAATCCGATCGCAGCACAGCCAGCTAAACGGCCCGCCACACCGGATAAATTGTAAGCAAACAGAATAAACAAACAACCGCCCAAAAGCCCGCCAACACCGCCGCCTCCCGCGCCGCGCAGCACTCCCAAATTAGGAATTCGTTTGGAAAGTCCAAGTCCCAACAAACTGCCGGCTATTCCCCAGCAAATTACTCGCAATATTTCGTTTTCCCCGTCGCCAATCCCGCTAAAAATACCTTCGGCGATCGCCCCAGAAATTGCCCCTGTTATTAAACCAAACAATCCGCCATTTTTCAAAGCTTGTTTAATTTGGGGCTTGCCTTTAATATAGTAATAATAGCCGAGCATAATCGCAGTAGCAATCCCGCCGCCTACCAATCCAAACCAGCGAGTTGTGGACAATACACTGTCAAAAACAGATGTTGAATTATTGAGCCGCTGGATGAAAGGTTCGGTGATGAGATTGCCGGCAAAACCGCCGACAGCACCGCTAATTCCAAACTGCAAAGCTTTTTTAAGGGCTGATAGATTTCTTTTCACGGCGCGCCTGATTATAAAGTGAGAGTCGATCGATTTTAGATTTAGAATTTTAGATTTTAGATTTAATCCACAGATGAGTCTGGAAATTTGTACCTTAACCTAAAATTTTGGTCGATCCGCGTCCGAGTGTGGAAAACTTGTATCCATTTTTGGACGAGAGTCAAATTTAGCTACAAGCCCGAAAGTCGCCATTTCCGATCCGCACCTGTCGCCCCTGTGTCTCCCGCACCTCTGTTTGACACAAAAGTTTTTTAGCCTCGCGCCGTCGCCTTCGGGACAAACCTCTGAAGGAGCGATCGCCTGTAACCCTTGCCGCGAGATAATTGTATTTATTTTATTTAGGATAAAAATTTACTGAGAAGACCCAAACTGGGGCCAAAAAATGAAAAGGAATGTTACAAACTATTACAGTAACACTCAGAATGTGAACATCATGCCTCAAAATACTTGCCAGAGGTAGTTGCGTCAGACAAGCAATATCCTGACTGACTGCCGGAGAGTCACTCGATCGCCACTTACCGATCTGCTGCAATCTCGATCGTAGATTTAAAGATCGCATCAGTCATTTGTGGTATTCTAAGCGACAGGCACTGTGCGGGCACCGGCCAAGCGCACCGGCGTGAAGAACCAGCGCCGTCAAACACCGAAGGCAGTCACCCGCCAGCAACTTTAACAGTTGCTAGCCGTGGAAAGTCCGCCCTTCCCCGTCAAAGCTCCAGCCACCAGCGAAGCGAAAGGTACGGGATGAAAGCGCCCGCCGCCGCTAGCTCAGCGCAGAGCAGTTCGCAATTGCAAAATATCCAGCGGGTACACACAAGATGAGTATCGTCACCAAATCAATCGTCAACGCAGATGCCGAAGCTCGCTACTTGAGCCCAGGTGAATTAGACCGGATCAAGAGCTTCGTCACATCTGGCGAACGCCGCGTCCGCATCGCCCAAATTTTGAGCGAATCCCGCGAACGCATCGTCAAGCAAGCCGGCGACCAACTTTTCCAAAAGCGCCCTGATGTTGTTTCTCCCGGCGGCAACGCTTACGGCGAAGAAATGACCGCAACTTGCTTGCGCGACTTGGACTACTACCTGCGTTTGATCACCTACGGAGTAGTAGCTGGCGACATTACTCCGATCGAAGAAATCGGTATTGTCGGCGTCCGCGAAATGTACAACTCTCTCGGAACCCCGATTGCAGCCGTCGCCGAAGGCGTCCGCGCTATGAAGAGTGCAGCTTCCTCGCTGCTGTCTGGAGAAGATGCTTCCGAAGCTTCCTCTTACTTCGACTACGTTATCGGTGCGATGCAGTAAGGAATTTTGATTTTTGATTTTTGATTTTTGATTGAAGAATCGGGGGTTGCTGACACCAAGCTAAAAGCTTTTGCAGATAACCAACCACTTAAAAATCTCAAATCCCCAATCCCAAATCCCAAATTCTAGCTCCAAAATTGGACTGACTCAGCCACTTTCTAGGAAACAAGACAACCATGCAAGACGCAATTACCGCCGTAATCAATTCCTCTGACGTTCAAGGTAAGTACCTTGACATCAGCGCATTAGACAAGCTCAAGAACTACTTCGCTTCTGGCGAACTGCGCGTCCGCGCCGCTACCGCTATCAGCGCCAATGCAGCCACAATCGTCAAAGAAGCAGTTGCTAAGTCTCTGTTGTACTCTGACGTAACTCGTCCCGGCGGCAATATGTACACCACTCGCCGCTATGCAGCTTGCATCCGCGACTTGGACTACTACCTGCGCTACGCCACCTACGCCATGCTAGCTGGCGACCCTTCCATCCTCGACGAGCGCGTGCTCAACGGTTTGAAAGAAACCTACAACTCCTTGGGCGTGCCCATCGGTTCTACCGTACAAGCAATCCAAGCAATGAAAGAAGTCACCGCCGGTTTGGTCGGTTCTGACGCTGGTAAAGAAATGGGCGTCTATTTCGACTACATCTGCTCTGGCTTGAGCTAAGACTCAGGAAGAAGGAAGAAGGAAGTTCGGCAACGGATTCTGTAACGGATGTAACGGATGTAACAGATGTAACAGATTTCAGCCCGATGGAAGTCGGAAGAAGAAAGTTCGGCAACGGATTCTGTAACGGATGTAACAGATGGAAGTCGGATGAAAGTCGGAAGTCGGAAGAAGGAAGAAGGAAAAAGATTTATTTCTTGCCTCTTTTAACTTTTAACTTTTAACTTTTAACCTTAAACTTTTAACTTTGGACTTGTTACCTTTGGACTTGTTACCTTTGGTCTTGAAAGATGTCAGGGAAGTTGAGAGTGATTGCTAGACCGTCAAAGGCCAGTCGAGAAAGCCCGACAAGTTTTAACGAGCTAGTTTTGACTCCTAACTCCCTGACTTCAATCTTTTTAAAATCCATCTAAAAATCTGTAAACCTACTCAGGAGTTAGTTTCCCATGAGAATGTTTAAAGTCACTGCTTGTGTCCCCAGCCAAACTCGCATCCGCACTCAGCGCGAATTGCAAAATACCTATTTTACTAAGCTGGTTCCCTACGACAACTGGTTCCGGGAACAGCAAAGAATTATGAAAATGGGCGGCAGAATTATTAAAGTGCAATTGGCTACCGGTAAGCCCGGAGCTAATACAGGTTTACTTTAAGAGCCGAAGCTGGATTAGTAGAGGGGTAAGAGGTCGCGATGACCTCTTTTTTGTTTGTTATGATTTTATAGCAGAAGGAAGTTCGGCAACGAATTTTTTAACGGATGTCTGTAATTTTTAAACTAATGACTGATGACTAGCCTTCGGCTTGCTTCGGCTAAAATGACTGATGACTGATGACTGATGACTGAGAGGGCGGGTTTTGCCATTTTTTTAGTCATTTGTATCATATATCCTCTTCTAAACCCGCCACTACAAAATGCTAATGACAACTGACAACTGACAACTGACAACTGACTGATGGCTAATGACATTCGACGATTCATTCCATTTTTTGACCCCGGCGCGTCTCAATGGGCCGCTGAGGCCCGCTGGCTGAGGTGGCTGACTTTTTTGTGGCTGTTTGTAGGGCTCACAGCTTTGTTTTCGGCTTCCTATCCCATCGCAAATTCTGAATTTGGAGACGGCCTTTACTATTTTAAACGACAGCTCATCGCAGTGGCGATCGGGCTGGCAGGCTTTAACTTAATGGTATACTCCCCCCTGCGTTACCTGCTCAAATCAGCTCAGCTAGGCATTTTGTTGCTGCTGGGATTGCTCTGGTTGACCTTAATTCCGGGAGTGGGAACCACCGTCAACGGGGCGACTCGCTGGATATCTCTTGGCCCGGTGCCGATTATTCAACCTTCGGAATTGATCAAGCCGTTTTTCGTTCTCCAAAGCGCCCGGATTTTTGGCAACTGGCCCCGGTTGACAAATAAAGTTCGCCTCAGTTGGGTGTTAATTTTCGGAGCAATGCTGTTGGGAATTTTGTTGCAGCCCAATTTGAGCACCACGGCTTTGTGCGGGATCGCTTTGTGGTTGGTGGCTTTGGCGGCGGGCTTGCCTTACTTGCAGTTGGGCGCAACGGCCGTGGGGGGAATGCTTTTGGCGGTTTTAAGTATTAGTTTTCGGGAATATCAACGCCGCCGGATTATGTCTTTTCTCAATCCCTGGGCAGATCCGATGCAGGATGGCTATCAGTTGATTCAAAGTCTGCTGGCTGTTGGTTCTGGCGGGATTTGGGGTGTTGGTTTTGGGATGTCGCAGCAAAAGTTATTTTATTTGCCGATTCAGTACAGCGATTTTATTTTTGCTGTGTTTGCTGAGGAGTTTGGTTTGGTGGGGGGTTTTTCGCTGTTGCTGATGTTGGCAGCCTACGCTACCGTCGCTTTGAGAGTGGCGATGAGGGCCCGGAATATTGAGAGTCAGTTGGTGGCGATTGGGGTGATGGTGGTGATGGTGGGACAATCGATGCTGAATATTGGGGTGGCGACGGGGGTTTTGCCGACTACGGGTTTGCCGCTGCCGTTTTTTAGTTACGGGGGTTCGTCGATGGTGGCGAGTTTGTTGTTGTCGGGTTTGCTGATTCGGGTGGCTAGGGAGAGTTCTGAGGCTGATGTTGTTTCTCTGGACGGTCGCAGAAAGGTGCCGGGAAAGCCGAAGTTACGATCGACCGACGGTACTGCACAAACTGAATAATTTGTCAAAATATTTGCTGGAAGCGCAGGTAGCTAGAAATCGGGTTTTTTCACCAAAATATTTGCTTAAAACCGCAATCTTGGTAAAAAACCCGGTTTTTGTCTCCAAGACTATATTTATTTCCGCCCGTCACCCTTATCTGGCGGTTCTTCTTGTTGCTGAGGTTTAGCTGTGATGTCAATTAATTCTTTTTTGTCTGGTTTTGGTGTTTCTTGAGTTGAGTTAGCCATTGATTTTTATCCTAAATAGATGCACCGCTTAATTATATCTTTTCCGGCGACAAATCTATGGCTCTAGATAGCGGGAGCAAGAGCAACACAAATAATTCTCAGGTAGTGGGATTTTCGCTTTAATATTAGACAGGGTTATGTAGATGCAAATTTCCGCCTACCTACTTACACTCCTTGAGGGTTGCAGCCAAACAAATCGGAGGTGGAGGCAAAAACATCTTTGTTAAAAATTAAATGCCGATCGCCATCTCGACTGATTAACCCTTGCTGCTGCAATTTTCCCAACATTCGCGTTACCGTTACCCTAGTCGTGCAAATAGCATTAGCAATATCTTGATGAGTCAAGCGGATGCTCAAACGAGTTCCCTCAACCACAGGCTGACCGAAGTCCTGCTGCAACAATAGCAGTAGCTGATACAAACGGTCTTCTACTCGGCGCTGTCCGCCGATCGCCAAAATTGATTCCATTTGCCGCAGTCGCCGTACCATTTGAGGCAGCAACTCGTGAGCCAATTGAGGAGAAGCTTCGATTTCCACCATAGAATACCACATCAAATAAACATCAGATGTCGCCGCCGCTTGGTAAGTCTGCAAGTTTGTCAACCACAAACCGAAGCACATCGAAGGCCCTACCCAACCCAAAAGTCCTTCTTCCCCGCTTGGATAAAGCGTGCTCAGTTGTGCTAAACCTTGACAGACTTGCCAAAGCCCTTGGGATCTCAAAGGAATGGTTTCGCCCTTGGCATAAAAATGCAAGTTTCGAGTCGCTCCCGTGTTATGCTGGACTTCCGCTAAAAGTGCTTTGGATGTTGGTGGCATATCCGTTATTTCCAGCTAAAAAACAGTGGTTTGAGACCTATGGATGTAACTCTACCTCACAAAGGTAAAGGCTTGGTAATCGTCTGGTTAGCGGAAAAATAAGCTTTGGTTAATTGTTTTCACAACCCGTTTAATGTCGGGACTTACGAAAGTCGGCAGCGGTACTTTAACAACAAAAGTGCGGTTAAATATCCCGAACGGTACAACATCACCAAAACCCCCGAAAATTACGGATTGCTTTATTTCCAAGTCGTCCAAAAAGCTCTGAAATCTGTTGCTGAATCTTTTAGTTGTTTGGGAACTTTAGAGAAATTAGCAAAACAGGGAAAACTCAACAAAAAACCAATCTTGTCCAAATATAGAAGCAAAGGGGAATGTATCGAGTCTCAGATTTCGGACAAGCTTAAAAGGTGTTTGGGAATCAAGTTATACCATTTTTCCAAAATCCTGCCACAGTAGTTGTAGGGTGCGTCGCACGAGAACAATTCCTCGCATTTCACGCCAGATATCTCGTGCGACGCACCTTACACATTGGTTCGATCGTTTTTTAACAGACAATTTAAATGCTCAAAAGCAGATCGATCCTCTGCTACCGGAATTGATATAAAACCACTTTTTGCGGTTAAATGCCGAACATCTAAAAACCCAAATCTACTGCAATTCGGTGCGCGCAAGCAAACCCAGAAAACGCCACCGCATTTAAACCCTGTCCCGGAAATGTACTATCGCCCACACAATACAAACCGGGCATAGAAGTTCGATTAAACGGCATTCCCAACAAACCCATTAACTTCTGGCGCGGCACCGGCCCGTAAGTTCCGTCTTCGCGCCCCAAAAAGCGGCGGTGAGAACGCGCAGTCCCCACTTCCATATAATCCAAACCTGCATCTAAACCGGGAAAAATTGTTTCCAATCTTTCGATAATTCTCCCCGCAGCCTCTTCCTTTTTATCCTCGTATTCCTGCTGCGAAAGTCCTTCCCACTCTTCCATCCAGCTCGAAGTAAAAGCGTGAACGATGTGATATCCTGCCGGAGCTAAATCCGGGTCTAGCACGGTTGGAACTGACACCAAAATAGTTCCCTCCGGTGCTTCCATTTTGTCCCAATCTTCTAACAAAATGTGGTGACAGGCAGTACCGACAGGGATTGCGCTTGCTTCCACTCCCAAATGTAAACTCAGGAAACTGGGGGCTTTTTGATAGCGCTGCTGCCATTTCTTCTCGCTAGCTGGCATTTCTTCAGCAGGCAGCAATTTCTCGAAAGTATCCCACCGCGTGGCGTTAGAAACTATCCGCTTGGCGCGGTAAACTTCGCCGGTTGCGAGTTCAACTCCGACGGCGCGGCCGTTTTCTGTGATAATTTTTTTGACTTTAGCTTTGTATTGAATTTTTCCGCCGAATTTCTCTAATCCTTCGACTAATTTTTGGGCAATTTGACCGACTCCGCCTTTGGGATAATTTATGCCGCCGTAATGTCTGTCGGAAAATACCATTCCGGCGTTAATCATCGGTGTTAAGTCTGCGGGTACTACAGACCAGTAGTAGCATTCCATGTCGATAAATTTCAGCAAAGTCGGGTCTTTGATGTAGCGCCGCGCAATGTCGCCAGTATTTTGAGGTAGATATTTTACTAATCCCAAACAGGCTAAAGGATTCTGAAAAAAGACTCGTACCAGATATCCGGGTTCTTCTAGGGATAGCAATTCCATGCCGTTGAGGCAGTTGAAGACGTTCCAGCATTCGCCGTAAAATTTCTGGATGCCTTGGCGCTCGTGAGGGAATCTGTCAATTAATTCTTGCAAGTATTTGTCGTAAGACTGGGGAACTTCCAGATCCAAGCTGTCGGGCAGGTGATAGTGAAGCTGTACGGGATCGGGAATTGTTTCTAGGGTGACGTTGACTGCTTTGAGGGCGCGGGTGAGGAGGTTGGTGGTGCCGCGCTGTCCGAATCCAAATATCATGGAGGCTCCGACATCAAATCTGTAGCCTTCTCGATCGAAATATCCAGCGCTACCGCCGGGAATTATGTAGCTTTCGAGGACTAAAACTTTGGCTTTCTTAACGGCTAGCTGGGTTGCGGTTACGAGTCCGCCAATGCCGGAACCGATGACTATCGCATCAAACTCTTGCTCTGTCGGGCGGGAATTGGGAGAAAATAACTGGGATTGGGTAGGAGATGACATTAGGTTAAAAATCTTAATATTTTTATATTATTACAGCCGATCGCCCTGTCTCAACTCTTGCCTCTGCCATTTTCCCTCTGCCTGTTGTGCGTAAGTGTCCCGTGCGTTCTAGCTTCTAGCTTCAGCCATCTACATCTGGCGCCTTCTATCTTCCTCCCGCCACAACCTGCCAATCTGCCAATCTGGGAATCTGCCAATCTCCCCCAGCCCGTACCCTTTCATAAAAAAAATTAATGCTCTGAAATAGCTGCAATTGGCAAAAAAACTGCTAGATTGCCGTAGAGCAAACATTGAATTGCGTTCATTGGGCCACAGCAACACCATGACCGAATCCAGCACCCCCACCAGAACCGCCAGCCAAATAGACATCGGCAACGTCAACATCGGCAACTTCCAAGTTGGCAGCATCAGCGGCAACAAATACAACGACTTCAATGCCAACGGCCGCCCCGATCCTGCAGATGTGCCAATTCCCAACTGGCAAATCTACCTCGACCTCAACAACAACGGTCAATTTGACTTTAACGAACCTTCCACCCTCACCAACGCCCAAGGCAACTACAGCTTCGTCAACCTGCCGCCGGGCACTTACCAAGTTAGGGAAGTCCAGCAGCCGAACTTTCGCCAAACTACGCCAAATCCCGCGCCCATCGCGATTACCAGCGGGACAAATGCTGGCAATATTAATTTTGGCAACAATTTCAACGCTGGGACGATCGCCGGGACAAAATTCAACGACATCAACAGCAACGGCCGCCAAGACCCAGGGGAACAGCCCCTAGCTAACTGGCAAATTTACCTCGACCTCAACCGCAACAACAGGCTCGACGGCGGCGAACCTTCTACTATTACAAACTTTCAAGGCAATTACGCTTTTGTCAATATTCCCGCAGATACATATTTGGTGAGAGAAGTCCAGCAACCGGGTTTTCGCCAAACTACGCCTGACCCTGGCCCGATTAACGTTACTTCCAACGCCACTATTAGCAACGTCAATTTTGGCAATGTCTTTTTTGTCGGCAGCATCAGCGGCATCAAATACAATGACCTGAATGCCAACAGCATCCGAGATGCGACAGATCCACCTCTGGCTGACTGGCAAATTTACCTCGACCTCAACGCTAACAACAGCTTCGATCCGGGGGAACCGAATACCATCACTAACCCGGAAGGTAACTACACTTTTGGCAATGTTTCCCCCGGCCGCTATTTGGTGAGGGAAGTTCAGCAACCGGGATGGGTACAGACTACGCCGAATCCAGGGCCGATCGACATTACCGGCAATACCAACGCTGTCGGCCTCAATTTCGGCAACAATTTCCCCACCGGCAGCATCAGCGGTTTCAAGTTCAACGACCTCAACGCTAACGGTATCAACGAACCGACGGAACCGAGAGTTGCCAACTGGCCAATTTACCTCGACCTCAACAACAACAATGCCCGCGATCCGAACGAACCTTCGACTTTAACCAACCCCCAAGGCAATTTCTCTTTTATCAACTTGCCCCAAGGCACTTATTTCGTGAGGGAAGTCCCGCAGCCCGGTTTTCGACAAACGACCCCCAATCCGACTCCTCTTACCGTGGGTAACGGCACAAATGCCACTAACATCAGCTTTGGTAACGTGTTGGTAACGGGGACGATTAGCGGTGTGAAGTTTAACGATTTTAATGCCAACGGCCGCCTCGATGCCGGGGAACCGCCGATCGCCAATACCCAAATTTACATCGACCTCAACAACAACAGCAGTTTAGATCCGGGCGAAGCGAGTACCTTGAGCGACAGTCAGGGGAATTACAGTTTCCGCAACGTTCCGGTAGGTAGTTACGTAATCAGGGAAGTTCCGCCTCCGGGCTTCATTCAAACGACTCCGCCTGCGCTGGTTGTTGTCTCGGCAGATGTTCGGGCCAGCAGCATCGATTTGCTGACGGGAGAGGCTGAGGGTCGTGAGGCTAAATCTTTGAGTGGCGACTCGCTGACGGATGGGGGCAACTCTGCGGGGGCGGAACCGGAGGCTTTGATGGCGGCGGATAACTTGCTTTCAAGTGCCGATCGTGCTATTTATCCAATTAGTGATTTTTTGGTCGATCGACCTGCGGCGAATTTAGGCAATCTTCCTAACTTGGGGCAACAGAATATCGGTCGGGAGCCAAATACACAAGTGGGTGAATTTGTCAATAAAAACGAATTAATTAATTCAGCGATCGGGCGATCGGATAGCACTGGGAATGTTAAATATTTGCAGTGGTTTTAGCAAATTTCGGTGCAAACCAAGCCCCGCCAACAGCAACAAGGGCGATCGACTAGATCGGGTTAGCAGGCTGAAATTGCCACAGCTATTCAAAACCTGATATAATCTGCTGCGACAAACCTTGAGAAATCCTGATGTGAAACAGACATCTGCCAAAATTAGGTTTTTGTCCAGATAGGGCAAGACTTACAGAATATTTTTACCAGATGTCTAATGAGGAACATTCAAGTCAGTTTAGACGTATGTATGATCGAGTAGCGATCGTCAGTAACTAGCAGCAGCTAATTGCCGATCGACAAAGTGATACAGTAGCCTGTAGCTTACGTAAATTTAGGTGTGAAGGAACAGACAATCATGGCAGAATTAGAGGCGAGTCAGGTAACTCCTGTCATAACCCCAGTAGTGTTACCGCCAACCGTCATTTTTGGTAACGCTCCTGCTGGTATTCGAGGTATCAAGTATAACGACCAGAACCGCAACGGCATCAGAGATGCAGGCGAACCGGGAATCCCCAACGTCCAAATCTTTATTGACAGCAATAACAACGGCACTGCCGAGGCAACTGAACCCTCGACGCTGACGAACGCCACCGGAAATTTCGTATTTCCAGGCTTGCTTCCAGGCGTCTATACCGTTAGGGAAATTCCGCCTGCAAATTTTAGTCCGACAACTCCCAACCCAGTCGTAGTAACCCTCACCGGCTCTGATGCCAGTATTTCCTTCGGTAATGCTACTGGTGGCGGTCAGATTATTGGCTGCAAATACCTCGACGTAGATAACGACGGCTTTCGAGACGGGAATGAACCCCCGATGGAAAACGTCAGAATCTTTATCGATTCCAATAACGACGGTCAGCTAAATGCAGGGGAACCCACTACCTTAACTGATAGAAACGGCGAGTTCCGATTCACCAATTTGCAGCCCGGGCTTTACCGAATTCGGGAAGAGCGCGCCAACGGGCCAGGCACTGAACCGTTAGAAAGAGCTTTTCCCCAAAGCACCCCCCCCGGCAGCACCCCCCTGCTGGACATTAACCTCGGCCTCAACGAAATCTGGGCCTGCGCTCAAGTAGGTAACACTCCGCTATACGAAATCCCGATCTTCAAATTCCGGGACAACAACGCCAACGGCAGACAAGACCCAGGCGAAATTCCTCTCGAAGGCATCCCGTTCATCTTAGATTTGAACCGGAACGGCACGAGAGACGCTGGCGAACCGCGGATTACAACTGGTGCTGACGGAAGAAGTAGTTTCAGAGATTTGAAAGCCGGCAGCTACTCGGTATTGGAAGTCTTTGAACCAGGCATACCCAATCAGCCTCCAATTAGCACTACGGAAAACCCGGTAGAAGTAACAGCCCCCGGAACTCTCTCCCGCCAGCAGGGAACGCTGCCTTTCCGAGTCGCAGATCCAACAGTTCCAGGCGGCCAGCGGATCGTGTCGGCAAACTTCCCGCCCCCAGTTCCGCCAGTCAACCCGGAACCTGCCGTTTTCTTCACCCCGATTACGATCAATCCAGCCACCGGTCAGGTCGGAAATACCCTCCCCAACATCACGGTATTCAAATACAACGACAAGAACGCCAACGGTCGTTACGAACCGGGCAACACCCCCCGGGAAGGCCCCATCGCAGGCGTCAGGGTCTACATTGATGCCAACGATAACGGCACCCTAGATACAGGGGAACGGTCGCTAGTAACTGACGCCAACGGACGCGGAGCATTCACCAACATCACTCCAGGCAATTACGTAGTTCGGGAAGTGGTGCCGACAGGTTTTAGTCCTACTACTCCGGCTCGGGTGCAGTTCAACCTCGCCAACGAAGATGCTAATGTTGTCTTTGGCAACACCCCCAACAGCCGGATCACCGGATGCAAATTCCAAGACCTCAACGGTAACGGCTACCGAGACGGCTTTGAATCGCCAATTGCGGGTGTCACAATCTTCCTAGACACCAACGGGAACAACGCCCTTGATGCTGGAGAACAGACTAGCGTTAGCGATCAGTTCGGCCGCTGGAGTTTTGAGAATTTGACGCCTGGTATTTATCGAGTCCGGGAAGTTGTGCCAGCCAATTCTTTCCAAACTACTCAACAACTGGATGTGGTTCTTGGCGCAAACCAAACGTTTAGTTGTGCTTTGGTAGGCAACGGTCAGTTCTTTAACTTGAGAGTTCCGAAGTTCCGGGATGACAACCGCAACGGCGTTCAAGATGGGAGCGAGCCTCCTTTACCGAACATCCCGTTCACTTTGGACTTGAACCGGAACGGTCGCTACGATGCTGCTACGGAGCCTCTGGTCAGAAGCGATGCTAACGGCATCGCCCTGTTCACCAATTTAGCGCCGGGGAACTACTCGGTACTGGAAGTTTTCAACGATCCTAACGTTCCCAACGACTTCCCGGTAGCGACAGGCCCGAACCCAGTTACTTTCACGGTGCCGGGTCCAAATGCTTCTGTAACGCCGATCGTACCGGCTGGTTCAGTAGCTTCTGCCAGCCTCGATCCGCTGACTGGCGACGCGGGTGTGGCTGCTGCTAGCATCGATCCTTTGACCAACGGCGGCAGTTCCGCTGTGGTGCAGGCTAGCAGTGTTGATAGCTTGCTGGCTCCTGAAACTGCAGGCGCAAGTAGCTTTATTGACTTCAACGGTTTGAAAGACGCGGCGGAAGCTTCAATTGTCACGTTCTTAGAAGCTCAGAAGCTCGATGAACCTAAATTACTGTTGGGCGCTCCAACTTCGACTCCGCTGTTTTAAGGTTAATTGGAGTCTCTAGTTTGAGACTCAGCAATTAGCAGCTAGCTGGTTTTTAGATAAACCCGCCCTCCCCAACCATAGGTTAGTTAGGAGGGCGGGTTTATTTATCTCTTTAATTACTGTCTTTAGTCGTAGAGTGCGATCGGCAAAAAGAAGGATTCGCTGCCTCGAAAAAACCTTTATTTATGAAGGTAGAACTTAGAGGAATATGTTATGCCAGCTCAACAACAAATTAATCCGCCTCAACATCAAGAACAGCAACCGGGCATTGAATCGCAAATGACTCCGCAACCTGAATCCTTTGCCTCCGAGTATCGCGGCAGCGACAAACTGCGCGGCAAAGTAGCCTTAATTACCGGCGGAGACAGCGGTATCGGGCGCGCCGCAGCCCTGGCTTTTGCTAAGGAAGGGGCGGACGTGGCGATCGGCTATCTCAACGAAGATGGAGATGCTAACAAGACTAAAGGGGCGATCGAACAACTCGGCCGCCGCTGTATTGCGATCGCCGGCGACATCGGCGAAGAAAGCGTCTGCCAAAACCTTGTAGAACAAACAGTTAAAGAATTCGGCCGCCTCGACATCCTCGTCAACAACGCCGCCGAACAGCATCCCCAAGAAAGCATCGAAGACATCACCGCCGAACAATTAGAGCGCACCTTCCGCACCAACATTTTCTCAATGTTTTACCTAACAAAAGCCGCTCTAAAACACCTCAAAGAAGGAAGTACAATTATCAACACTACCTCAGTCACCGCCTACAAAGGCAACCAACAATTGCTAGATTACTCCTCCACAAAAGGAGCAATTGTTGCCTTTACCCGCTCTTTGTCTCAAAGTTTAGCTGAGAAAGGAATTCGCGTCAACGGAGTCGCCCCCGGCCCGATTTGGACACCTCTAATTCCTGCAACTTTTCCCGAAGAAAAAGTTGCGAAATTTGGTGCAGACACGCCCTTGGGACGCCCCGGTCAACCCGATGAAGTTGCTCCCTGTTACGTGTTTTTAGCTTCAAAAGATTCGTCTTACATGACGGGTCAAATTTTGCACCCCAACGGCGGCTCTGTAGTTAATGGTTAGGAAAAACTAAAGTCCTTACTACAAACCTTGTTTTTAGGAAAAACTAAAGTCCTTACTACAAACCTTGTTTTTAAGTTTGTAGCTGTAGGGTGCGTCGCTATTCACTAATCCCAAAAAAGAGCGACTTTTCGAGGAGCGACGCACCGGTGCGGACAGTCTTTCAGGAAACAAACCCAACACTCATGATTGTTGCATGACTTTGGAAAATTGGTCTAATATATATTAGACCTCTTGCAAAAATAATTAGGACGGGCAAGATGCCCATCCCACAAGAAAAAATAACTCTTGTGGGA
>NZ_JBARVX010000197.1:0-1761 GCF_049646505.1 Microcoleus sp.
GTTAGGTTCCCTGGGCGGTGGCAATCATTTTATTGAGGTTTGCGTTGATACGGAAAACTGTGTTTGGCTGATGCTGCATTCGGGTTCTCGCGGCATTGGCAATTTGCTCGCACAGCAGCATATCGAGACGGCGAAAGATTTAGCTAAACTGGCAGAAATTAATCTGGCTGACAAAGATTTGGCTTATTTTGTAGCGGGTACGCCGGAGTTTGCTGCTTACTGGCACGATTTGCAGTGGGCGCAAGATTATGCTCGTTTTAATCGCGATGTGATGATGAATCGGTTTAAGCGGATTGTGGAAAAGTACGTCGCGGGCGGCAAATCTGTTAAGCCGTTATTAGAGGTGAATTGCCACCACAATTATGCGGAAAAAGAGGTGCATTTTGGCGAAGATGTGTATGTTACTCGCAAGGGTGCTGTGCGGGCGGATGTTGAGGATTACGGGATTATTCCGGGTTCGATGGGGGCGAAGTCTTTTATTGTTAAAGGGAAGGGAAATGTTGAAAGTTACTGCAGTTGCAGTCACGGTGCGGGGCGGTTGATGTCTCGCACTAAGGCGAAAAATGTATTTACTCTTGATGATTTTGTGCGGCAGACTGACGGGGTTGAGTGCCGCAAAGATGAGCAATTTTTAGATGAAATTCCGGGGGCTTATAAGTCCATTGATGAGGTGATGAGTCAGCAGTCGGATTTGGTGGAAGTTGTGGCGACTCTCAAGCAAGTGGTTTGCGTTAAGGGGTGACAGAAATTGCTATATATCAATTCCGGTTGTGCCGTCAGATTGTTGACTGTTGACTGTTGATTGTTGACTGTTGACTGTTGACTGTTAAGAGGGCGGGCACGGGGGCACCGCCCCTACGGACTGTTAACTGTTGACTCGATTTCATTATTCCGATGCAACCGGAAACGATATTATTTGTACTTGACTTAGGTGAAAAGTTGTGTATGGGAAAATGGGGGAAATCAAGTCGCTTTCGATTTCCTCCTGTTGACAAATGCTTTGTTTTCTGAAACTAATTCCTAACAAGCCATCTGCTTCCACTCAATTTCTAGCAAGCGCATCAATCTTTCATCGCCTTTGGCTTTGGCTACTTGCTGTCTGCGATCGAGAATACTGCAAATATGCGCCCGGTGGACTTGGGCTAGATCCTTAAGTGTTGGGGAAGATGGAACCGCTGCTGGGCTGCTGGCTGCTGCGATATCCTGCTGGGCTTGAAAATTTTGCTTTGTGGTAGAGTTTGCGCTCCCGTATTTTTGGGGGACGGGAATGTGTCTGGGATACCGATAGTTCCAGTCTCGATCTCGTCGATATTTGCCCGCGATTTCGCCTTGGATGGTATCGACTGTGGGAATGTCGTATTCGTAGTTTGCGCCGCGATAAGTGAGTTGCATATTTTTCGATCCTTATATTGAGATAAAAAGAGCAGTCAGGTCTGGTGTGATTTTTGTACGTAAAAAATTTTTACTTTCTGTATTCAATTATACTGTTTTTTAACTAAAACGCATTATTTACAAAAATTAATATTTAGAGTCGCAAAGAGTTCGATTAAGCCCGCGGCTGCGGGTTTAATCGAGCTTTTGAGTGTTTTTGCTCGCCGCCAGGAGTGAAACTGCTGCGGTTGCGAATAATTACCCGACTGTCACTTGATCGGTTTGCACGTTTGTGGCACCTTCTTCAGCAGAGGCGATCGCCACTAACTTGTCGAGAATTGCCTGACTGGGAACTTGACCTTTGAGAACAACCGTGCTGCTGAGCTGAGC
>NZ_JBARVX010000198.1:0-6448 GCF_049646505.1 Microcoleus sp.
ATCATATCGTTTTCGGTTGTATCGGTATTGTTCAAACCATCAACAGTTAACAGTTAACAGTCAACTGTCAACATCACCTGACGGTGTTACCGGAAATGATATCATTGGCCTTCTGTTTCCCCATCTAGGAAAAGTTCGGACTCCGGTATCGATTCAAACACCGGACAGTAACCGTCGGGAGTAACTTTAAAGCCAAACAAAGGACTGGACTGGTTCCAACAGCGCTGGCCGCGGTAGTGCTGGCAATTGCCGCAGCATTCGAGGTTGGTGGCAACGGGGCTGCCTTGAAAAAGCAGTTCCCGCTGGGAAATGCCGCGCAGTACAAGTTCTTCGCCTTGCCAGCGGGCTTCTACTAAACCGGTATCGGCAAAGTTGGCCCACCGAGGATCGGCTGTTATCGGACTGGGCAAGCTAATTGCTACCTCTGTGCCTAATTCGCTGAGTTCTCCTTCATAGTTAGTTTCCGGGATCGCGGGCTGCAAAAACATTTCCCCGATCGGCAATTCAACGATCGTACCCGTCGCCGGAGTGTGCAACTGATAGCGGTTCCGCAGCTCGTCTAAGTTAGCCAAATCAGCCAAATAGGCGGGGGAACCGTGCACCAAAATTACGTGCTGGGGACGCAAGTTGTGGATGAGCTGGGTAGTCCCCGGGCCGTCGCAGTGTTCGGCTAGCAAATAAGTTTCGATGCTTCTGACTCCTGATTCGGCCCAGTTGGGCAGCCAGTCTTTGAGGGGATATCCGGGTTTTTGAGGTGCGAGCAAAATCCAAGGATTTGTCCGATCGGCAACATACAAATTCAAATCAGCAATTCGGTCAGTAATCACAATACAAGGCGTTGAGCCGCTCCCTTGCAACTGTTCGGCCCAGAAAGAGCGGCGGACGCGGGGTTTCACCCTTTCGTCCCAAAACAAAGGTTGGTGCAGAGCAAAATTTTGGACAGCCGTGGGAAATTGGGGCAGCAGTTCCAGATAAGCGTCGCAGCCGTCGGCGACAGTGCCGTCTACCCAGATATCCAAGTCGCGGCCTGTGAAATAGTGGTGGCTGCGGAGCAGCATCAGCAGTTCTTGGCCCAAACCGATCGCCGGCGAGGGCAGGAGTACCGAGTACCCGTCGCCGATCGCCCGGTGGATGCGATCGGCTAATTGATTTTCCAGTTGTCGGCGGTGAGGGTGGCGCGCCGTGCCGTAACTGCCTTCGACAATTAATACGTCGGGCTTCATGCCTCGGAGTTCTCCCAGCGGCAAACCTTCCACCAAGCGAGAATTGGACAGGAAAAAGTCGCCGGTGTAAATCAGGGTGTAGGTGCGGTGGGGGGCTGTATAGGTCAGCAGCACCGAGGCCGCTCCGGGCAAATGGCCCGACGGGAACAACTGCACGGTCAGCCCGGGGCACAGTTCGATCGACGACTGCCAGGGCAGTGGCTGGCAGAACTGGGACTCCGGCTGCTGAGATTGTTCCGGCCAGTTGAGCGCTAGCAGTCGCGCTGTCACTTGGCTGGCGTAAATTGGCAAGTCGGGGAAAGACTTGTGAAGTGCTAGCAAACCTCTGGCGTGGTCGGAGTGGGCGTGGGTGCACACGACAAAATCGGCTGGGAGCGATCGATCTAGTGCCGCTGACAGGGGCGAGACATCCTCTACACCGCAGTCAAGTAAAATGCGGTGGGGCCCCATACGCACTAGCAAACAAACTCCTTCCTGTGCGTGGCCTGCGCCGTAAGGTAAACAATCGAGATCCATCACTGGGTTTAGTCCCCTGTTTTGCGCGCAATTTGCAGTATCGCGAAATCTCAAATATTGGCTGCGACTGCATTTATTTCGATCGAGTTCAGATACCGACGCGCGATCGACCAGCTTTGACCAACTAAAATATTTTTCCCGACACAAAAACCAGGTCGATCGCGCGTCGTCCAATAGCCCTAGAGTTTAATGTTGCCTCGAAGGCTCCGGCTCCCGTGCAAGGAAAGTAATAGAACTTTAAGAGTTGATGCAGCTTTCCGAAGGCAGCGACCTTGGGTTTTTGCCTTTCGACAAACTTAATGCTACTGGTTCCGGGCATCAAAAGTTACATTTTATTGCACCTTGCAATAGCAGCGAACTCGATCTCGTATTCTGAGTTTTAAATCTTTTTTCACAATTTGCGCCTGCTAAAAGCTAGTCTTTTTTATGAGAAGATTTTAATTCAGCAGCCCAAAGATGTTGACAAAACTTTACAAATCTTCATCTCTGGGGTTTTGAGGGCGGTGTATAGTCCAATAAGAAAAACTTAGAGAACCAGACTCGTGCTAGCTAACTGCTCCTGTCAGGGCAGAAAGGGAGTTTATGAGTTCGATCGGTTTCTTTGTAAAAGTTTTGATACATTTTTCTAAGCAAACCTTGTGGCTATCCAGGAGAGAGTTTAAATGACTTTTGGACCTGCATCTCAATTGGGCGTCGCCCTATTTGAAGACACAGACCCTATTCAGTTGTGGCCCGGACGCTCGGATGAGGAAGCCGCCACCGTAATTCAAGCAGTGTACCGACAAGTTTTGGGCAATGCTTACGTAATGGAGAGCGAACGGCTTTCGGTTCCCGAATCGCAGCTCAAACGCGGCGAAATCAGCGTCCGCGAGTTCGTGCGCCAAGTAGCGAAATCGGAACTTTACCGGTCGCGCTTTTTTGACGTTTGTCCGCGCTACCGCTATACGGAGCTGACTTTCAAGCACCTGTTAGGTAGAGCGCCAGAGGGCTACCAAGAAACGAAGCATCACAGCAATATCCTCGATGCAAGCGGCTTTGAAGCTGATATCGATTCCTACATCGACAGCGACGAATACCAAAACGCTTACGGGGAAGACATAGTACCGTATTACCGCGGCTACAAAACCCAAACGGGCAAGAACATGGTTGGTTTTACCTATATGTTCCAACTGCTGCGCGGTGCTTCCAGCAGCGACCTGAAGGGCAGTTTGGCTGGTAACAGTCCCAAATTGTACAAGCACGTAATTCAAGAAACGCCCCTAGCTGTAATCGCTCCTTCGGGCGGTTCCGACGGCTGGGCGTTCCAAGATTCGCCCGTTGGCGCTCGGACTCGTCACGGAGCCGGAGCTGGCGAGGAAGGCAAGGTATACCGGATCGAAGTTACGGCTTATCGATCGAATGTGGTCAACCGCGTCTCGAAATTCCGCCGCAGCAACCAAGTCTATCTGGTTCCTTTTGATAAATTATCGCAAGAGTACCAGCGGATTCACCAAATGGGCGGCGTGATTGCTAGCATCACACCGGTCAGCTAAGCAATACCATTTTCGATTGTGGCACGGGGGATTTTCGACTGCAGAATCACTCACGAGCTAAGGGTTTGGAACTAGCTTGCAGTTTCATGCTGTTTGGGAAATGGTATAACGGCAAAATGTCTGCGTAAGGTGCACGGCGTGCACCCTACAGGGGTAAGGTGCACGCTGTACACCCTAGAGTTATTTTGGAACCAATCTACTCGCGGAATTTAACAGAGTAGAAAAGCAGATTTTCAAAGGTTTTTATCAACAGAATAGGAAGGGGGAAAAGTACAAATGGTCAGTACAGCACCAGCAGTAAAATTCGGAATAGAACCTTTTTCGGGCGCACCAGTTGAGCTGTGGCCGGAGAGCGGTTTGGAAGAGTTGCAAGTCGCGATTCGGGCAGCCTACCGGCAGGTTTTGGGCAACGCTTACGTGATGGAAAGCGAGCGTTTGACGAGCGCAGAATCTCAGTTGTGCGATGGTAGCATTTCGGTGCGCGACTTCGTGCGGGCGATCGCCAAATCGGAAATGTATCGCGCCCGATTTTTTGAAACAGCTTCTCCCTACCGATTTGTCGAACTCAACTTCAAACATTTGTTAGGAAGAGCACCTCAAGATCAAGCCGAGATTTCCGAGCACGTTCGCCGGTACAACGAACAGGGTTACGACGCGGAAATTGATTCTTATCTTGACAGCCAAGAATATCAAGAAAACTTCGGCGAAAATACCGTACCTTTCTACCGCGCTGCTGTCAGCCAAGTGGGTCAAAAACAAGTAGGCTACAACCGGATTTTTGCTCTGTTCCGCGGCCCTGCCGAAACTGACACAAATAAGGATTCTCAGCTAACCTATGCTGTGGCAACTAACAGCACCAGCAAGATTGTACCTCCGATGTCTGGAGGACGTAGCGGTTATGCTGACGCGACTGAAAAGATGTTTAAGATTGTGGTGCAAGGCGCTAAGTACAACCAACCCCGCCGCACCAGCACTGTGGAATATATTGTTCCCGGTAACAGGATGACTCCGCAAATTCAGCGGATTAATCGCACGAGCGGCCGAATTGTCAGCATCACTGAAATTGGATAATTGGTAATGGATAATTGGTAAGGCAAACGGGTAATTGCGAAGGTAAAGAAAAAGGATGAATCATGAATTCAAACTTAAAAAATTACCAATAAAAAAGAGGAATTACGCACCGTCGAAGCTCGCAACTTTTGATGAGTAGCGAGTTAACAATTACCAGTTATATCGTTGCCGATAGATCCCTCAAAATCAAAACGGTTCGATCGTTCGGAATGCAAGTTTTCACGATCGGAGGACTTGTAGCGCAAACGATCGAACTAATTACAACTACCAAAGCAATTGAAAATTAGGAGAAAATAAAATGTCTTTATGGGCTGTGGAATCGACACCTGTGGAACTGCGAGCAAATGCTACAGAAGATGATTTGCAAACAGTGATTCGGGCTGTTTACAAACAAGTCTTGGGTAACGCACACTTGATGGAGTGCGATCGGCTAACGAGTGCTGAATCGCTGTTGCGAAATGGCGATATCACCGTCAAGGGTTTTGTGAACTTGGTAGCCAAATCGGATTTGTACCGATCGCTCTTTTTTGAGTCTAGTTCCCCCTATCGGTTTATCGAACTCAATTCTAAGCATTTGTTGGGCCGCGCGCCTGCCGATCAATCGGAAATTTCCGAACACGTTATCACTTATAACGAGCAAGGATACGACGCTGAAATTGATTCTTATCTCGATAGCAACGAGTACAATTCAAGTTTTGGCGAAAATACTGTTCCCAATGCCCGCAGCACTCGCAGCCAAGTTGGCAACAAAAATGTTGGTTTCAATCGGATGTTTGCTTTGTACCGCGGCGATGCTACCAGCGATGCCAGCAATAAGGCAAAATTGATTACCGATGTAGCTGCTAATCTCGGCACAAAAATCAAAGCTCCTGCTAGCGGTTTTGGTGCTTACAGCAATACTGGCAAGCGTTTTCGGATCTCGGCTGTCAAGGGTAGCGGCTCTCGGAGAAGGGTGAGCAATGTAACTTATGAAGTGGGTTACAGCCAGTTGTCTGAGAACATTCAGTATATCAATAAGAGTGGGGGAAGAATCCTCAGCATTACTGAGGTTGCTTAGATCGGTCATTAGACTTCTCCAAAAAATATTGTGGAACAGGCAGGATGCCTGTTCAAAACTTCCGTTTCTGGAGAGGTATATTGGTCAGTAGTTAGTTGTTATTGGTTATTGGTTATTGGTTATTGGTTAGTGCTAATAGCCAATGCCCAATTACCAATTACCAATGCCCAATGCCCAATGCCCAATTCCCAATTCCCAATGAATTTAAGTGAATTTATCGATCGTTCAATTGGCAAATGGCGATCGCAACGCAGCGCTCACCATTTAGCATTCAGTCACTTTGAGGAAGTTCGTTCTAGAATTGACATTGTAGCGCTGAATGCCGACGATGCAGAAGTAGTGGAGCTTTGTCGATCGTACAATATCGATCCTGCTGACGCTGCTCATCCTTTTCGGATGAGTTGGGAGGGCGAGTCGGATTGGGACGAAAAAGAGGTACTAGAAGGCAGTTGCGTGCTCGTACCGGTGCCAAATCCCGAAAATCCGTCCGAGGGGAAACTGCTGCGCGATCGCGGGTATGCTGAGACAGTGCCTGCTGTCGGCCGCTACCAGTTGACAAAAGACGGAACTTTTATTTTAATTACAGAGTACGATCGAGCCGCTGCAGAAGAGCGCATCTGGTTCGGCACTCCCAATTTGCGCTTCCGCGTCTCCCTAATCAAAACAAGCGACGGCGCAGGCGTTACCACCGCTTCTTTTTCATCAGAAATCCGCTGTTTGTCTGCTAATTAGTCATTAGTCATTAGTCATTAGTCATTAGTCATTAGTTGGTAGGGGCGGTGCCCCCGTGCCCGCCCTCTTAGTTGTTAGTTGTTAGTTGTTAGTTGTTAGTTGTTAGTTGTTAGTTGTTAGTCATTTTAGCCGAAGAGCGAAACCGAAGGCTAGTCATCAGTCATCAGTCATTGGATGAGAAACGGCTAATAAAAAAATGCTGACAATTCCCAATTCCCAATTCCCAATTCCCAATTCCCAATTCCCAATTCCCAATTCCCAATTCCCAATTCCCAATTCCCAATTCCCAATTCCCAATTCCCAATTCCCAATTCCCA
>NZ_JBARVX010000199.1:0-17334 GCF_049646505.1 Microcoleus sp.
ATTTGGGCTCCAAGTCCAAAGTTCACTCGCAATTCGTTGTAGACCGCTTTTTGCAGCTTAGCACCATTGCTGGTTTTACCTGCGTCAAAAGCGACTTGTGAAGTATAGTTCAAGGCATCTCGGTAGGTTAAAGTAGTCTGAGACACCAAAGCTTTTTGCTCGGCAGTCAGGTTGAGTTTTAGCTTGGCGGTGATTACTTGGGACATTACATTCACAAACTCTGGTGTTATTGTATCTCGTGAAAACTAATACTGCAATAGCGGAAATCAAAGATTTGCTCGGCAGTCAGGCCTGGCGCGCATTCCTCCCGGCACTCAACTGAGTACAGTTAGAGTGCGGGACTTTTGCTGTCTAGTTGAACCGCAGAGGGCGCAGAGGGCGCAGAGGGGAGGGGGATGAATTCGTATCTGTTGGCATCAGGCAGAAGCCAGAAAGTTTTAATACCAATTCCCCAATTACCAACTAAATGCTAAACTTTCAGCGTCAAGCCGCCTTTGGTATCACCAGCCAGTACGATCGCCCGCGACAGCTTACCACAAAAAAATTATCCTCAAAGCTAGTTAAATTTTTAACTTTCACGCCGCAGCCATGCAATACAAAAAATTATCGCCGAAATTTTGGGCAGACTTACCAAAATTGACTGTTAAGCGTATGATACCGTCACTTTTGGGCTCTGTGTCGATCGGTGCGAGTTTGGCCGCGGCCGCAGTAGCGACTGTGCAAATAACGCAGCAACCAGCAAATGCTTCTACAGTCACAAGTTGGCAATTCGATCCCGCTACAAATCAGCTAGAAATTACTCTCCCAGAGGGAACGACTCCCCAATATTCTCTAATCAACCCGAGTCAAATTGCTGTGGATTTGCCCAATACTGAGATGGGAGTGGATGCAACTCAGCTATACCCGCAAGGCACTGTCCGTTCTGTGGGCGCGAGTCAACTGCGGGCGGGAACCACAAGAATTTTGGTCAATTTGGCTCCGGGAGCTGCTTTCAACGGCGAACAAATTCAATTCCAAAGAATCGGGGTAGAAAATCGCTGGGTGTTGCGTCCGCAGATCGAACTTACTCAGAGCGCGGAAACTCCTGAAACTCAACCCCAGCCTGGAATACAAGTACCGCAAAATGAGCCGCCGTTCGATTCTAACTCAACTGCTGCCGAGGAGCTCGATCGGCAACCGTCTCCTGTTTCCCCGAATTCCGCTACAAATTATGCACCGCAGCCAACTCCAAACGACCAAATCCGACCGATAAAAGTGCCTTTAGTCAGTGTTCGCCTTGATGAACGCCAAGGTGGTAGAGCTGCTGCTGTACCCAGCCTAGAGCCTCAAAATACGGCTGCTGCTGCACCCCAAAAGCGGATACTTACCTTTGGCGAACCGCTTCCGGGCGATCGCCCGAATCGGCCGGGGCAAGTTGTCGCTGGCGCGAATGTCTTGTTGGCGGCAGGCGCAAAACTCAATTTGCTGTACCCGGGCGATCGACCTTTGCGCCTTGCGCGTGTAAAACCCAGCCCACAGGAAGTGCTGCTGCTGCAAGAGGGCATTCTCGACAGCAGCGGAAATACGATCGTACCTCCGAATACGCCAGTCATCGGTCGGTTTGAAACAACTAACCTCGGCAGTCGATTTGTGGTGGAAGCTATTAATCTCAACGGCCGCGATATTCCTCTGTTTGCTCGCTCCGAACCCGTGGCAGGCCGCCGACAACAGCCGGACGATCGCAGCCTGTTCCGCAACAGCGGTATTGGTGGCTTAGCTTTGTTCTTGCTGAGCGGCTTTTCCGGCATCGGTTTGCTGGCTGGAGCGGCCGCAGGTGTTGCTACAACTTATGTCGCTGCTCCTCAACCTGCTACTATTCAACCGGGTCAAATTTTGCAAGTTCAGTTAACCGAAGATTTGCCTCAATTAGGTTTGTGATTTTGAAATACAGGAAGGACTTAGGCAAAGCCTAAGTCCCCAGCCAAAATCTGTACTTTAGTAAGCCTAAAAACCCCTCTCGTTGGCGGTTTAGAAATTTTGACCTTCCACCGTTGGGGCGATCGAACCCGGTTGGTTGAGGAACAGGTTTTTAGCGCCGTCGTTTTGGTAAATACAGTTAATTTCCGGTTGACCTTCCAACGGCCCGGTGAAGCCAAAGGTGTTCATGCGATTTTTGCACTCGCGCACTTGGTTTTGGTCGATCAGTTTTCTTTGTTCGAGAATTGCCCAGTTATTAGTTCGCAGGACGCAGCCAGGGCGCATACTCGGCTGCGAAATGTAGACGTTAAATGGGTTGAGGGTGAGGTAGAGGCGCATATCTGTCACCATCGCGCTGGCTCCAAACTGCACGCAAAGTTCTGGGTTGGGGGCGCTGCGATCGATAAATTCGCGGGATGCTACGTTTTCTGGGCTAATTGTAGCTGTGGAGCTAAAGGCGATGCCAATCCCAACTCCCAGAATAAAAACGGCTGTTAAAATCCCTAGGGTAGCGGAATTGAGAAAAGAAGGTTTGCCTGACTGAGGTTGGCGGCGCGACTGTCCGCCAAACGAGCTGGTGTCTTCGTCTCGGAATGCGTCGCTGAATCTGTCGTCGTTGTAGGAGTTAGGTTTGCGTTTCATATTATTTAGATTCTGTCTGTTCTGGGGACTCAACAGGTAGTAGTTTTTTATTTTTAACTGCTCTGGCCTTTCTAATATTATGGCCTTAATAAGGTGGCGGCTGCAGGCAGGAAGCACTCCGGCTGCGTCTGGTGTCGGCTGTTGGGGGCGATCGGGCAAGATATCGCCTTGTCTGATTTTTCAGATTTCAATAAAATAGCTGAAAGTGGGATAGTCTTGCACGGGGGAAGAATCCGGGTCGAGATTATTCACAAATTTTAACATTTTACAAATCAGGAGGTATAGATTAGTGTCTGTCGAAATTATTCAAAAGCCTTCCACAGTCCGCAAGCTTGCACCGCGCTACCGCGTTCTGCTGCACAATGATGATTTCAATCCTATGGAGTACGTGGTGCAGACTTTGATGGCGACGGTACCGAGTCTGACTCAGCCACAGGCTGTGAATGTGATGATGGAAGCCCACACGAACGGGCTGGGACTTGTGATTGTTTGCGCTCTGGAACACGCGGAGTTTTACGCTGAAACGCTCAACAATCACGGATTGAGCAGCACCATCGAACCTGACGATTAAAACAGTACGGGCACTCGAAAAGCTTCGCCCAGCCGGTTTCTGACTCGTACCCGATACCGCTCATATCAAAAAGCCAAGGGTTGAACCCCTGGCTTTTTGGTATGTTTAATGCGGTCGATCGGGAAACTTGAAGAGCAGGGTCGGGATCGACTAGACCGGAAGTGGTTCGCACGGTGGTTCGGACCTAGGCGAGTTCGATCGCCTGCTTCCTGCTCTCCAATCTCAACTCTCGATCGTCAGGAAATTAATAACGTCCTCCGCCTCCGCCGCCGCGAGCAAATTTTCCTGGGCCGCCACCGCCCCGGTTGCCGCCGCCCCGGCCGCCTTCATCTTCGCGGGGCTTAGCTTTGTTAACTTTGAGATCGCGACCCATCCACTCAGCTCCGTCGAGAGCAGCAATCGCTGCATCTTCTTCTGCATCTGTTGACATTTCTACAAAGCCGAAGCCGCGGGGGCGACTGGTTTCCCTGTCGGTAGGTAGATGTACTCGCTTAACGGTTCCGTATTCGGCGAAGACGGTGGTGATGTCTTCTTGGGTAACTTGGTAGGATAAGTTACCGACGTATATCGACATGAGGAATAACTCCAAAATTTAGACAGTGCAAAGATTTCAGTTTCGGAGAGTTCCCTGCCGATACAGAAGGGCAAGTTTTTAGACAATTCTGTAGCAATGAACAAAGCCTGCAACCGAATCTGATACACTTGGGATTTTAACACAGAATAGCGTTTTTTGAATAGGTTTGGGCAGTGAATTAGGTCGTTACAATTAAACGTGAAGTTTTCAGGGATTTAGAAACCCCGTTTCTCGGTGCGATGTTTTGTCAAGTGGCAGCACAGACAGTTGTCGGGGCGGCTGACTACCGCACGAAAGATACGTCCACTTTCCCAAAATTGGTACTCAATGCTAGATTCAGGTTTTCCAGGGCTTCGATCAACCAAACTACGCCTTCTCGGGTAGAAAGTTCGTAGTGACCGAACAAAATTGCCAACCGCTTTTCTAGATAGGGCTTGACTTTGCCGCAAATTAGCACGATTTTCAGCAGCAAACCTGTGGTTTGGGTGGCCCCGAGGTTGGAGATCAGGTCGATGAAGACAAAGTGGTTGGGCCGCGCTGGACTCTCTACTACTAAAAAGTTCAATAACTGGCTGCAAGTTCTGATCGTTAAAAATTCGTTTAACTGGCGATCGTCGTTGTGGGGCAAGGTATTTTGTAGCTGCTTATACAGTTTTTCGCTAAATTGACATTTGCCGTAGCGATCGTCGGTGACGGAAGAAATCAAGTATTCGTACAAGTCGTCTTTAAAGGAGCCGTAGGACTGGTTTGTGGTGGTGTTCGCCCTGAAGCGCCGCGCTAGCTGTCTGTAGGTATCGGCTCCTTCTACTTTTCCGACAAATTGCTTGAGCGCAAAGAACAGTTCCGGGTCGCTCAACAAGGTCGGGTTTTTTATAGGCTGTATATTCCTGCCGAAGGAAAGTGAGGTTTGTCGCCTGGCTGTTTGGGCTTTTCTGACTTGGTGAGCGACGTATTGCGAGAGGTCGATTTCAAATTGCTGCTGCTTTTGGGCTTGGATTTTTTTAATGATTTTTTGCTGTTCGTAGGTGCTGTCGTCGCTGAGGAGGCAGTGTTTGTAGAGGTAAGGATATCGCGGAATTAAGTTTCCGAGGGCTAGGGTGGCGGGGGTTTTGGTGTTGCTGCTGTCTTCGTTGCTGTGGGTGATGACTTTGGCTAAGCGTTTGAGGGCTAGGTACTGTTCGCTTTCGGTAAATTGATTTACTAATTGGGGGATGGAGTGAACCGATCGCGATCGACTGTATCCAATTACTATTTTGGGGACTTCTTCAAACACGGCGATCAGTTCGGGGATGGCTGCTTGCTTGCTGGGGTATGTTTGCCAGCGGTTGATCGGGATGTGGCAGCAGCGGTTGAGGATGTACTTGAATTCTTGTTGGGCGTGTTTTGAGGCTGCTATTTTTTCGAGTGCGTCGGCGACGGTGCGATCGGGATATCCGGTACGGCGGACAAACAAAGTACGAAAGCGGTCGATCAGTTCGGCCGGCTGCTCTACTTGTACCAGCTCCAGCCAGTGGTTGTAAAGTAACTGTTCTGCTTCGTGGTTTTCTCTGTTGTAGTCGTTCACTGTTCAATAACCCTCCGAGGATTTGAGACGAGCTTTAAGCGCCATTGGTTTGATGAATTGGCAGATGAAGCACCACAAAATTGAGTCAACCGAGCTTCTCGCCGGACGGGGCGCGAGGGGTGGAAGCGGTGAGCGCAGACAGTCGATCGATATTTTTTGCTTAATTAAGCTATTTACCAACACCAGCATTACATGAATTGTTGTCAATTAGCAAGGCCTAAAAGTACCATAAATTTTGTAAAGTATTGGTAAAAATGGGGAACATCTGAGTTTTCTATTTGTAGTGCGAACTTAATATGTCGCTGGCGGATATATCTGCCAGCCAGGGGGGACGATTCCCAGGCGTTAAAACAACACTTTTTGCCAAGGCCAGATGCTCCCTAAAAATGTGGGTTGGTTCGATCGGATTCCTGATGTCGGGCGGACGATTTAGTATGAGGATTGACTTTGACAATTCTCGCCGACTCTCTGTCATACCATATTCGATCGGCGATTGGGGATTGGGAACCCCGGCTTCATCGGTTGGATTCTTTGAGTGAAAGTGGTGCGAGTTAAATTTGAGGAAGGGCGAGGTAGGATTAGCTGTGAAAATAATTATTTGAAATGTGAGTGCTGCTAATATGGTTTGTCGCGTAAGTATCGCCCGACTTGCTGAAATTTTAACTGTACCTTTGCCTGCGGTGTCTGAGGGCATTTTGACAGTTGTAGGGACAGGTATTGCCACAGATACGCGCACTCTTGAGGGGGGCGAAATATTTTTGGCGCTGCGGGGAGGCAATTTTGACGGGCATAAATTTGTGGCTGCAGCCCGTGATTTGGGAGCGATTGCGGCGGTGGTCGATCGCTCTTGGCAAGAGGAATTGCCTAATTTTCCGGTGTTGCGCGTTGACGATACTTTAAAAGCTTACCAGGCGATCGCCCGTTGGTGGCGCGACCAGTTCAGTATACCTATAGTTGCTGTTACAGGTTCTGTCGGTAAAACTACTGCTAAAGAGTTAATTGCGGCGGTTTTGTCAACGAGAGGAAATGTTCTTAAAACTCAATATAACTACAACAATGAAATTGGAGTCCCAAAAACTCTATTGGAGCTTTCGCCGTCACACAATTATGCTGTAATTGAAATGGGAATGCGCGGGTTCGGCGAAATTGCGCTGCTGTCACAAATTGCGCGTCCTACTGTTGCGGTAATTACTAACACTGGAACGGCGCATATCGGGCGACTGGGTTCGGAAGATGCGATCGCAATCGCTAAGTGCGAACTTTTAGCCGAAATGCCTACAGATAGCATTGCTATTCTCAATCACGATTCTGACAGATTAATCGCAACTGCGGCGCTTTTTTGGCAGGGAAAAACTTTAACCTACGGTTTAGAAGGCGGGTATTTGTGCGGAGAATTGCTCAATCATGATACCATGTTAGTAGAAGGTGTGGAATTGCCGCTGCCGCTAGCTGGGCGGCACAATGCTGTAAATTATTTGGCTGCTTTGGCTGTAGCAAAAGTGTTAGATATTGATTGGGAAGTGTTACAGCAAGGTTTGTCGGTTGAGTTACCGGATGGAAGGGCGCGCCGCTACGATTTACCCGATGATATTGTGATTCTTGACGAGACTTACAATGCTGGTTTGGAGTCGATGTTGGCGGCTTTGAGGTTGTTAGCGGATACTCCGGGAAAGCGCCGGATTGCGGTGTTGGGTACGATGAAGGAATTGGGCGAAAGGGCGATCGAATTTCACCGACAAGTGGGAAAAGCGGCGCAAGAGTTAAAGCTTGATGCTTTGTTTGTGTTTGCAGATTTTGAGGAAGCGGCGGCGATGGCTGCGGGTGCGGCTGGTTTGCCTTTTTTGGAGGTTGGAGATATTGCGGCGCAAAATGGGCGGGAAGATTTAGCAAAGCGGTTGTTGGGATTTGTTGAAAAGGGCGATCGTATTTTATTTAAAGCTTCTCATTCGGTGGGATTGAATCGAGTTGTGGAGAAGTTTAGGGCAGATTTGGCGGGGGAAGAATAGAAGAGAAATTTGGCGGTTTAGAGTCGGCGATTTAAAGAGACTTTTGGCGAACCAGAATGATGCCACCCAGACTGGCATCATTCTGGTTTTCAAAGTGAAGACGATCGCCACTCTCGCCCTTACTGACTTGCTCCTGTAAGCATTCGCTCTAACACTCGCTGCATCACCTGAAGTTCACGATCATCCAGGTGACAGGCAAAGTATTCTGCGATTCCTTCAGCATAAACCGTCCACATTTGCTGTTGCATTGCCAATCCTGCCTCAGTCAGCACGGCATAGGTGCACCGCCGATCGCTCGGACAGCGTTCTCGATACAGCAGTCCGGCTTTTTCCAGGCGATCGGGATTGATTGTAGTGAAATTCGATTTTCTTTAAAGGGCGATCGCAGCTATCCTTCTTGTGGGTTTTTCAAGCGCGTTCTCAGGCGTTGCAGCACATCCATCCGCTCGTGATAAATAGCAACAACCACCATCGGACTTCCCGATCTCATGATGCCAAAAATATAATGGTGCTGACATCGGGTTACGCGCAAACGGGGATGAATGTTTTTCAGATCCCGATAGAAGCCCTGGCTACCCGCAAGGTTTTCAGCACAGGTTTCCAGCGCAGCAACGTAATCTCGCGCCTGGGCTATGCCGTAATTGTTAACGGTGTACTCGATAATATCTGCTAAATCCTCTTCTGCGTAAGAGGTGAGTTCGTAGGATGGCATTACACTTTTCCCATCGCCGCCAGCTTCTCTTCCAAGACCTGGCTGAATGTCTTAGCCGATACTTCGCCGCGTTCGGCTGCCACTATGCGCTCCCTCAGCAGTTCTTTGAGTTCCTGCCAAGCCTGTTCTTCCTCTCGATCGCTAGAAGGAAACAGCCTTTCGAGTACAAACTCTTTAATAGATTTGCCCAGCACAGCCGCCATTGCCTTAATTTGCTGGTGCTGTTCGTCTGTTACCTCGATCGTTATCCTGCTCATAACGCCACATTGACGGAGTACCTTTCTAAGATATCCTAAAATGTAAAAAATTACAATTGTGATTTTTAGACTTTTCCTGGTGTCCCCAATGCGATCGAGCAGCTTAACTGGCAATTGTTATCATAAGTTTATGGATCGAGAGGTTATCTAATGCTAGAAACCACCATCCTAGAAAGCCTAGTCAAGTTGCCAGATTCTCTGAAACAGGAAGTGCTGCACTATATAGAATTCTTAGTTTTAGTCAGCTGCAACGAAGTGTTGGATGCTTATGTTGTTCGTGGATTTTCGACACAGATCGTATTTCTCTGGTGTTGCAGGGTAATCCCAAAGTAATCGCGCAACTAGGAAAAGCCTCTGCACAGACTTTGGTATCATACTGCAAATGTGATATAGTTACTAGATATCTCCGAAAATTCGCTCTCAGCCCAGACAGGGCAAGGGTTTAAGGTAGTCTTTCGGAGATATCTACTAGCTGTGCGGAACTTACGAGTTGTCTTTGATTCGCCGTATAGGTATTTTGTCAGCTACTACCTGAATACTTACCAAATAACTTTCCCAAAGCTTATGTATATCTATATTACACAGCAGTGCCATGATAACGCTGAAAAGTATTATATCCAACCTAAAATCACTGAACTTTATGATAACTCCGAAGTGTTAGATCTCTTCGATCCAATTTATCCTTACTGGAAGCGAAGAATAGGGAAATACAGGTTATTAGCAAAGATCGAAGAGGTCGATAATGAGAAGATTCTCTGCTTACTAAATATTCTGGAGCGAAAAAGTCAAGAGTATGAAGAATTTACAGACAAAAATAAACGTCAAAAATTTGGTCAAGACAAGTTAGAGTCATTACTGAATGATGATGAGATTAAGGAATGGCTAAATGAACAAAAAGAATCGGTTTGTCAACAGCAAAACAAACGCGAGCCTCTTCCAAACGATCTGTTAGTCTGGCTAGAGCTACCTAGCTGGAGTAAAGACTCTAAAGACTTGGTGATTTACGAAAGCGAACAATGGTTGAAAAAGTGCGGACAAGAGAGAATCAAAGACCGACGGGAAACTTTCAAAAATATTATTCTCGACATTATTAGTCAAAATGATGTGGAAGATGAAAGCACAAGTTGCTCTCGTGTAAAGTTATATAGCAACACGGAAGGGTTATCGATTTTGTTTAGTAGGATCGAAACTATTGCTACTGAAGATACGTCCTCTAGAAAAATTTTATTTTTGCTTGCTCCTTTTCTTGAAAAACCATCGGATGACCCTATAAGAGAAGTAGTAGAGGCGATCGATCTTCCCGACTTTGGTGAAAATGTTAATAATCTTCCGGCTCAATTGAGTATGGATGAGTTAGCTCGTCTAGCCCGACGTTCTTATCCAGCATACCTACTATTAGATTTTGAAAGTTGGCTAGCTATTGAAAAAGATGACGAATCAAATCTAGCTCTCTCAGTGGAAGAAGAACAAATTTTAGAATCTATTTCAACTCCACAAAAACCCTCCCTACCGATGTTTATCAATGGACGAGCTGGGAGTGGCAAATCTACAATGTTATTCCACCTTTTTGCTGATTACTGCGATCGCCACTGGAACTCTTGTCAAGCAGGAGAATATGATTTTTATCAAAAGCCACACCCTCTTTTTCTAACTTACAGCGAGAGCCTGCTCAAGGTAGCTAAAGATTCAGTGCAAAGCCTTTTAAAATCTCATCATAAATTTTTATCAGATAGAGAAACGCCAGAAGCAGAAACACCAGATGTAAAACCATTTTTTCAACCCTTCCAGAAATTTTTATTAAATTTTTTATCATCTACAGAATACGACCGATTTAAGCCAGAAAAATACATTTCTTATAACCAGTTTCGACAGCTTTATAATGATTCTAAACTCCCAGAAGCAAGAAATAAACGCTACTCAGCAGGGCGATGCTGGTACATCATTAGAACTTTGATTAAAGGCTACTCTCTTGATGGATATATAAACGAAGACGATTATAAAGAATTACCGCGCGAGGAACAACGCAAGATTCCAGAAGAGACATTCAAAGGAATTTATAAAACGGTTTGGAAATGGTATGAAAGGCTAATTGAAGATAAGGGCTACTGGGACGATCAAGACTTAATTAGAATAGTCCTAGAAGGGAAACGTTTCTCTTCTGAATACACGGCAATTTTTTGCGATGAATCTCAAGATTTTACGAGACTAGAACTGCAACTCATCGTCAAGCTTTCTGTTTTTTCTAAATATGATTTTGGATTTAACTATGTTTCTGTCCTACCCTTTACCTTTGCTGGCGATCCTTTTCAAACCTTAAACCCTACTGGATTTCGTTGGGATAGCGTCGGGGCATTGTTTTACAACGAAGTTGTAATGAGGCTCGATCCAGCAAGTAAACTTAATATAAAGATGAATTTTAAGGAGCTACAAGTTAATTATCGCTCTAGCTCATCTATCGTTAAAGTGACCAATTTAATCCAATTGTGGCGCTGTGTTCGTTTCGGCCTACCTGACATTAAGCCACAAACTCCGTGGCAAAAAAAAGACAGTTTTTCTAAACCGCAAAAGTTTATTTTTGGTCAGAATCTCTCGTTAGACGATTTAAAAAGCCATATCGACAATAAGCCGATTTTTATCCTACCCTGTGAAGCTGGCGGGGAAATTGACTATATCAAAAGTGATGAAATTCTTTTGGAATTATTTCCACAAGCCAAGGAGGGAAAAACGCCAGAGAACGTATACAGTGCCATCAAAGCAAAGGGTCTGGAGTTCCCGCTGGTCATCCTATACAAATTTGGGCATGAGTTGGCTCAAGAAGAATACAATGCGAACTTTGTATGGAACTTTGACGCTAATAGTCAAAGAGATTCAGTAGAGTTAGAATACTACTTTAACAAGCTTTACGTTGCGGCTAGCCGAGCGATGTCTGATTTGGTTGTCATTGACTCAAAAGAAGGAGATGAATTGCTGTGGCAGCAGGCTAGTGACGATCGGATCGATGGATTCCTTGAGCGGTTGGAAGCTGATAAACGCCACGATTGGACAGATTTACTCGGAACTATCAGCACAGGGCAAAGTCTAGAAGTGCTGGATCAAGACAACCGAGAACTCCAAGCAAAGCAGATGAAGAAGCAAGGATTGGCAGAGGAAAACCCAGAGTTACTCAGAAATGCAAAAGCGTATTACTCTGTGTTAGGAGATACAAAAGAAGTTGACCTCTGCGAAGCTTGGGCGCTCAAATTCGATAATCATTTTAGTGAGGCTGGTCAACTTTTCTTGAAGCGAGGTAAGAAGGAAGAGGCTTGGAAGTGCTTCTGGGAGGGAGCTTGTTGGAAAGAATTGAAGCGATGGTGTGAAGAAAACCCCAATCAGAAACCAGTAGAGCTTTCTTTAGTGGCATTCATGATGGAGGAAGATCCGAAATCTTTCGATGTTCTCAATAAATTCACCGAGTTCCTTGAAAAGCGTAATGAGAACAACTCACTGAAAAACTGCCGTTCGAGCAAACCCTGGCAAGCAGCGATCGAGGAATATGCCAGCCAAATTGATATAAAGTTGATGAACGAACAGAGTCTCACCTGCGATCAATGGCAACGATTTGGAAATCTATTACAAGACTTGCAACAAGCTGGTTATAACAAAACAATAGAAGTGGCGGGAAGTTCTTTCTACCAAGCCAAAGATTATAAAGGTGCTGTGCGCTGCTGGGATCAGTGTGAAGTTCCCCAAAAGCGCAAGTATAACTTAGCTAAAGCTGAAGTCGAAGGTTTTCCCCAAGGCTTACAATACCTCCAAAAAGAAGGAGAAAATCAGCAGATTGTTCAGGAGTGGGAAAGAAAAGGAAAACCCGATAAATCTCAATGGTTAGACTATGTTGTACCAGCCCTTCAAAACCAGAATGGACATCAAGAGCTAGTTGATTACTTAATTCAGCGAAAATTGTGGATCAAAGCCATAGAAGCAATAGCTAAGCATCCTGATGCCAATGAAGCAAAAAGTTTAAAGTTTAAGTTCGTGCGTGAAATTGCTTACTCAGATCTTACACCAGGTACTGCTCTACAGGAACGCCAACGTTATCAGAGCTTGATAACTTCAGTTCGAGGTTTTTCCGACTGGAAGCAGGCTCTAACTTTACAAGAAGTTGGTACTGCAATGGAGAGAATTGGTGAGCTTGTGCCATGCTTAGAATTTTATGAGCAATTTGTAGATGATTCCAACTCTAAGCAACGAAATTTTGCACGAGAGCGTTGGATTGCCACTAAGAAAAAGCAGGTAGACTACGAGCGAAGCACAGATGGTGGCAAATTTAAGCAAAGACAAGACGAACTTGATGAGAATGCTCGTAAATGGAGTATAAATCTAGATTCAGTCTCTGACCTTCCAGAGCTTACTGTTCCACTAGCAGAGCCATCAAACACGGAAGTCAAGAGAGAAGCTGATTGGAAAACTTTAGGTAATGGCGTCGAACAGCGTGACATAGGTCGTCTTAAATTGATGAGAATCAAGACGATTAAGCAGCTAACTATTACTGATGATACATCCAAGATATTGCAAGTAACTTTGGATTCTGGGAAATGCACCATTAAAGGTAAAGTTGAAGATGTGGAAGTATCGGGCAGCAACAGATTATTTTTCAAGGTTCCTGAAAGTGGTTACACCTGTGAAGTCTTCTACACTGATGCTTCTCCCACGCTTGAACTGAATATTCAAGGTCTATCAGATAAAATCATCATAAAACTCTAAAGATGAAAGTATTTTGAAGATAGCTGTTGCAGTCAGCTAGGGCAATTACAGATAGTAGGGTGCGTCAGTCCATAAGCGTTTCCCTTGTCCAGTAAGTATTCTAACTGACGCACCCTACAAGGCTGAAACTAAAAAGAGCCTCAAACGCCGCCATCCCGATCGTGAATCGCCCTCCTTCACTCTCCTGACTGAATTTGACTCCTCACCCACTCCCGGAACAAGCGAATTAAAGCATTTTCTTTTGTAGTCCTCCTCAATTCCAAAAACCGCAGCATCTCAACTTGCGACAAAAAAGGGAAAGTCGGAGAAACATCTCTTTCTGTATATTCCTGTGATTCCAACTGATAAATTATTAAACGATTTCCGTCGTAGCGCCAAACTTCCGGTACGCCTAAACTTGCATATAAAGAAAGTCGATCGATCGAACTGCTAGTCACGTCTATTTCCACCACTAAATCTGGTGGCGGATCTTGATTGAGATCGATTTGTTCTTTGTCCCAAACCACATCCTCATTTTCGATATAATAGCACTGATCCGGTTCCAAGCCGCGAGCCAAATCTTCGCGCCTGCAAGTTAGTGAACCCAAACTGCAAATTTCAACATTCAATTCATCACTCACACTTTCTACAAAACGTCCCAAGATTTTTTTGTACTTTTCGTGGGGTGCTGATGGAGTCATAATTTCTAAATTTCCCCGATCGTAAGTCAGGCGAATTCCTCTCTGTTCGGCTAACTCATTCAGCAGGGATTCGTAAGTTTTCCAGCTAATATTTTTTAGCAGAATTCCGCTAGTTTGACTCTGGATCAGGGTGGCTGTCATGGCTACCTGCCTGGGTTGTAGATTATTGATTGTATCTTAGCAAAAAGTAATTTTATTGACGGGCGATCGCCCTTTTAGAGCGACTTTTGCAGCGAGCATCTCTTTCGGAGAGTAAAAAGCATTTTTTAGGAGTGTGAAAATAAAATTGGGATAAGCAAAGGCGCATCTAACTTTTAGTATCAAGTGCGATCGAACTCTTGTGGGGTGTCCCGCCCGAAAAATACAATTTAGATCCGCCTCGGCTTATGCCCATTGACCAAGGTTAAAAACTAGAAAAATCTAGTTTTTAACCTTGGTGATTGAGTGCGACGAATCAATTCGTCGCACTCAATACACTACTTAGCGGCTTGACGCTCTTTCGCTTCCTTGATCACTTCCTCGGCGATGTTGCTCGGACAAGGAGCATAGTGCGAGAAAGACATGGAAAACTGGCCGCGGCCAGAGGTCATAGTACGCAAGTCGCTAATGTAACCAAACATTTCGCTCAACGGCACATCTGCCTTGATCCGCGCTCCTGTCTGGCTTGTCTCTTGAGATTTCATCATCCCCCGGCGGCGGTTGAGGTCGCCGATCACGTCGCCCATGTAATCATCTGGAGTGAATACATCGACATTCATAATCGGTTCGAGCAACTGAGGCCCGGCTTTAGGGAGAGACTGCCGATAGGCAGCTTTGGCCGCAATTTCAAAGGCCATCGCTGACGAGTCAACGGGGTGGAAACCGCCTTCTAGTAGGGTGAATTTCAAGTCCAGACAAGGGAATCCGGCCAATACGCCTTTGTCGATGCAGCTTTCAAAGCCTTTTTCGACCGCTGGCCAATATTCTCTCGGTACACTACCACCAGTTACTTTTGACTCGAATATGAAGCCACTTCCAGGCTCACCAGGCTCGATCACGTAGCCGATTTTGGCGAATTGACCGGAACCACCTGATTGCTTTTTGTGGGTGTAATCGTCTTCGAGACGCTTGGTAATCGACTCGCGGTAGGCTACCTGCGGTTCGCCAACTTCTACTTCGACGCCGTGGGTGCGCTTGAGAATGTCTACTTTGATGTCGAGGTGTAACTCGCCCATCCCCTTGAGAATCATTTCGCCGCTTTCTTGATCCGTCACCATGTGGAAGGATGGGTCTTCTTGTACCATCTTGGTGAGGGCTGCTCCCATTTTTTCTTCGCCGCCTTTCACCTTCGGTCTGACCGAAATCGAAATAACGGGATCGGGGAATACCATCGGCTCTAGGGTGGCGGGATTTTTGGGATCGCAGATGGTGTGTCCGGTGCGGACGTTTTTCATGCCGACGATCGCCACAATGTCGCCTGCTTGGGCCGATTCAATTTCTTCGCGAGAGTTGGCGTGCATCTCCACCAAACGGCTGACGCGCTCGGTTTTGCCTGTGGCTGTGTTGAGTACGGTGTCGCCTTTAGACAGTTTACCGGAGTACAGGCGCGTGAAGGTTAGAGCACCGTAGCGATCGTCCATGATCTTAAACGCCAGTGCCCGCAACGGCCTGTTGGGATCGACGATCGCAAACTCGCCGGTTTCTTCGCCCTCAAGATCGACTTCTGGCTGCGGTGTGACTTCCATCGGGTTCGGCAGGTAGTCAACTACAGCATCCAGTACCAACTGCACGCCTTTGTTTTTAAACGATGAGCCGCAGTAGGTGGGGAAAAATGCCCGATCGCGAGTACCTTTGCGAATACAGCGCTTGAGGTCGTCAATACTCGGTTCATTGCCTTCGAGATATTGTTCCATCAGAGCGTCGTCTTGCTCGACGGCCAATTCGATCAACTGTTCGCGGTATTTTTCGACATCATCGACCATATCGGCGGGGACATCTTTGATTTCGTAGTTCATCGGGTCGCCGGAGTCATCCCAGATCCAGGCTTTGCGGGTCAGCAAATCGACTACGCCGCAAAACTTTTCTTCAATGCCGATCGGCAATACCATCACCATCGGTTTAGCTGCGAGGATTTGATCGACTTGCTTGACAACGCGGTAAAAATCTGCGCCGGTGCGATCGAGCTTGTTGATGTAGACGATGCGAGCGACTTTGGAATCGTTAGCGTAGCGCCAGTTGGTTTCAGATTGCGGTTCAACTCCACCGGAACCGCAGAACACGCCGATGCCACCATCGAGAACTTTCAGCGAACGGTAAACCTCGATCGTAAAATCGACGTGTCCGGGAGTATCAATGATATTGAGCTGATGCTCGTTCCAGAAGCAGGTGGTAGCAGCCGATTGAATCGTAATACCGCGCTCTTGCTCCTGTTCCATGAAGTCAGTCGTCGCCGCGCCTTCGTGAACTTCACCTATTTTGTGGATTTTGCCTGTCAGTTTCAGGATTCTTTCAGTTGTGGTGGTCTTGCCAGCATCTACGTGGGCGAAGATGCCGATATTTCGATAACGAGTGAGATCTTTCATAATTACTGTTGAGATTAAATGCGACGAACCGTCGGCGACCACCTGTAAGCGTGACAAGCGAGGAATCAATGTTGCCTTTGGGGCCAGTACAGGCTAGATTTTTTTTTCCCTGTTTCTGGCATACATATCTTAATTTTGACACTTCTGAGTCATTCCTGCGAAGTATTCTTGGGTGATTGACACAATCACCGCACGGAAGCGGGCGGTGATTGTGGAGAGTTAACGGGATGTGCTACCAGAGCAGTCTGAACTTACCTCCCTTTTGGCAAGCGAGTCGGACAATGCCCTGTTCGACTTTTTGTCTGTTTTTGGCAGCATTTTCCTCGCTGTCTTGTTGCCTCCCACAAGTCAAACAAACTACCAACCTAATAGATACAGCCTTTCTCAGTTAGGTGAGGTACACTCCGGTAATTGGTAATTGGTAATTGGTAATTGGTGATTGGTGATTGGTAATTGGTAATTGGTAAGGGGTTATAAATCAGAGCTGGTAGCTAACCCGAACTCAAATTCATAATCCTGCAATTACCTATTACCTATTACCGCTCGCTCGTGCGGATCCCATGTTACTGAGAACCGCTACATATTAAAAGTCAATACCGTTGGCTTTCGTGCCTCAACCCAACCTACAATTATGCTTAACAATCGCGTATTGTCTTAAAAGTAGTAAAAAGATGCCGCTTTTATGATAGATAAAATCGATCGACCTTACACTACAGTAATACTGGCGATCAGTGCTGACGGTAAAATTGCAGATGCAGCCCGATCGCCCGCGAGATTCGGTTCAGCCAACGACAAAGCCCACCTCGAACAACAAGTCGCCGCCAGTGACGCGGTTTTGTTCGGCAACGGCACTTTACAGGCCTATGGAACAACGATGAGAGTGATTTCGCCGGAATTGCTCAAACAGAGAGAACTGCACGGGAAGCCCCCACAACCGACGCAAATCGTATGTTCGCGATCGTCCGAATTTGACCCGAATTTGCGCTTTTTCCAGCAACCGGTGCCTAGGTGGCTGCTGACTGCAGAAGGGGAAGATTGGGAGAGGGGGAGATTGGGAGAGGGGGAGAG
>NZ_JBARVX010000200.1:0-4273 GCF_049646505.1 Microcoleus sp.
TCTCCCCCCCTCTCCCCCTCTCCCCTCTGCAAGTCCACCATTGCCCAAACGGGCGGATTGCGAGTCAAATCGAGGTTTTCCCCCGGATCGGAGCGAGTCACGCCTAGAGCAGTATCCGTTTTTAGTAAAGATGCTTGTTCGATCGGAATTTCTGCAGTTACTTGCGGTTCCAGTAAATCTACTGATACAGTATCTACATACTGAATACCTCCACGCAAGCACCGCAAAGCTGCAAGTGCTGCTGCACAGGCAAATACTGGCAGTGTATACCCGGATAAAGGTTGAGTTTTTGTCACGGTCGATTGCATAAATCCGTAAATTTGCCGGCGATCGGCATCACGCAGTAGCAGTGATACCCCTCAAACATTTAAGCTTATTTCTATGGTTTGCTACGATCGCACGGTCAGTGATTTTTGTCAAGCGATAATTTTGTCCTGCCAGTTACCTTTTCGCCAGCAACATTTTTTGAGAAGCGCGCGAGCCCACAACCTACTCCGAAGTCCGATCGGCACAATCGTAGCAAATGTTCGCAAAACACCCAAAATCCCGCGCGTGCCAAGCTATCGAGCTCGCGATATCGTTTCCGGTTGCATCGGAATAATAAAATCTAGTCAAAAGTTAACACTCAACCATTCAGTTTTTCGACCCGGAGTCAACTCTCAACAGTCAACAGTCAACAATCACCTGACGGTGCAACCGGATCGGAATAATAAAATCTAGTCAAAAGTTAACACTCAACCATTCAGTTTTTCGACCCGGAGTCAACAGTCAACTCTCAACAGTCAACAGTCAACTCTCAACAATCACCTGACGGTGCAACCGGAATTGATATGAATCCCCAGCTCGTCCCAGAGCAACAAACTGATTCCACGAATTAAGTACAAATACTGCAAACAAATTTAAAAAACCAGATGGTGACAGCTACCTTCCACACGCCTTGCATCCTTTTTCCCCCCATCTACCCCGTACTGAGTACAGTTGTGGTCGCGGTCTCCCAGGAGGAAGAAAGATGAAGAGCGCCACTAGCCTCACGCCTGAATTTGTTTCTGATTCAACCGCTCAATTCGCTCCAGAAACCGCCCCGTCCAACACCATTGTTTTGCAACCCAAGGGCTGTCTCGGCGGCATCGCCGTTCTAGATTTCCAAATTAATTTGGAGCAAGCTTTGGAAAGGGCCACCCTGAGAGTTGTCGTGGATTTGCAGCAAGTCGATGGTGTCGCTCCAGAGGGAATTGCCGCGCTTGTCCGAGGCTTGGAGTTAGCAGCTATACTGGGCAAGTCGATCGTCTTTCATGCTATGGATTTAGCTAGTTCTAAAGATTTGAGAGCCGAGTGGAGGAGTTCCCGCGAAATTTGTTTTGGCCCTTGGGGCGACTTATTCGATCGGGAATTAGACCAATTTTTCGCAGGCGAAATGCTGCGACCGCTTCCTTGTTAAGCGCTAAAACCCAGTTTTTACGATCGGCAAATTAATATCTCCCAAGAGGTTGATGCTCTAGGGAGCGTTTGCCACAGCATTTCGAGTTGTCATAGGAGGTGCCGCTGGCCGGGAGCGGGCATACCTCACAACGCGATCGAACTGCTATATATTAGACCTATAGCAGAAAATTATTTTGCAATAGGTCTAATATAACAACGGTCAACGATTAACAGTTAATCGTTGACCGTTGAAAGCTTTTTTTGAGCCTTCAGCATAGCTATTTCTCAAAAATTAGTCCTCAGTCTTCAGTCCTCATTATTGAGTAGCAATTAATCAATAACTGGGTTGCTACCCAATTATTAATTATTCTGCTAGCAACCAACTCATGACTAACGACCAACGACTGATGACTAATAAATTAAGCTTGACGCGAGTAGTATTCAACCACTAGCAGTTCGTTAATCTGAAGAGCAATCCATTCGCGTTCGATAACGCCGTTAACTTTGCCGATCAGTTTTTGCTTGTCAAATTCCAAGTGATTGGGCAAGTGAGCCAAACCAGGGTCTTTGAGATTAGCTTCTACCATCGTGCGCGATCGCTCTCTATTTTTGACTGCAATCACTTCACCAGGCTTGCACTGATAGCTGGCGATATTGACTTCACGATCGTTAACAGTGATGTGACCGTGATTTACCAATTGTCTAGCGGACGGAATGGTTGGAGCCATTCCCATCCGAAACACAGTATTGTCCAAGCGCATTTCCAAAAATTGCAGTAACACTTGACCTGTGGAGCCCGTGGCACGGCGGGCTTTGCGGACGTAACGGAGCAATTGGCGTTCCGTCACACCGTAATTGAAACGGAGTTTTTGCTTTTCTTGCAAGCGAACCGCATACTCAGAGAGCTTTTTGCGGCTTTGACCGTGCTGTCCGGGCGGATAATCCCGTCTGGGGGTTTTGCGGGTTAAACCCGGCAACTCTTTCAGGCGACGGACGATTCTTAATCGGGGGCCTCGATATCGAGACATTTATTTTCCTCTCTAATCTCTGTATGCAATTTTATGCAGACTCTATATTATATGTTTGTAACGGTCAAAATTCCCACAAATATCAATAAAAAGATCGATCGACCGCAGCGATCGGTAATGTGCGGTAAATTCTGAGAAGAACAGCCATCGCTCGATCGCCCCAATCCGCCAAAAAACTCACAACTCTCTGAGCCATGCACAAGCGCAATTTTTTCGTCCATCCTTCCCCAAAGCCCGCACCGACAAGCTCAAGCTCTACCGGGCGCTGGATCTTGGCTCTCGGCACCGGGCTAGCAGCAATCGGTTTGTTAGCCAGTGCACTGCCAATCTCACCAGCATCAGCCATCACTATTAGATTCCCTCGCACCAGGAATGCCTATCGCGTCTGCGCCTTGGAACTAATCGAAGCCGGAGTGGGGGCAGAGGCAGCAGCCTCCGCTTGTGCCGACGCTCTCCATCCCCGCGACATATCTAAATGCGCCCTCCAAATCAACCGCAAAACCAATATCTCTGGTATAGAAGCGCTTTCTAGCTGTCGGCGGGTGAGGCGTCCCGACGAACTGGCGAATTGCGTAGTGAATATTAACAGCAAAACTAAAACTCAACCAGCAGCTCCCCTGTTAGTCCTCGACGGGTGCCGCCGCAGTTTATTACCACAACAGTTTGCTGAATGCGTCGTCGGCTTGAGCGGCAAGCTGGACTTTCCTACTGACAGGTTACTGGCAACTTGTCTCGATCCCAGGGACAGAGTGAGCCAGTTGGACGGTCGCCCTGCACCCACGCCTCCTGTGGAGCTAATGCCACCGCCTTCGCGACTTAATTAATCACTGTTGGCAGTTGACTGTTGGCAGTTGACTGTTGGCAGTTGACTGTTGACTGTTGACTGTTGACTGTTGACTGTTGGCAGTTGACTACTGCAAACTGACTAATGACTGCTGCCAACTGACTACTTTTTTATAATCAAATGTCACAAAAATTTGCTCAAATTACCGTCGAAGAATTAGGTCGCCGATTAGCAGAAACCACCAATGCTGAGAAATTGCAGCTTGTGGACGTGCGGGAACCTTACGAAATTGAACTCGCGGCGCTGCCGGGATTTGCAGCTTTTCCGCTGAGCGAGTTTGCTGAATGGTCTGCTGAAATTGACGATCGACTTTTGAGCGATACAGAAACCCTAGTGCTGTGTCACCACGGAGTGCGATCGGCTCAAATGTGCCAGTGGTTGACCGATCGAGGATTTACCAACGTTAAAAATATCGTTGGCGGCATCGATGCTTACTCAATGGTTGTCGATCGAACTATCCCGCGTTATTAATATCAAATCCAGTTTTCACCTATCGTGTTCTTTGAGATCGTGTCCGGTCAATTACCCTTAATAAAAAATGTTTGTAGTGAGGAGTTTAGTCCTCGGATTTTTTATTAGGACTTGCATTCCGATGCTGCGAACCAATTTTCTAAAGTCGGCGCAGACCGACTTTAGATTTCTTGCGAAAGTGCGATAGCTCTGGTAAAATAAAATCAAATATTAGCTTAATAATATGAATTGCGAACAATTATAAAACTCAACCCCTAAAGGCTTTAAACGCTACTGTGGAGTACATAAAGAGACATCCAAGAGATGGTAAAAATAGTCAAAGCGGAAAAAACATTTCAAAAAAAAATCAGGAAAACCAAGTAAATTGTGCGTAGAATATCGAATCTTAATGAGATTCTCCTATTTGCGAGAATTCTACTTTTTTCAGCGGAAAATTAAATGGGGTATTAATGAATCAAATGCTATGGTGGATACGGTATCAGACACAACTGTTCGCGATTCTGTGATGCCC
>NZ_JBARVX010000201.1:0-24156 GCF_049646505.1 Microcoleus sp.
AATAACAAATAACAAATAACAAATAACAAATAACAAATAACAAATAACAAATAACAAATAACAAATAACAAATAACAAATAACAAATAACAAATAACAAATAACAAATAACAAATAACAAATAAATGATTGGTATTTATACAGAAATTGAACGGGGCCAGCGGTGGCTCGATCGCCATCGGGGACAGCAACCGATATTTGCCTGCGTGTTAGGATTCACGGCGACAGGCTTAATTCCGGGGATTTCAGCGGCAGGAGCAACCCCGCGCGATCGACAGTTTACTTGTTTGGCGGATGCAGAATTTTTGTATAACGGCCCCCAACCCTCGCCCCAGTACGCTTTGCCGCCCCTAGAAGCCGGTGCTTCTCCGGTACTGATATCTCGCGCTGTAGTCGAAGCTTTGCAACTTCCCCTTTACCTGTTTAATGCTGGTTTGCCCCTCGCACCTCCGGTACCTGCAATTGATTTGGGCGGTACTGCGGCAAAGTGTCTGATTTCTGGCAATGCTTTAGAACTCGAAACAGTCAAACATTTGCTGGAAAAAGGGTTAATTTGGGGAGCTAAATTGGCGGCTCAAACTAATGGCAGCTATTTAATTTTAGGGGAGTGCGTAGTTGGGGGAACGACTACTGCTTTGGGCGTGTTAATGGGTTTGGGTATTGCAGCGGCAGGCAAAGTTAACAGTTCTCACCCTCGCTGCAATCACGCTCAAAAATTGGCTGCGGTGACAGCGGGACTCGATCGTGCTGAGTGGAAAATTGGCGGACAAAATAGCACTCCCCTGGATTTGGTAGCGGCGGTGGGCGATCCGATGCAGGTAGCGGTGGCGGGAATGGCGATCGCCGCGAGTCGGACTTGCGGGGTGCTCTTGGCTGGCGGCACGCAAATGCTGGCAGTCTACGCTTTGATGAAGGCCTTAGCCCGCGAATATGCTCTGTTGTGGTGTCCCGAACAAGTTGCGGTGGGGACTACGCGCTGGGTGGTCGAAGACCCGACAGGGGACACGGTAGGACTTGCTAAGGATATTGGCGGTGTGCCTCTGTTGGCGGCGCAGCTCAGTTTTGCGGGTTCTCGCTACCGACAACTCCAAGCTTACGATCGCGGGTATGTTAAAGAGGGTGTCGGTGCTGGAGCGTGTGCGATCGCCAGCGGCTTGGCTGCAAATTGGACTCCTGCTCAACTCCTCCAAGCTGTTGAAGCTTTAGCCTTGCGATGTGAAATCAAACATTAAGTAGGTAGTTATAGCAATCGATAGGGGATTTGTGAACTTCTCTCTTTTTGCTTGCTCTCTCTATGAGTTATCTGCGGTTCGCACAAAAAATATTGTTCGCTAAAGAAAGACGATTGCTATTTCCACACAAAATGTTGCCTTAATTTGCTATTCCCATGCTAATTGTGCGATCGCAAAAACTCTATTGAATAACTCAGAAATAGACGAGCAGAAATCAATCCAACTTGTATTTGTTCGGAGATTAATTCCCGATCGCCAGCAGCAAGATTTAATGAGATCCGCCTGTTTGTTGCGAGTGAATTCTTTTGGAAAGCAACTGTTCTTCTAAGGCTGCAATTCGATTGTAAGCCGCTGTTAGCTGAGCAGTCAGGCGCTGAATTTGAATTTCCGCGCTCAACTCTTTTTCTACGTTTTGATAATTCTTGTCGAAGTAGCCGTCATCTAACAGTACGTCCTTGTGTTCCAGCAGCCCGTCCAGACTGCTGTAGTTTAGATATGGCGAGGTTTTGTGATTTTCTACCGTTCCGGGGCGATCGTTTTTCTGCTGCTGGGCCAGCAGATTCGTCTTCTGAGCCGACTCCAATAACTTTTCATTGAGGTTTTCTATGAGTTTGTAGAGAGCATCGACTTGTTGCGTCAATACTGTAACTTGTTGGCGGAGCGCTTCCATACAATTATCCTTGAGATCCTAACTTATATCTTGACATTCTACGTAAATCTTTACATAACTGGCATTTATCACTAAATTATTTAATTTTTGAGCTAATTGTTGTGTTCCCAATCCTGACGGTAGATTCAGGGATTCAGCTTGTTTATTGGAGATTCTTGGACTGAAGATTTGAGATGCGAGACAGTCGCGGATGCTGAAATTGGTTTTTTAACTCGCACACTTAGTTCTAATACCATTTTTCTTTCATCAATAGTCCGGACAGTTTTCAATCACTAACAGCAGAATGCGGGTTTGGGCCTTCTCAGTGAGGTCAAATGCTAACGGTAGAATGAGGGTTTGGGCCTCGGTCTCAAAAACTGTCCGGAGTATTGTTTCATATGTGCTATGGATGAACTCCGAAGCCCCCCCTTAATAAGGGGGGGTTGGGGGGGGTAATATCTAGCGCTACTTTATGAAATTGGTATAACTTTTAATCAGAGTTAAACAAACGGCTTTTTGAGAGCGGGATGGCGGAGTCTGCCGTTAGATTAATTGCGCGCCACCAGTGCTTTGGGTCAAACAGACTCCGATCGCGGCAGAAGCGAGTACAATAGCTCTGTGTTTGAAAAAGAAATAAGACAAATCGGCGCCAATTACCGGACTCGAAACACAATTATTTTCCGGGCTGCTGAGCACATTCCCCATCGGTCAATATTTAGAAAAGCGGATTCACAGGTGAAACGAAGGTCTTTGCTATTGGGGGCCGCCACCCTAACTTTAAGTCAATTGGCGGCAGGTTGCGACTCGAAGCCCATTCTCAAAATTCGATCGCTCAAAAACGGTATTCCGGCTCAACTCGCAAGCAAATTTAGCCGCGAGTTACAACCGTCTCCAATTTTGCAGGTAACGCAGGAAGCACAATTCAAAGAATTATTCGCGCTGTTGCAGCAGTGGAAACGGACACCTGCAGCCAAAAATCAAGCTGACTTGGTGATGTTGGGAGATTATTGGCTGACTTTGGCAATTCGGCAAAAATTGATTAAGCCGATCGATCCTGCTAAATTTGATAATTGGTCGCAATTGCCCGAAAGATGGCAAAAATTCGTCAGGCGCAACGACGAAGGTAAATTAGACGCTAAAGGTAAAATTTGGGCTGCACCTTACCGCTGGGGAAGTACGGTAATCGCCTATCGAACAGACAAATTTAAGGCTTTGGGGTGGACTCCGACAGATTGGAGCGACTTGTGGAAGCCCGAATTGCGCGATCGAATTTCTCTACCGGATAGCGCCAGAGAAGTTATCGGTTTAACCTTAAAAAAACTGGGAAAATCTTACAATACGCAGCAATTAGATCGAGTTCCCAACCTCAAAAAAGAACTCACAAATCTGAACGCACAAGTTAAACTTTACAGTTCCGACGCTTATTTGCAACCGCTAGTTTTAGGCGATACTTGGTTGGCTGTCGGTTCTTCTGGCGACTTGCTGCCGCTGCTCCAAACTCAAAAAGATATTGCTTTAGTAATTCCGGTTTCTGGAACTGCTCTTTGGACGGATTTGTGGGTAGAACCGGCATCGGCTAAGGCAGTTTCGTTAGCATCAAAATGGATTGATTTTTGCTTGCAGCCTCAAATTGCGCCTCAATTATCTTTGCTCGCCAAAGCTAGTTCGCCGATAATTACCGGCATGAAACCGGAGGATTTGCCTGCGGATATTCGCGCTAATCCCGTGCTGTTACCGCCTGCTAAAATTCTTGCTGCTAGCGACTTTCTGCTGCCTTTGGGGGAGGCGGGGATTCAGCAATATCGATCGCTCTGGCAAGAAATTCGGCAAGTAGTGATATGAAATTCGTTAGCATCGGAATAGTAAATCCACTGTTGACTGTTAACTGTTAACTGTTGACTGTTGACTGTTGACTGTTGACTGTTGACTGTTGACTGTTGACTGTTGACTGTTGACTGTTGACTGTTAACTGTTAACATCATTCATGTGCAACCGGAATTAATATAAAAGGTCAAAGAAACCGGGTTTTTTATCGAATATGCGGGCCAGATCGCATTTTTTTGTGCAGAAACCCAGTTTCTAACTACCCGTGCGTCTAGAACTATTTGATCTGGCATGATTTTTAGTAAAATTCCTGTTCCTAAAAGCCTTTCTTTTTGCCTCTAAGTCCTGGATTTGACAGAGATTCTAAATCTATTTTACAGTTAAGCCGATCGCCCTTGCACGAATAAACCGCCAAAGCCTTCCCTTGACGGTTGCAAACTCGCAGATTGTAACCGTATTGTCTGGAAACCGTGCCGAAGCGGTTGACAAACTGATAGCGTTCGATATAATCTAGCAAGCTCCAAATTTGGCGGTTGACTATGATGATTACAGCAGTGTTATCGCGATCGACAAACCAGCGATCGAGCAATTTGCCGCCAAACAGTTTGTCCGCTAACCACAGACTCGGCACGCTTAGTTCGGCTTGCGAAAGCGGCGGCGGCGGGAAATTCGCAGCGCTACCAGTCGGGCAAAACCGCTGCTGGGAATACGCCGCCGATTGTCCCCACAGCAAAGCCGCGATGCAGGTAGAACTGGCAATTGAGAACAAAAATAAACTTTTTGTCAAAATGCTAGGTCTGCGGGGAAAATCTTGATTTATGTGGCGTAATTTGTGGTAATTCATCATATTATTAGACAAGATTGCATAAATCATTCATTGATACAGAAACCGCAGATGTAAGGCAGATAAACACGGATAAACGCAGATAATTTTCCAAGCGAGGCAGAGCCTCTAGATTTAGGTTCCTTTCGCTGGAGCCTGGGAACCAGTTAATTTTATTATTCTTCAGTCCGCGGAGGCGGACATTGTTTGTATAGTAGCGGTTTCAACCGCCGACTCTTCTTGCTCTTATTTCTGCAAAAAAGTTAAAATTCCGATCGCCTAAACAGCGAAGCAGGCAGACAAGCAGTAAAAGTAGAACCGCAATCCAACTCGCTGCTAACTTCAATATCGCCCCCCATCATCTGACAAAAACGCTGGCTGATAGTCAATCCCAAACCAGTACCGCCGTACTTGCGAGTAGTAGAATTGTCAGCTTGAGTAAAAGGTTGAAACAGCCGCTCTTGCTGCTTTTTTGTCATGCCGATGCCCGTGTCCGTCACTCGAAAAACTAGAAAGTCTGAATCCAAAATTAACATTTGAGCAACCCTCGGTTGATATTGATTTTTTAATTCTTCGCTGGTAATTCTTTCGACATGAAGTACGATCGCCCCATCAGTAGAAAATTTAGCAGCATTGCTCAGCAGATTTAGCATTACCTGCCGCACTTTCATCAAATCGCCGTGCATAGCGCCAACATTCTCAGCAATCAACACTTGCAAAGTATTGCCGTTTTTATCCATTAGCGGTTTTACAGTTGTCGCCACCTCCTCAATTAACCCGCCAACATCGAAGCTTTCGAGGTAAATCTCCATCTTGTCAGCTTCAATTTTGGAAATGTCGAGAATGTCATCAATCAGCTGCAGCAAGTGTTTGCCAGCAGTGCGAATTTTGTCTAAATCCGAGACAACCTCTAAGTTGCCCAACTCCTCGGCATCTTCCACCAACATATCGCTGTAACCAATAATCGCATTCAAGGGAGTCCGCAACTCGTGACTCATGTTTGCCAGAAAAGCACTCTTGGCGCGGTTGGCAACTTCTGCCGCTTCCTTGGCCAACTGCCACGATGCCTCGGCATTTTTGCGGTCGGTAATATCCCTCAGCGTTGCCACCACCGCTTCCACGCTGCCGTCTGTCCCGCAAACTGGACTGAGAATGTATTCGTAATCGCGGGTTCCCCATTTGGCGGTGGGGACGATGACTTCGCCTTTGACGGGCTCGGCTGTGGCAAATACGCTGTCGCATTCTTGGTGAACCCGCTGCATAATTTTTGGCGACCAGCCTAATTCCTGCCAGGTTTTGCCGATCGCGTCTCTGGGGTTCATGCCGGCGGCTAAAGCGGCAGTGCGGCTGACATAGGTGTATTTTCCCGATCGGTCTACTAGAAAAATCAGGTCGAGGGAAGCGCCGAGAATGCCGTCAACTGTTCTGGCGTGTCGGGCTACCTGGGCGCTCATTTGTCTGACGGCGATCGCGCCGCGGACTCTAGCCGCCAGTTCAAACTGCAAGAGTTCGTTGGCTTGTTTGAGGAATAGCGTGCGCTGTTCGACTTCTATTTCTAGTTCTGCCTTAGCTTTTTCTAGAGTAAGTTCGGCTGTTTTGCGATCGCTGACATCTGTAGAAATTGTACCGACTGCATAAACTTTGCCTTGGGAGTTGCAGAGGGGAAATTTGAGAGAAATATAAGTGTGCGGGCCGTCGTCTTGAGGGATGACTTCTTCAATGCTCAAAGGCGTACAGGTTTCGATAACTTTCAGGTCATTTTCTCGCAAGGCTGCCCAAGAGTTTTCGGGAAAAATATCGCCGTCGGTTTTGCCTGTTATTTGCTCTTTTGCCATGTGGAACAAACTGTCAAAATGGCTGTTTGTGAGCAGGTACTTCCCGTCAACATCTTTGACGTAAATCATTGCTGTTGAGTTGTCTAAAATCGCTTGCAGCAGTGCTTCGCTCTTTCGCAGGGCTTTTTGAGTATTTTGGCGTTCCAGTATTTCTCCCTGCAATTCCAAGTTGAGGCGATTTAAATCTTGCCAAGCTTCCTGAACTTGATTTAAGGCGATCGCGCTTTTTTCTGTTTCTGTATTTGCCAGCAGCGGCTGCTGAGAAATCCAGTTTTCATGCAATTCTACGGGTGGGAAGCTTAGCGAAATTTCGGAATTTGCGATTTGCGAGCGATCGCCCGAAAAAATTTTATCTTGAAAATCAACCTCTAATTGACCGTCTAAACTCGTTTTTTTGGAAAATAAACCAAATTCAGCCAAATTTAAATTATCAGATAAACGATCGGAATTCGGGTCTAATTTTTCCAATAGCTGCTGAGGTTCGGCAGTAGAATTAGATGATGAATTCCCCTCTGCTGTTGATAAATCTGACTTAGTGGGTTTGGCGATCGGGCGGGCGACTGCAACCGCCAAAGCGGCGGGGGCGGATGCGGCAGACAGTGCCAGCAGCAGCCAATTGTTCCCCCACCAGATTTCGGAGGTTTCGGGGATGCCCCGCACTAAAATTGCTGCGGGTTTTCCGGCTAAATTGTCAAGAGATATAGCAGCTACTGTATAAGTTTGACCGTCTGTTTGTACCTGGGCGGCGACTGGTTTGCCGTCAGCGGCAACTGCATTTTTTAGGACAGATTTGTTTGCCAGCAAGTCGGGCAACTCTCGATATTTTGTCAGTGTTTGCGCGCTTTTCAAAACAAATTCACCGTCAGCAAGCGGTGTGTAGATAGCGCGATATCCGCCCTCTGAATTGACTGTTTCGCCGACAGCGACTCCCGGAACTAGACTTTGAATTTTTCCTAAAATTAAGGCAGCAATCACTGTCTGAGTTTTGGGATCTTTTACCGGAATTGCTGCGTAGCGGACGAGGAATGGGCGATCGCCCGTTCCGGGCGGCAAAGATAGAAATTGTGCTTGAACTTCAGATTGAGCAATAATTTCAGTGGCGGTAATTTGCTCTTTTGCTGCGAATGCTCGATCGACTATTTTTTCCAGATTAAAACTTTTTTCCTTCTGGTTGAGGTTGACACCAACCACAATCTGCCGATTTTTTCCAACTAATACCGCGCTGTCTATTGCCCCTGTTTTAATTTGAGTTTCCAGAATTTCCTTGACAGAATTTTGCAAATATGGTAACTTTTTGTCGCTGTTATAATTTGAGGCTATTTGGGCGATCGTTTCGCTATCAGAGGAGTTTTGCAAGCGGTCGGCGGCGCGGTTTAGTTGCAGATTGTAGTTGGTTTCACTAAGGCTCAATTCTGATTTAGCTTGGTTTTGCAGTCGATTGCTGTCAACTGCTGATGTCAGCCAAAATGCTGCTGCCATTAATCCGACTGGCAAGATTATTTGTAAAGCCAGCAGTCCGATTAGCTGTTTTCTCGTAAAAGATAAGTTGTACGTGTACGGTTTCAACCCTGCTTGAAATCTTTCAGAAGTCGCAACTTTGGTTAGCTGCGGACAATTTAGCTTACTGTCGTTTAACTGAGTTTGAGCCATAGTAGTAGATGCTGAATCGGTTCTAGATGACACGCGATACCTGAATCTGGAATTATCAACTTGAAATTTAAATTTTCAAGTCCAATTCGGTTAATCAATCATCATAAAATGCTTCGGTATTGCCCGGTATAACCAAGTAATAAAATTACCTGATATTTGACAAAAACGTTTTTTTGTTATTCGATCTGATTGTGTTATTTAGTTGTTTTTACATATTATTTCGGCTCTTATTTAAAGTGTGTTGGAAGCATCCAAACGGGCGCTTTCACAAAAGTGTTTGCGCTTAGATGTAGGCTGGGCTGTGCAGGATGCTCGCACTCAAACAAAAATGCTTTTTGCAAAATTGGGATACTACCGAAGGCAGTCCCCAAACTAGGTACTTTTACGCTCGGCGGTACAGTAAATTCACTTAAGAAAAGTCTAACGTAATTCTGGCGTCAGTTAGCACCCGGTCGATCGAGCTTTTCTCTCTTTTAGCTGCTTCGCCTCAATCCCACAACCGCCTCCCTGCTTTACCGCCCAGTCGCTGGTGAGTATCTTTTAGTAGAGTTGGGATGTCCAACTCTTCGGGACATCTGGGCAAACAGTCGCCGCAATCGGTGCAGCGGTTGCCTTTGCTGCCGGGAAACCAGTGTCCGGCATTTTCAAACATCGCGTAGCGGTATTTACCGAAGTCCGTCATGTCGCAGCCGACGGCGAGATTGCGAAGTCGCAACACTTCGGGAATGTTGATGTTTTCCGGGCAAGGCAAACAGGCATAGCACTGGCTGCATTTGTCGGTTGCCAAACGATCGGCCATAGCTGATTCTAACTTCGCAAATGCAGCGATTTCGCCGTCGGTGAGGGGAAAGTCGCGATCGCAATATTTCAGAGGTTGTTCCAATTCTCTCGGATTTGCAGCCCCCACGCTCACAGTCCCAATCCTAGTATCGCTCAGCAAAAACCGATAGTTCAACTCTAAAGGCGAGAAAGGCGAGCACAATTTTGTCAGAGTTTCCGGGGGCGTGTAGAGTTGCCCTCCTTTGTCTGCCGGGGAAATGATAAAAACGCCCATATCTTTGTCTTTGGCGAGTTGAATTGCCGGGGCGTGGCGCTGAAAAAAATAGTAATAATGCAGGTTGACAAATTCAAACAAATCTGTATTAATTGCCGCCAAAATCAGATCCAGAGGCCCGTGAGTCGAAAAACCGACGTGCCGAATTCTGCCATCAGCGAGGGCTTTTTGTACGGCGCTCATGCAGCCTGCGGGCGATCGCACGATCGCCAAATGTTCCCAAACATTCAAACCGTGAATTGCCAGACAGTCGATATAGTCTAGATTCAAGCGTTTGAGAGACGAATCGATGCAGCGTTCCATAGCAGCAGCATCGTCCGTTGGGGGGATTTTTGTAGTGACGTGGAAGCGCGATCGACCGATCGACAAACCAGCCGAGATGGCCGCACCGAGATATTCCTCGCTGCAACCGTAACCCGCCGCCGTTTCCAGGTGATTGATTCCCTGAGACACCGCCTGCTGTACAGTTTGACAGGCAATTTCCTCAGAAGCCAAATAGCGCATGGTTCCCAAGGAAAATACAGACAGGTGCAAATTTGTTTTGCCAAACCGTCGATAGCGCATAAATCTCAGGAAGTTTCGCCCTGGCCCAAACCGCTTCGCTTGATCAAATCCTCCGGGCGGAGGTTTGAGATAAATTCCCGGAAGGCGCGGCGTTCGGCCTCATCAGCATCTCGATCGACCGGTATCGAAGCATCGGCGACAACTTCTTCCATCACCCAGATGGGGGTATTCGTCCGCAGAGCTAAGGCGATGGCATCGCTGGGTCGGGCATCGAGCTCTTTTTTAACTTCTCCCTGACGGACGATCAGCACGGCATAGAAGGTATTATCTTGCAGCGAGTGAATCACTATCCGCTCCAACGTAATACTCCAGGCCTCTAGGAAAGCGACCATCAGATCGTGAGTTAAGGGTCGAGGAGGCTTGTTGCCTTCGAGAGCGCTAATAATAGCCTTAGCCTGCTCCTGACCGATATAAATAGGCAAAGCGCGTCGCTCAGTAGCGTCTCTCAATAGGACAATAGGACTGCGCGTGGCTGCATCTAAGGCAATTCCAGCGACTTTCATTTCAATCATAAAAATGCTCGGTAAGTGGGAAACTCAGAGACTTTAGTCCTGAGAGGGAAACAACATGGGCGGTTTCAACACATTCGACTACGCTCAGTGAGCACCACCTTGAATCCCCTTTCCCCTTTCGGGGGTAGAGGGGTATGGTTGCCCCTCTTTGGAGATATGGTTGTCTCCGGCTCCCTTTCGGGGTAATGTTCGCTTCGCCAATGTTATGAGAGCTTGTTAGACTTGCAACACTGTCTCAGTGACCTTAAGACTGTTTAATTGCAAATGACAGAGCGGAAAACTAGCGTCGCATTCTCCGGTGTCGTGACTCAAATAACGTAGCCAGTTAAGGCTGAGGCTGGTCAGCACAGCTTGCTTCGATTGCTCTTACAAGCTCAGTCCCTGGTTTTAGGGCTGGGTTACTGACAGAATTAAGAAACTGCAAGGCGGTAGAAAACTCGGACATAAAGATGACCTAAATCCAGTATGACTCGATCTTCGCCTGAATCTGCAACCGATCGGGGACTGTCGATTTTAGATTAAAGAATTGACAAAGAGGGAGAGGGGGGATAGAAAAAGCTCCTGCATCTGGTTTGTGACTGTGGTTTGATGTAAATAGGCGATCGACTAAGGAAAAATACTTATGTTTACAGGACTAATTCAATCTCTCGGAAAACTGAAGTCGCTAGGTAACGACTACTTCCAAATTTCCTGCACCTCAAGCAACTCCTACCAAATTTTACAAGATTTAGCCATTGGCGACAGCGTAGCCGTCGATGGAGTTTGTTTAACAGTAGTAGAAGTTCTGCCCCAAGGTTTTGTCGCCATCGCTTCCCCAGAAACCCTGCGCCGCACAACTTTGGACTCATTCCCCGATGCTTGGGTGAACCTAGAAACATCTTTGCGCGCAGGTAGCAAATTAGGCGGACACTTTGTGACGGGGCACGTAGATGCGATCGGCAGTTTAGCAGCATCAACCCAAAGCGCCAACGCTTGGGAGATGAGGTTTGCAGCCCCACCAGCAGCCAATTCAGCATGGCAGCGTCAAATCGCACCCTACATCGTTTCCAAAGGCAGCATCGCCATCAACGGCATCAGCTTAACCGTCTCCGATTGCGATGCAGACGGAAACTGGTTTGAAATTGCCGTAATTCCCCACAGTTTTTCCGAAACCAATCTCAAATATTTGCAACCAGGAAGCTTAGTAAACTTAGAAGCAGATATACTCGGCAAATACGTAGCAAAATTTCTCCGCAGCGGCCGACAACCGCATCCCGAATCCTGGGAAGAAACCCCCGCAATCAAAAGTTTGGGAACAATTACACCAGAATTCTTAGCAGAACACGGATTTATGTAGATAATTCGGCGGTTAAAACCGCAGCTACAGAAACAGAACTCGACAGAACTTGGCGGTTAAAACCGCAGCTACAGAAACGAAGTCCGCCTCCGCGGACTAAAGAATAAACTTGTAGGGTGCGACAGCGAACTATTCCATCAATAATCGACCACTCAAAGCTGACACATTTACTAACTCTAACTTCTCTCTCTGCGCTCTCTGCGCTCTCTGCGGTTCAAAAATCCAAATCTATTCCCCAACAAAATTGTTTTTCTCCCAAAACAAACCCGCCGCAATTGCCGCCTGCGAAACCAAAAACTATCAACAATCGACCACTCAAAGCTGACACATTTACTAAAACTAACTTCTCTCTCTGCGCTCTCTGCGCTCTCTGCGGTTCAAAAATCCAAATCTATTCCCCAACAAAATTGTTTTTCTCCCATAACAAACCCGCTACAATTGCCGCCTGCGAAACCAAAAACAATCCTGCGATTAATAGCTTTTGAATGCCCCGTGTGTGAACTAATGGATAAGTTAGCAAATTGAGATAAAATGACGGATGTTGCAGTTTTCCCTTAACCACACTTTTAGAAGTAACTTGCTGAAACAAAAAAGCACCTTTACCGTAATTGAATTGCTGCTGCCAAAATTTGTGTAGTGTCAGTTTGTGGGCATGATAGACTATAACTTCGGGTGCGTAAACCGCGCCATAGCCGGAATTAAGCCACCGATGGCAAAATTCCCGATCTTCTCCAGAGAAGGAAAAACTGCCAAAGCCACCGATTTTTTGGAATGAGTCAGCGGGAAGCGCAAAATTGTTAGAAGTAAAAAATTGCGCGCGATCGGGAATAGCATTATAGTAACTGTAAAGGTAATCGATCAGTTGCTGGCTGGCCGTAGAATATATATTATCCGGCAGCGCGTTAATAATTCGACCTCCGATTAAGCAATCCGGTGTTTGGGCAAATCTAGTTTCCAAATTTCGCAGCCAATCTGCCGCCACAGTACAGTCATCGTCAGTAAACACTAAAAATTTGCCCTCGGCTGCAAAAGCCCCAGTATTTCGCGCCGTAGCCGGGCCAGAATTTGGTTGTGTCAGAAGTGTGAGATTTAGCTGATTTTGAAAAGGAGAAATTGTACTTTCTACAGATATTTCCGTGCTGTCGTTAACGACAATGACTTGAAACTTATCGCGCGGATATTCTAGCGCCACAAAAGACTGAAGACAATGCGCTAATTTGTCGGGGCGATTGTAAGTCGGAACAATAATTGAAAATAGAGTTTCAGCTTGGTTCATAATAACTAATAACTTTTAATTTTTCAAGCGATACAGCACCGACTCAGTATTAAAATCTTTGCCGAAAACTGGTTGTAGCGGGCCATCGGGACTTGTCAGCCAAGATAGAGCTTTTCTGGTAGCTGCGTCTGTCTCAGTCAGGGGCCCGAATCCCACAAGGCTAATTTTATTTTGTCGGAGGCTGTCAATCCATGCCGGAATTCGATCGGCTCTAAAGGGTATGTATAAAACTTGTCTGTCTAAATTTCTCCCGTAAAACAGGTAGCTGCGGGAGCTCAGAAAGAAGCCGATTCTTTCATCCGGTACTGTATTTCGATCGATATACTCGTAAATGCCGCGATACAGTTGGGTTCTAGCAATATCTCGTTTTTGCCTCGCCACCCAACTAGCACTTACCATCAATGCTATACACAGACAAATTATCATGATATAACTCGATTTTTTTAAGTTTACCAGTTTATTTTTTAACTCGGTTAAACTTGAACTTTGCTTAAACAAAATCCAACCTAACAGCATGAAGCCAAGATAAGCTAACAGGTATATTGCTAAATCTAGCCCGTAGGGAGCTAATATTTTCATCACCATATTGAGGGCTTCCACTGGCTCGGATTTAAACCTGTCAATCAACCCGCTTCCCCAAACAATACTGTTGCCGGTAAAAGAAGCATTTTTAATTAGGTCAAAAATTATGTTGCTAATAATGCCGGAAATACTGCTAATTAAAACAACTGCTACGACAATTTGATTCGGAGTTTTTAATTTGGTTGCTGTAGCTGCTGCAGCTATGCCTAGCAAGCTTAGGAAGGGAAATCCGTATCTGAGATTGAAACCGAGTATGGGGCTGAGTTGACCGATCGACTCTCCAGCAGTACCGGAGGTGTAAGGTGTAATTAGATACAGAATTCCGGTGCTGGCGAGAACCACAATTAAAATGATACTATTTTGATTGATTGTTCTGGTTTTAGTTTGCAACAAAGCCAGAGGTGCTGCTAAGACTTGAAGTGCGATCGCCAGAAAGGGCAGTTGCAATCTCGCGATAATTTGTGCTCCGACAGTTTGCCAGTGAGAGATATTGCTGGGATTAAATTGAGCTGCTAAAGTGCTTTGCCAAATCTTTAGAAGTGGCGAAGCGGGCGGCTGCTGTACCGAAGGTATTGGTGCAGGTATGGGAGACTGTATGCGAACAGGCTCTAAAGGAATTTTAATATCGCCGACTTCGCCGACAGGATAATTGATTTGCAGCAAGTTTCTCGCATACCAAAAACATCCTAAAAGCAAGCAACAAGCTACACCGCACAGCAAGACTGGTTTGAGAAAGTGGCGAATTATCAAATTAGCTGGTGTGGAATCTTGAGTAAGGGCGAATCTTGTAATTTCTAATATTGCTAATCCTCCTAAGAGTGAGGCTGCATAAACTAGGCCAGTAATTTTTATTCCTGCTAGCATTCCTACAGATGCAAAAAATAGGGATAGTTCCCAGACTGCTCGGCTTTTATGATAGGATAAACCTAGATACAAACCTACTGTAAATATGGCAGCTAGCGGTAGGTCTGGGTGAATGGTGTTAATTTGGTTGAGCACCATCGGTACTGTCAATACTAATGTTGATGCTGCCATAGCGTGAATTCTGGTTGCTCCAAATTTTACGCTCAATAGATAGACGGCTATTCCTTCAATTACCCAGGCTATTAGCAGGGGAAAAGCTGCGAGAAAGTCTTCTTTGAAGGGGAACACGCACAAGGCAGATAAAACGTGCCAGTTGTAGGGATATACTCGGGCTTGCTCCTGTTCAAAAATCCAGTTTCCGGCGGCATCTAATAGTGTAAAGGAATGGGTTTGATACCATCGGGCGATCGCACTCAGGTGAAACCACAATGAGTCATAATTGGTTGTGGGTTTGGTTGCTAGGGTGTAACACAGCACAATTCCTGCAAAAGCGGCGGTCAAAATAATTAGAATTTCGGAGTTGTTGAGGGGTTGCTTGAGTTTGGGGATCTGCCAATGCGATAAGGTAAAAGCTCTGTTTTTTTTGGTATAGATCGGGATTGTGCCGATCGCGCAAATCAAAATTTCTGCTATAATGACTTGAGCGAGATTTAGGCGGTCGGCACTTCCTAAAATCAAGCCGGTACAAACTTGTATGATGCTCCATCCCGTCAGAATTACGAGCATAAAATGGGCAAGCGAACAGTTACTGTTTGCTTTCTGATTCTCGAAAGCCAGAAACAAGCTTAAGGGAATTGGCCCGAATACAATTATTAGAAATAAAGTTAATTCCCACAAATGCTGCGTTATTAGCATAAGCTACTATTTACCAATTTTTATGGGTTTTTCCTAGCTATCAGGTTCTTATACCAATTTCATAAAGTAGCGCTAGATATTACCCCCCCCAACCCCCCCGCGAGTTCGGGGGGGCTAAGATTTTATCCATACCACATCTTTAGAAAAATGGTATTAATGGTAACGAGAAATCTATCAAGTTCGCGGTTTTTGTGATGGTAATCGATTGAGAGCCTTCTTGGGAGAGGACTCGCATTCGTCACTAAAAACCAGACAAGTTTGTAGTGAGGAATGCGAGTCATTATAGCCTTTCTCAAAAAAGTGAGGTATGCCCAATTCCCAATTCCCAATTCCCAATTCCCAATTCCCAATTCCCGACAGTACCTCATCTTTCGCTTGAAAGGCTATATCAAAAGCCTATCTGCTTACTTGCTTCTGAGTTTTGGGTTTGACGGCTTCTTTATCTTTAGGCGCTGAAGTGTCAGCTTTTAACAATTCCGGGAATGGTGGCTGGAGGTTGTGAACTTCGATGTCCATTCCCAGCGGCAGAGGTGGAAGCATGGGCAGATCGCTTTCTAAATCCTTGAGTCCCCTAGCGCTTTGTATTTCGACGATTTTCGGCATTAGGGGTACTTTGGCGGTTTCCAAAGTGCCGATCATTTTGGCTACGGCGAATTCTAGCTGAGCGCCCGGATCGATCGCCACCCAACCCCGATCGGTCATTTGCCGCACCTCGAAGTGGAGGTGAGGCCCTGTAGACATTCCCGTACTGCCGACTCGGCCGATAGTTTCTCCCTGTTTCACAAACTCTCCGGGTTTGACAAACAGTTCCGAAAGGTGGCCGTAGAGAGTTTCCTGAGACTGTTTGTTGTGGTTGAGAACCACTGTCAAACCGTAGCCGCCCAACCAATCGGCGATCGCCACTTGACCTGCATAAGCAGCCAGTACGGGCGTTCCCATCGGAGCTCCCAAGTCTGTTCCGGTGTGAAACCTGCCGTAGCCCATAACCGGATGAGTCCGCCACCCGAACGGCGAAGTAATTTCTGCAGCAATAGATAGCGGAAACAGCAGGCTGGTGTTGCCATTTCCGGGCTTTCCTAAAGGACGGGGCGTGAGATTGTAGTAAGCAAAACCTGTATTGCTGCCGCTGCTGACACTAACCGCACCGACTTGAATCGGCCCCAGTCCCATGCTGGGCGCTGGAGCTGGGCCGCCGTAGGATGCAGGGTTAACCGAGTAGCCGCTGTCTGCCCAGGAGCCTCTGTCTGCCCAGGAGTCTCTGGGTTTATAAGCGGATTGACCTCGGTTTTCTTGCCCCCAAACCTGGTTGCCTATTTGTTCTAGGGCTCGATCGAGTTTGCGATCGGAATTACCGCGATTGTTTTCGGCAAAATTTCCCCGCACATTTCCCGGAACATTTTCCCGAACATTTCTCGGAAGATTGCCGGGAAGGTTTTGTGGCAGATTTCGTGGTGGAGGGGGTGCAATATATGAGTTACCTGCGATCGGAGCTTCCCGGCTGTCATTGGGTTCTTGTGCGATCGGAGTTTCCGGGCTGTTGCTGGGAGGGGCGGCTTCGGCCCTGACCGGCTCGTCCACAGCAGCAGTCCCGCAGGAACCGCCTGAATACCAGGAACCTTCGCAGCCGCTCGATCGCTCTGCAAACTCGATTCTTGTCGGCGGTTCGTAGTAGTCGCTGCTAGCACCAGCGCTGTAGTCTGTTTGGTCGCTTTCTGCGTAGGCCGGGTTAACTGGCGCTTCAAAAGGAGGCTCCTGGGCCGTCGCTTCTGGCAGGGGAATCAGCGCGGGTTCGGGCAAATAATACTGGGATGGAGGTGCTTCTGTGACGTAATCTGACTGCCGGGGCGGTTCGGCATAGACAGGTTCGGGAGCCGGAGCTTCTGCCTGCGGTTCGGGGTACGGTTCTGGCTCCGCTTGACTGAATGCCGGTTCCGGGGGCGGCAGAGGTGCTTCAAATAGCGGCTGGAGGTCTGCGGCGCTGGGGACGGCTTGTTCTGGCGGAGTTTCGGTTTGGGCCCACACTAGACCTTTGCTGAGCAGTCCCAAACTGGCGAGGCAGCCCAGTCCCACCAGCAGCGAGCGATCGGACAACAGGCGCGATCGAGTCCGGGGGCCTTTAGGGTGATTTTTTGGCTCTTTGGTTTTCAAACGAGCTGTGATTTGTTTGTCTGGAAAAGGTTTCACGATTTTTTTTTCCCAACTCAACAGGGGACGCAAGGAGATCGAAGTCAGTCTATTTGAGATTTGAGCTTTGAGATTTACTTGCAGCATTAAAATCTGGAAGCAGGAATCTCAGTCTCAAGTTTTGGGCTGCTGGCGACAGGAGTCTTGGAGCAAGTATCTGTTTTTTGGCCTGGTCTGGATCGAATGTCTGGCAATCGGGATCTTTAAAATCTAGAAACTTAACTGATTTTACCTGGCTGGAGGCAATTTTTTTAGCGCGTCGAACCAGCTAGAATGCTGCTGCGTCGATTGGCGGTCGATGCCCTGGTTTTTGGGTTTCCGATTGCACTGGCGGTCGCGGACTGTGAGGGCCACAATGATGATAGCGCTTTGGGGTTCCGGCGTGTTAATTAGTTGTCTGTATTTATCGGGTTGCGCCAAATTTGGGCAGCTTCCACCGCAGTTAACCGCCTCCTTGATGCCGATTTTTTTGATGAAAGCCGATCGCGCGCATTTAAACTCTGTCGCCAAAATTGTTGATTGCTTAGAATAGAATGCAAATGATTCGCTTGGGGATGGATGGGTTTGATGACTTTAGCTGGCGATCGCTTGACAAATTTTTCTGACTCTCAACAAACCGGACAAGCTGGGGGGAGCGGTTGGCAGTGGCAGCACTCGCAAGGTTTGCCCTATCTAACTTGTAGCCTGCTCTCCCGGTGGTCTCACGGCTTTTTTACTCGCGATTTCTCGCCCCAAGGCCCGATCGAGCTGACAGAAGTTCTCGCACCCGGAGCCCTGGTTTACCGCCTCCAGCAGGTACACGGCAATGCGGTAGTCAAAACCGATCGATTGACCCCGGTTCGGGGTACGGTGTCGCCCGCCGCCGCTCAAACCTATGTTGAGGCTGATGGCTTGGTGGCAGAACGCGAGTTTGAGGCGCTGTGGGTTTGCTCGGCCGACTGCGTGCCGGTGCTGATTGCTGACGATCGTACCGGACTGGTTGCGGCAGTTCACGCAGGTTGGCGCGGGACTGCTGCTAAGATATTACCAGAGACGATCGACCAACTTGTGGCCGCCGGCAGTCAACTAGAAAATCTGAAGATTGCTATGGGCCCGGCGATCGCTGGAAAAGTTTACCAGGTATCCGTGGAAGTGGCAGCGTCTCTGGGAGCGGCGATTGCTCCCCACAGTGCAGTTGGTGCCACAGCCGAGGGCATTCTAGAGTTTTTGCGCCAACTGCCAGAATCTCCTGTACGGGCAGATCCAGAACCGGGAAAAGTACGCTTGGATGTTCGCCTCTGCAATGCTCTGCAATTGCAGCAATTGGGAATCGATCTTTCTCAAGTGGCGATCGCTCCTTTCTGTACTTATTCTGACTCGGCTCGCTTTTTTTCCTACCGCCGCGATCGACTAAAAAAAATCCAGTGGTCGGGAATTGTCAGCGCCTGCTGGACAAGTTAATGCTCAAAGCATTCGGCAGCAGGTAAAATTTGAGACAGCTAAGGTAAAAACAAAAATCTTTGGATTTATAATTTTTTATTTCCTGTTGCCGAATGCCTTCTACTTTTTTCTACCTTCGCAAGGTTTGCTGATTCCTGTCCGCTCAGCTAAAAACTACCAGCAAAACTTTTGGGAAAGCGGCCGCGAACCCCCGCCCCGCTTTCCTCTCTTGTTAAGATTGCACTATAACGAGAGTCTCGGGCGGGTTATTAAAATCAATGACCCAGCGCTGGTGGATCAAAAATGCTTAGCGATCGAAAGGTTAACTCGCGGTTAACCATAACATCCTACACTTTCATACCACGGCGGTTCACACCGCCCGCTCGCATCCCTCTCAGGTCTAAAGACGCTGAGTTTTCTGCATACCAATAAGTTTTATGAGTGAGCCAACTCCCTATCAACTGCTAGAAGTCGATGAAGATGCTTCCTTTGATGAAGTGCAAGAGGCCCGCACCCGTCAGGCAGAGCAGCACAGCGGCGACAAGAAACGTTTGGAATCGATCGAAGCTGCTTATGACGCGATTCTGATGGATCGCCTGCGACAGCGACAGGAAGGTAAAATTAAAGTCCCCGAACGCATCCGCTTTCCCGAGCGGCTGACTCCGCCACCGGCAAGCTTTACTCCGTCTCCTCCGTCGGGCAGCCCTGCTTGGTTGCAGCGGCTGATCGATACTCCTAGCCGATCGGACATTTTGTGGCCGGCTGGCGTATATGCGGGGTTGGGCGGACTGAGTATTTATCCGGCGGCTAATGATTCTTTACTGCAGTTGACTCTAGCTCTTGGAGTCGGCACTTGTCTTTATTTTGTTAATCGCAAGGAACAAAAATTTGGTCGGGCCGTGCTGCTGACTGTGGCTGGCTTGGTTGTAGGCTTGGTGCTGGGAGGTCTTTTGGGCCCTTTGCTCAGTACAGCATTTATCTCAACAGAGAAACTTATTGCTTTGTTTACGTTTTTGATTCTGTGGCTGGTCAGCAGTTTTCTGCGATAGTCAGTAGTTAGTGGTTATTTGTGATTAGTTATTTGTGATTTGTTGGTTCCTAGTTCTTCAGTGTTATTTGTTGATTCTTAATAACAACTAACAACAATTAAGAGCCAGTAACCAATAACCAATAACCAATAACTAATAACCAATAACTAATGACTACCTAAAATCATCTCAACTGCTTCGCTCAAATTGTTAGCAATTAAATCCGGTTGGTGCATTTCTAGTCGAGTGCGATCGCGAATTCCGCACAAAACACCAATTACCTTGACACCGTGCGTTTTTGCCGCTATCATATCCGCCTCAGTATCCCCCACCATCCAAACCTCAGACGCCGGCGGCAGCTCGGCGAGAGCTCTTGCCATCAGCAGGGGCTTATCTTTGACATCCCCGGTTTTGACGTAATCGTTGGGGAGGCAGTAGCGACGGTTTTCAGGGAAAAATTGCCCTAAATTGCAGCGGGTGAAAGCTTCGTCTAGTTCCCTGACACGGCGCATGGTCATCACCGTTAAGTCTACTCCAGCGCGCTGCACCTTCTCTAAGGTTTCCACGGCCCCCTTAGCTGGTCGATCGTAAATCAGGTAGGGGAGAGTGTGGACGATTTGACGGCGCTTCTGGGCAAATTCCAGGGCTTGAGCCTCGTCTAATCCTGAAAGGATGCCGATTTCGGTTTCGGGAACCCGCGCCCGCTTCATGTCCCAAAACTCGGCTAAGGCGAGTTCGCGGACTGGTCGATCCTCGCGTTGAGTTTCGGCCAGACAGTGCAAGTAAACTCGGTAATAGCGATCGGACACGTCCATAATCGGGCCGTCAAAGTCAGTAATAAGTCTCAGCATTTAGCAGAGTATTTTCCAGCTTTTATACAAATTGTTCGATATTGTATCACTTCAAGGTAACAGGTTATTTACAAAAATTGGCACAAATACCCTGAGCAAGTAAACTTTATATAAATGGTGATAACTAAAGGCAACAGTTAAATTAAACTGTACCCGTTCTAAAATGTAGCAGTTGCAACCAATATCAGGTAAGATACAATGAACAAGTGCAGCAAAACAAGCGCAGATCCCTATATTTAATCAGTCAATCCAGCCCTAAATCCACGATGATTTCAGACTGAGTTTCAATAAATATTCAAAACATTGGGTCTAACTCATACTCGGCTAGCTTTGTTAATCACAAAAAACTTCTTAGAAGAGTTCAATTTTCAATTTTGTTAAATCAACCGTAACGTTTGGTTGCACCTGTCACAAGTTAAAACCAGTATATTGCGGCATATTCCATGTAGATGTAGAGAGCGAGAAACCGGGTTTCTGCGAACAGAATCAGTAACAATGCGAAAACTGTAAAAAAACCCGGTTTCTGCGGTATACTTAATAAACCTGGAATACGCTGTAAGTCCTAACGGTATTTGTCCTAAAATCGCCAAGGTAAAAATTATCCACAGAATAGAAGAGAGAATTTTAGGGCGAGAAAGGAGTATGTTCTGATGATTGTGAGAGAAGCTAAAATTGCTGACGCACCTGCAATTGCACGAGTTAATCTAGACACTTGGCGGACAGCTTACCGAAAAATTGTGCCGGCAGATTACCTCGCGCAACTGTCATATCAAAAACGAGAAAACAACTGGCAAGAAATCCTGTCAAACGTCAAAAATACTGGGGATTTTGTCTGCGTTGCTGAGAATGACTCTGGACAAATTGTGGGTTTTGCTGCGGGCGGCTGCGAGCGTACAGGCAAATATGTTTATCAAGGAGAATTATTTGCTATCTATATTTTGGAGGAATATCAGCGTCAGGGAATCGGACAGCAACTCGTGCGAGCAGTTGTCACAAAATTGACTGAATCAAGCTTGAATTCGATGCTGGTTTGGGTACTGGGAGAAAATTCAGCCTGCAAGTTTTATGAATTTTTGGGAGGTGAAAAAGTGGACGAACACCAAACAAATAAAGCAGGAGTTGCAGTCAAAGAAATTGCCTACGGGTGGAATGATATCGCACCGCTGAAAAACAGGCTTGATTGACCAAAAATTGGCAGTTTTGTCAATTATCGATTAAATTTCCCCTCTTCATTTGTTCCCGTTCAATTGCCTCAAATAAAGCTCTAAAATTGCCAGCCCCAAAACCTCCAGCTTGCACCTTTTTGCCGTTAATTAAAGAAACTCGGCGCTCAATAATCTCGAAAAAGAAAGTCGGTTCGGCAAAAATTGGCTGAGTAAAGATTTGCAGCAGCATCGCGGCGGGAGTATTGTCTTGCCAATCTGCCAAGACTTGAGAATCTGCAATTGCTTGCCAATCTGCGGGCAAATAGTTTTGCCGCTGTTGCAATTGGGAGTAATATGTTGCAGGAACGGGCAGAAAAGGCAAACCGCGCGATCGCAAATCGGCAACAACCCTTACAATATCAGCAGTTTGTAAAGCCATGTGCTGAATTCCCGACCCCCGATTTGCACTCAAAAACTCTTGAATTTGAGAATTAGTCGATGCCGGTTCGTTAATCGGGAATTGCGCCCCACCTTCAGCGTGCATCATAACTTGGCTTCGCAAGGCCGACTTTTCAGTCTTAATGTCAAAATTTTGCTGCGGCGCAAAACCTAATATTTTTTGATACCAACTAACAGCACTTGACAAATCGCCCGATTCAACATTTAAAACTACGTGGTCGATTAAGGTAAACAGCGACAGCTTACCAGAAGCGGGTAGCGCTAAATTTTCTTCTATTTGCTCAACCAGCGTGTGGCTTAAATCTCCCCAACCTGCGATTTTTGCCCGCTTAAAACAGCCTGCTGCTGTGAGGTTCTTTTGAATCGGTTCCAGAATTTGAGCGCCTGCAGCAGCCGCTCTAGCTACTGCTAATTCGATATTTTTTACCCGAAAACCCACATCGGCAATTCCGGGAGGATGAAACTTCAACCAACTAGCAGCGGGACTAGCGGGTGTCAGGGGCGAAGATAAAACAAAACATACATTACCGCTGCTGACAGATTCAGTGCTAGTGTGGCTGTTGCAAGAACCTGCGATTGATTTAAAGCCTAAGTGGCTGACAAACCAGTCGCGGGATACTTTAGCATTTTCTACGTAAAAGTGAATGCGGTCAAACTCCATAATCAATAATTGAAAATGGCAAGTGAAAAATGGAAAATCGGCTGATTTTTAGTGAAAAACTGCCAAGTACAGACAGAGGAATGGATATTTTTCATTTATTTTTAAAGCGCTCGCTTAATAATAACGCAAAAAGTCAATATAATCACTCCCTCCGAAGGTAGAAATACATCGGCACTTAAAAGAAACTCTGTATCTGGGATAACTTGAGTTTGGTGCGTTGACTGAGGCAACCGGTCAGGTTCGGCATCAGTACCCAGCGCTGTCTGGCCTGTTAAGTTGGAACTGCACAAATAGCATAAAACCGCTATTTCACGTTAGAATTTTTCAGACTTAAAGTCAAGAAGATTGCTTGGGGAGAGTTATATCAATTCCGGTTGCACTCATACCGGAATTGTTGACTGTTGACTGTTGGCTGTTGAGGGGCGGGTGGAAAAACTGAATTGCACCTGTTTTTTTTGCAGCAAAACGATGGACGGCGCGCATCAAAACTCGTCTGCTGTGCAATTTATACATTGCAAACTACTAAAAGAACAAATGACTTTCGGGCTGAATATTAATTTCTAGCGGCACAGCTTGCGGGTCAGCAGCAAGAGCAAACATAATCGCATTTGCAGCAGTTTCAGGACTCAGCATTTTTGACCTGTCTACCTTCAAACTCACATTATCCCAAAACGGAGAATCCACCCCGCCAAAATAGAATAGCGTAAATTTAATGCCGTAGCGGCGCAGCTCATCTGCCATGCACTTGCTGAAACCAACTACTCCAAACTTGGAAGCGCAATAAGCCGTTCCCATCGCCATCGAATGCTTGCCCAAAATCCCGATAACGTTGCAGATGTGACCGGATTTGCGCTCTTTCATGACATTGGCTGCTGCTTGAGATGTGTAAAAACTGCCTTTCAAGTTCAAGTCAAGCATCGCATCTAAATCAGCGGGTTCTAACTTGTTCCACTGCTTGAGAATTCCGGCACCGGCGGCGTTTATGAGGGCATCAATTTGTCCGAAATGTTCGACTGTTTTTTGCATCAGCGTTTCGACTTGCGACAAATCGGTGATATCTGTCGGTACGCAAAGTACCTCTGTTGCGGAAAATTGGCTTGCTAAAGCGTCTAATTTACTGCTGTCTCTGGCGGCGAGCACTAGCGTCGCGCCCGCATCGGCGAGTTTGCGGGCGACTGCTGAACCGATGCCACCAGTCGCACCCACCACAACCACAACTTTGTCTTGCATATTTCTTTACATTTCTTGATGTCCAGATTGCATGATAACTCAAGTTATGGGGAATTGGGAATTGGGAATTGGGAATTGGGAATTGGGGAATTGGGAATTGGGCATTGGGCATTGGGGAATTGGG
>NZ_JBARVX010000202.1:0-6183 GCF_049646505.1 Microcoleus sp.
GTTGTCAGTTGTCAGTTGTCAGTTGTCAGTTGTCATCGGGAATGGGGCATTGGGAATGGGGCATTGGTCAGTAGTCAGTAGTCAGTAGTCATTAGTCATTAGTCATCGGGAATGGGGCATTGGGAATGGGGCATTGGTCAGTAGTCAGTAGTCAGTAGTCATTAGTCATTAGTCATTGTGATTGGGCATTGGTCAAACAGGGCATTGGTCAGTAGTCAGTAGTCAGTAGTCATTAGTTGTTTGTTAAATAGCGGTTCTCACAAAGGTGAGGTATGCTTTTATGCCCGATGCTCTTCGGCCCGATGCTTTTAGGCCCGGTTTGCCCGGTTTGCCCGATGCTTTTAGGCTCGCGAGAGATCCTCATCTTTGTGAGAAAGGCTATAACAATTAATAACTAATACTTCGACTGCGCGATCGTACAAATTACCCATTCCCAATTACCAATTACCAATTACCCGTTACCAATGACTAATGACCAATGACTAATGACTAATGACTAATGACTAATGACCACTGACCACTGACTAATGACTCAGTTGTCATTACCGCTACCAAATGTATCTTGGAGAACCGCAGCCTCGGTTTGGGTGACAAAATCGTTAACCAGAGCCCGGTACTCCTTCAAAGTTTCCGATACCCAATCTCGGTCTTCGCTGTTGGCGTAGATATGAACGGTTGGTTCGCTAGCATCGGGCAAAACTAATACCCAATTGTCGTCGCTGTAGTTAAAAATCTTCACTCCATCTACTAATTCTAAACGATCGGGCGAATGAGTTTCTACCAAATACCGCATTAGCGAACCTTTTACCGTCCAAGGACAGCGGACGCTGTAACTGCGGTGGGTGACGCGGGGAAGTTCGGCTTTGATCTGTCCGAGCGATCGCTCCTGAACCGTCATCATTTCTATCACTTTAGCAATGCAGAACATTCCGTCAAACCCCGGATGCAACTGCGGGAAAATAAAACCCATACTGCCGCTACCGCCCAAAACTACATTCGGGTTCCTGTTAGCGGCTTCCATCAAAGCCGTTGGGTTCGCCTTCGTGCGGATTACCTTGCTTTGATAGCGGCGGGCGATCGCCTCCACCGCCGAAGACGCATTCACAGGCACTACTACTGTACCTTTCGGATTAGCAGTCAACATCAAATTTACCATCAGCGCCGTCAGCATTTCCCCGCGAATCGCTATCCCAGACTCATCTACCAAAATGAGCTGTTCGCCGTTGGCCGACACCTGCACCCCAAAATTAGCGCTGAGTGCCTTCACCACCCGGCCGAGTTGGTCGAGCAAATATTCCCGTTCCCCGTTGCTCAGAGAAGTCTGCTTGAGACTGGCATTGAGCACCACCGCATCGCAGCCGAACTTGGCGAGCACTTGCGGCAGAATTGCTCCAGAAACTGCGTAAACGTAATCGATTACCACCTTAGAATTGCTGTAGCGTATTGCCTCAACATTCATCTGCCGCTCAAAAATGCGGTTGTAAACATCTAGAGCTTGGTTGAAGTACGACATCTCTCCAATTTCGGGAATTAGAGCTCGCCGCAAATCTTCCTTAAAATAAGCCCCCTCGATTTTTTTCTCGGCTCCTTTAGTAATATTGATGCCTTTGATATCAAAGAATTCAATTAAAATGTGGTCGGAACGATCGGGCGAAATGCGGACGTGAATGCCGCCGGCAATTGAGATCGTAGACGTAACCGTGCGCGCGATCGGAATAGCCGTCGATTCCAAATTCACCACATTAATTCCCACCGACATCAAACCCGCAATCAAAGACCTCGAAACCATCCGCGAAATACTGCGCTGATCGCGAGAAACCGATACCGAAGTCCCCGGTTTCAAAGTCGAGCCGTAAGCCGCGCCCAATTTCACGGCAAATTCCGGGGTAACATCCACATTTGCCAGTCCTTGAACGCCCCGCTGACCGAATAAATTCCGCTTAGCTTGTTCTCCCCAAATTAAATTTTGATTTAACAGAGCGCCGGATTCAATATTTTTGCTCGGCCAGACGCGCACCCCAGGGCCGATTTGCGCTTCTTCTCCGACGACCGACATCGAACCGACCACAGCACCTTCGAGGATGTGGGCGCGCCTGTCGATGCGGGTGCTGCGGCAAATCACGCAGGCCCTGACGTGAACGTCTTCGCCGATAATTGCTCCGTTCCAGACGATCGGACGTTTGAGGTTAGCGTCGGCCCCGACTGTCACGTTATCTCCGATCACGGTACCGGCATTGATTTTAACTCGGGCTCCGATACGGCAATTGTTGCCGATCATTGCCGGCTCTTCCACGACCGCGCTATCGTCAATAAAAGTATTTTGACCTACCCAAACTCCCGATCGAACTTCGCTGTAGTAACTCAAATCCAGATTGACTTTTCCCCGCAGCGCATCGTACTGAGCTTCCCGGTAAACATCTAGCTGGCCGACATCGCACCAGTAACCCTCGGCGATGTAACCGTACATCGGCTCGTTTTTTTCCAGCAGCAGGGGAAACAAGTCCTTCGAGAAGTCGCATTTTTGATTGGCCGGCAGGTAATCCAAGACTTCCGGTTCTAAAATGTAGATGCCGGTATTGATGGTATCGGAAAAAATTTCGCTGCTAGAAGGCTTTTCCAGAAAGCGGTTGATGCGGTAATTTTCGTCAGCAATCACCACCCCAAATTCCATCGGGTTGGGAACGCGAGTTAAAACTAAGGTGGCTTTGGATTTATTGCTGCGGTGAAAGTCGATCGCTTCTGTCAAGTCGAAGTCTGTGATGCTGTCGCCGCTAATCACCAGAAAAGTTCGATCGAGCAATTCAGCAATATTTTTGACACAACCAGCCGTACCCAGCGGTTGGTCTTCCTCCACAGCGTAAGTCATTTGAACGCCAAACTCTGCCCCGTCAGTAAAATATTCGCGCATCACATCAGGAAGGTAGTGCAGGGTAGCAATAACTTCCGTAATCTTATGCTTTTTTAGCAAATTGATAATGTGTTCTGCGATCGGGCGATTGAGAATCGGCACCATCGGTTTGGGTAAATCGCACGTCATGGGTCTGAGCCTCGTTCCCGACCCCCCAGCCATCAGCACTGCACGCATAAAATCCTCCTTGCTTTGAAAGCTATCTACCGTCATTGTCCGCTAGAAAAAGTTTGCCTGCTGTAACCTGTGGGGCACCGCTATCAATTCTTAGCTTAGTCGCGGCTTAGTCGCGGGAAGCCCCGCGCTCTAATGGTAAGTAACCACACAAAATTAATTACATAAAGACTCCTTGCTAGGTAAGGGTTTCAGTAGAAATCTCGTGTAATTAATTCGGAACTACTACTTACGACCTTGAGCGACGGGATGTTCGCTGTGCGAGTCAAGGGGTTCGATGCCCCGCCGACTTTGCAAATAATCTTTGCCACCACCCTATTATTTATCATGTTCTGTAAACCGTGTTAACATAATGGAATGTTAAAAGCAGTCAAGGTCAGACTTTACCCCACGGATGCACAGCAAGCTCATTTGGCTCAAGCTTTTGGGTGTGCCCGTTGGGTCTGGAATCAGTCACTTGCGGCTATGTCAATAGCTTACAAAGAGACGGGTAAAGGTTTGTCTGCTCTTGATATGAAAAAGCAGATCCCGTTCTGGAAAGCTGAACACGAATGGCTAAAAACTTGCTATTCACAATGTCTTCAGCAATCTGTGCTAAATCTATCTCAAGCGTTCATTAACTTTTTTGACGGACGTACTGGTTATCCATCTTTCAAAAATCGCCAGGGTCGGCAATCCCTTCAATATCCCGCAAATGTCAAACTATTGAGCCAAGGCGAAATTAAATTCCCAGGTTACTTAGGAACGGTAACAGCTAAGGTTCATCGAGACATAGAAGGAAAGTTGAGGACTGTTACGGTGTCGAGGATGCCTGACGATCGCTATTATGCTTCGCTATTGGTCGAGGATGGTCTTGACTCGCCAGAACCCAGTAGTGAAGGCAAGACGATTGGGCTTGACTTGGGGCTGATTGATTTTGCCGTCACTTCGGATGGCTCAAAATACCAAAACCCACGGCATCTTAAGAAGCATGAGCTTAACTTAAAACGCAAACAGCGAAAACTATCTCGCAAAAGGGATAAGACCACGAACAAGCGGCGTAAAGCTCGTATTGCTGTGGCAAAAGTACATTCTAAAATTTCGAGAGTGCGCTTGGATTTCCTCCACAAGCTGTCCCGTAAGACAGTTAACGAAAACCAAGTTATCGTGGTGGAAAATCTAGCAGTGAAAAACATGGTCAAAAATCATAACCTTGCCAAGGTAATTAGTGATGCAGGTTGGGGAATGTTTTGCACCATGCTCAAATACAAAGCAGAGTTTGACGGCAAGACTTATCTAGAAATAGGCAGGTTTTTTCCCTCTTCTCACCTTTGCTCAAATACGCTGCTACAAATCCCAAAGATGGATCTCTGTGTCCGCTCGTTTGATTGCCCTCGTTGCAATCAGCGACATGACCGAGATGTGAATGCGGCGATCAATATTAGAAATGAAGGCTTACGGATTTTGGCGTTGGGAATCAGCGCTACTGCCCTTGGACGCAATGTAAGACCAAAACGGTATGGACGCAAGTCTACTACTGTAGAGGCTGTTGCGGTTGAATTGGGAAGCCCGCGTTCTATCTGTACTTAGATGAACGTTGGGTAATTCACGACGTTATCAATTGCTCAAACCCTTACTGAATATTGCTTCTTCCTTCTTCCTGATGACTGGTGACCGATCGCATCGCTCGATCGAGGATACAGCACTGCTGACTGATGACTGCTGACTAATGACTAATGACTGATGACTGATGACTAATGACTAATGACTTCTGTTATATTTTTAAGCTTCCCACCATCAGCGATTTTGAAGTATCTAGCTGAAGGTGGAATTGCCGCAGGTATCCGTGCGCCAAGGCGTCTGATAAATGATAGATTATAGAGTAGCGATGCAGGCTCGCTAACTCAAAATCCAATCAGTCGCTTAGGAGGTTATTTGATGGAACCGTTAATTGGATTAGTCTTGCTAGTCGCTTACGGCGGCGGAATTTGGAAATTTTGGAACGGTTTCGATCGCACTAACTTCGACAGAAGTTTTGCAAATCGCCTCAAACTCTCGCTGCTGTGGCCGGCGTTAATTTTTAATAAGCCTTACCGTCAAAACTTTACAAAAGCACTTAAAGGCTCTAGAAGGTAATTCAAGAATGTCTAAAAAATCCGCGAAGCGAAGCTATCCCGAAGAGAATCGCCCACTTGCAGGTGAAGAACAGACTTGGTTTGCCAAAGGAAAATCAGACAACTGGCCAATTTTATTATCCCAAGTCGCCACTAGGTTCGATCGCGAATATCGAGGAGAAGCATTCGCCCTACCCGAAGAAGTAGAAGCAATGCCAATTTTCCTAGAATCAGTAGCCGGAACCCTCCAAGCAAAAACAGTATCTCCCTTCTGGAAAATTGCCAAACCCCAAAAAAACCAGCGCTGTTTAGACATTGGCTGCGGAGTCAGCTTTCTGATCTACCCTTGGCGGGAATGGGAAGCATATTTCTACGGTCAAGAAATCAGCAGCAGCGCCCGAGACGCATTAAACGCCCGCGGCCCTCAGCTCAATTCCAAACTCTTCAAAGGAGTAGAATTAGCCCCCGCCCACAAATTAAATTACGAAGAAGATCAGTTCGATTTATGTCTGGCTACAGGCTTTAGCTGTTACTATCCCATAGACTATTGGAATATTGTCATGGGAGAAGTAAAGCGGGTACTAAAACCGGGCGGTCATTTTGTATTCGATGTCCTCAACCCAAATGCACCTCTAGCAGAAGACTGGGCAATTTTGGAAACTTATCGAGCAGGAGAAGTATTTTTAGAGACAATAGAAGACTGGGAAAAACTGATAAAAGCTGCTGGCGCTAAAGTAGTAAAAAAGCAAAGCGGCGACTTATTCCAAATGTATAAAGTTCAATACAATTGAAATCAATCTCGCTTGTCTGCGGAACCCGACTTCGTTTTTGTCGGATCGGTTTCAACCGTCGCTTCTGAAGATTTCAAATGTATAAAATTCAATAGACCTCTTGCAAAAATAATTAGGACGGGCCCCAGAGCCCGTCCCACAAAAATCTTTTTTTCTTGTGGGATGGCTTTGAGCATCGTCCCAAAATTTGATTAAAAGGACTGAGGCAAGAGGTCTA
>NZ_JBARVX010000203.1:0-6642 GCF_049646505.1 Microcoleus sp.
GTTGTCAGTTGTCAGTTGTCAGTTGCCAGTTGTCAGTTGCCACTTGTCAGTTGTCAGTTGTCAGTTGGTAGGGGCGGTGCCAAGAGTGCCCGCCCTCTTAGTTGTCAGTTGCCAGTTGTTACCAATAACAAATAACAAATAACAAATAACCAATAACCAATAACAAATAACAAATAACAAATAACAAATTCCCAATTCCCAATTCCCAATTCCCAATTTAGCGATGATTAATATTGCCGACTTGCTCAAACAGCCCCGACTCCCTGGAAACTACTTTGCCAGCGATGCCTACGTCCGAGGCGACCTCGAACTCGGCCTGCTCGAAAACCGCCGGGGCGATCGACTCATAGCCCTCCCAGAAACACTAATTCAAGCCATTTATATCGGCTTAGAACAAGAAACCGGTCAAGCCTCCCGCCTCGTGCTTTTTAACTGCGGTCGCTGGTGGGGGAAAAACTTCTACGTGCGTTTTTGCGAAGAAGTCAGCGAATACTACGGTCAGCCAGTTTCCGAAATGGAAATGGTAGAATTTCTGCAGTCCTTGCAACAGTGCTGGAAAACCCACGGATGGGGAAATTTTGAACTTGACCCCAGCTATTCAGAACAGGGATTTTTAATAGTAAAAATTACTAACTCTCTTTTTGCCAAAAACGCCCCAAAATCCAAGTGGCCAGCCTGTTTTCTGGAAGCAGGCATCTTAAGTGCGTTCTTCAGTCAGCTTACAGGTCGAGAACTCCACTGCCTGCAAACCTCCTGCGAATCCTTGGGTTCCGACTGCAACCGCTTTATTTTAGGGCTGCGCGATCGCCTCCAACCAGCAAATTCTATGGTCGAAGAAGGAGAAGATCACGAAGCTATTATTCGTCAACTTTGCCAACCCAAAAACTGACTTATTTTACAGCTATTATTTGATACCTAATAGCTGTCATACCATTTTATATTTTCGACTTTCGATCGGGAATCGCTGAGTTCGTGTCCAAAAAGGACGATCGTAATAAGAAGGGTTAGACCCAGAGGAATGCAAATTCCTCTAATGATCGGGACTTGCATTCCTGTCGAGCGAAGCTTTACAGATTGCGGGTAATTGAGACAATATGGTATGATGACTGGTAGGGCGGGCAACACAAAGCTACAGTTACCTTTTTTGGGACACTGGTATCAGAGGAAACATCTAAATTTTGCATTTGTTGCTGTTCCCGCTAGCACAAGTTATACAACACACACTATTCCCGGACAGCGCTCCCATAAAAAATATTTTTACAAAGCCGGAGATGCTCCCGTATCAGATAAATTATTCGGCCGCCATTGCATCCACCAAAATATTGAAACAATGAGTTAAATTATAAAAAAGAACTACATAGTTAAAAACTTGGGTTTTAGCTATTAAAAAAAACCTGTGCAACTCGCAGCTATACAATTCATAACTTACTCAACAAATTCATAAAAATTAAAAGCAATCACAACCTCAAACTTTTTGATCTAACTTAATGGACGCCAATGAACTTCTAAATCGATATGCAGCCGGCGAAAGAGATTTTAGACTGGCAAACCTGCGCGGCATTGTCTTGAGTCCGATCGATTTATACCGTTCCAGCGATGCCCCAACTCTACGTTTAGACAACCTCAACCAACACCAGCACCGACCATACTTAATTGGCGCTAACCTCAGCGGGGCCAACCTCACCAAAGCCCATCTGAGCCGAGCCAACCTCAGCAAAGCCGACCTCAGCGGAGCCAACCTCACCGGCGCAAACCTCATCGCCACAAGTCTGAGCGGCGCAAACCTCAGCGGAGCCAACCTCACCGGCGCCAACCTCTCCGGAGCTCATCTGAATTGGGCAAACTTGACCGGAGCAATTCTCCCCAATGCCAATCTCACAGGCGCAGATATGAGCGCGGCCAAACTCACCAAAGCCATTCTGGGCGAAGCAAACCTCAGCAAAGCCTATCTGATTAAAGCCAATCTCAACGGGGCAAACTTGAAAGATGCAGACTTGAGTCTAGCCAGTCTCAAAGATGCCGACTTAAGCGAAGCACAGCTCACCGGAGCAGAATTGTCCAAAGCCAACCTAGCCGGAGCCAACTTAACCCGTGCCAACCTCACCAAAGCCAACCTGTTGAAAGCTAATCTCAGGCAAACTAACCTCACTCAAGCTTATTTAAACGGCGCGTGTTTGAGCGAAGCCGACCTCACCGAAGCTTGCTTGGACAGAGCCAACTTGTGCAAAGCAGACCTCAGCAAAACCTACCTGAGAAAAATTACTTTGAATGGCTGCCACTTAAGCGGTATCAATCTCAGCCGGGCAGATTTGGGCGGGGTAGACTTGAGCCGCAAACTTTTAACGGGAATTAATATGGCAGAGGCATTGTTGAACGAAGCCAATTTCAGCGGTGCTTATTTGATGCAAGCCAACTTTAGCGGGGCCAACCTGAGCAAAGCCAACTTGAGCGGAGCCTACCTGATTGATGCCGACCTTTCCAATTGTTGCCTGCATGAAATTGACCTGAGCAAAGCTAATCTGAGCAAAGCCAACTTGCGAAAAGCTGACTTGACAGCAGCAAACCTCCGGGGAGCCATTCTCACTGAAGCCGATTTGAGAGGAGCTAAGTTGATGGGAGCCATTCTTCCTAACGGCAAAATTTATCCACGTTAACCTGACAGCAGTTTCCCCAAAAAATGCAACTGTCTGCCCCTGCTCCAAACCCTTATCTCATCAGTCATTCCCCATCTCAAATCTCAAATCTCAAATAATCTGACATCTGCCTTGATTATTTGCCCAGTACAGTGCGGTTGATGTCCAGAATTGGAAAAAATAGGCTGACTTCTTCAGCAGTCAGATATTTTTTTAGTACCTTTTTCATGACATCGTAAGTAACACCCGAACTATTTCGAGCTTGAAAAGCGCCTAAAATAGTTTGAAACCACAGCAGCAGCCGATCGCGCAACCGTTCTGTATCATTAATCAAAAGTGCTGCCGCCGAGTGCCTCAACACCCGCAGAGCATCTATGCGCCACTTTGCCGTCACATCTTGAGACCCCCGGCGAAATAAACTAGGGTCAAGAGACTGCATTTCTGATTCCACTTGCCGAATAATTTCTTTCTCAGCCGCTTGAATTTTTTTATAAGCACTCATTCGGTGATTTAAAGACTGAAAATAGTCTTTCAAAAATTGGAGCTCGTCAGCCGTGGCGTAGCGTCCATCTGCTTCCGTACTCAAACGCGCAAGTTGGCTCAGCATATAACTTTTTTTTAGGAAAAAATCTGTTCAAGTTACAACATATCAAGTTTTAACTTAATTGGCGCCTCTGTTCCCCATCCACAATTTTATTAGCGTTGGTAGTTCACGGAATAGCAAGGGTTTGAAGCCCTTACTCAGGTCGGCAGATTGTGATAAGAACGGAGTTTAAATCTCCGTTCTTATCAGTTCGCTGTCACAGGTCAACTGTCAACTGTCAACTGTCAACTGTTTAAGCTTCTTTAGTCCGAACTAAATACTGTCCAACTTGGAAGCGGGTTTCATTAAGCTGAGTGACGATCGAACGAGTAATCAACTTTCCCGATTCTACAACTACTTGACCCGTAATCGGGTGCAACAAATCTTGCTGGGCCCGGCGACCGATCAAAGCTTCCACATTTTCAATAGCATTAATATACATCCCCGCAGGCAACTGTACAACTACACCCTCGCCCATAATTTGAGCCTGACAAGCAAGTCGCGAATTGGATGCCGCTGTAGTAATGACTTCCAGCGTCCTCCTCTCGCGGCGGTTCATTTCAGACAAGCCTTCCATACCCTCTTTAATGTAAACGTGGCAGGTAGCGCACATTCCCCGCCCCCCGCACTCCTTGAGAACGTCCAAGTCTTTGGAAAGTAAGGCCGCCAGGATATTCGATTGGGTTTCCACTGCCATTTCTTCGGCAATTGGATCTAGTCTAATAATTTTAACCATATTGATTTTAGATCCTGTCAATTTCAGTATGCAAGCAAGTGCGATCGAGATATTGAAAGCTCAAACAATTTTGGCTAACATCCAAAAACGTTAAGAGGGATTGACAGGACTAGCTTCCGGCTCCATGACCCAGATTGCATAACCGCTAGCTGTTTTAGTAATAGCTGTTGAGTCGCCCCTATTCCCCAGCTTGGCCACGATGGCTAAAACCTTAGATGCTTCTTGGACGGCCTTGAAAAAACTGTAATACTCGCGATCGACTAAAATAGCAGCCACAGGCAGTTCCAGATCCGGCACCCGAATCCGGCAAGATTGATATTGACTGCGAAACTCCAGGATTTTGGTAGGTGCGACCTTGCGATCGCAGTTAGTCGGCTGAGAATGAACCTGAGATAACATAGCAATACCTGGCGAGCGATTCAAAAGTTTGAATTTTTGTCAGAATTCTTTACATATTTTAATACTAGCTCAAGCATTTCCTATAATTAGACCGATGCAAAATTCTAAATACCGCATTTTAGGGCTAGTCGGACAAGGGCAATTTGGTCGAGTCTTTTGTGCCAGCGTTCGAGAAACTCCTGCCAAAGACTCCCGCCTCACCAGCCAACTGGTTGCTCTCAAAGAACTCAGCCATCAAAAAGCCCCAACTAGCGAATTCTTGCGAGAGTTGTGGTTTCTGATCACCTTGCAGCACCCCAACATAGTCACCTGCCGAGCTCTAGAACACACAGCTACAGGCAGGTACTTGGTCATGGATTACTGCGAGGGAGGAACCCTCCGCAACCTGCTCAAACAAGACCGTCCCTTGCGCCTGCTCGAAGGTTTGCAGCTAGTCATGGAAGTTTTAGCAGGCTTAGACTACGCCCACCGCCGAGGCGTAGTTCACTGCGACGTAAAACCAGAAAATATCCTCCTAACTCTAGGCTCCAAAGGTTGGTCGCCCCGCCTGTCTGACTTTGGTATCGCCCGCCGGCTGCCAGAAATCGGTACAACTCGCCTCCACCAAGAACTTTCTCCAGACGCTGCCGTAGGTTCCCCCGCTTACATGGCCCCCGAGCGGTTTTACGGTCTTTATTCCCCCATGTCAGATATATATGCAGTGGGAATTCTGCTGTTTGAGCTGCTAATGGGCTACCGCCCTTTTGGCGGCACCCCCGGAGACTTGAGGTGGGCGCATCTGAATCAACGCTTGCAACTTCCCGACGCTATTCCTGAGCCTTTGCAAGCCATAGTCAAAAAATCTCTGGAAAAGCTGCCTGCGCGCCGCTTTGCCAGTGCTTCCCAAATGGCTCAAGCCCTGCGGCTGGTAATGTACGACCCCGCTGTCAGGCAATCGGGCGACTGCATTATTCCTTGGGAACACCCCACAACCAGCGGCGCTAAAAATTTGAAGTCGGAAACTGAGTCTTTGCGCGAAGTCGAAGAGGAAGAAGCGTCACAGCCGACTATTAATTTACTTCGGACTGTGCGTTATGCGGTGACGCAGCCCAAGCCACTGATACTTTCTTCACCGCTGACGGCTTTAATTGCTACTGAAAAGTATCTCTACGCTGCTGTAGATAAAGATGTGAAGATTTGGTGTCAGCCGGAAACACAGTTAGTTACAGAAGAAAGGGCAACTTCTATATCTATGCCGGAAATAGTGCGCGGCATTTTACCTGCTGCTGACGGCTGCTGCGTTCTGACTCCACAAAAAATTTACTGGATGGGCGATCGGTCTTGGGAGCCTCAGTGCTTGCTGGACATGGGTTTAAGGCAAGGTACAGATGCTTTTAAAGCTGCTGTTGATTCTCACGGCCGCTGGTTGACAGTGGCTGTTCCGGGAGAACTGCGTTTTTATGCTTTAGGTGCAAACAGCACTGCGGGCGATCGAGAAAAAGCTCTGAAGCCGGTGGCTACTGTGCCGTTACCGGAACACTATTTACCGGAATTAATGTTTTTGGATCGGCGACACGTCTTAGCTATTTGGCCCGACAACGAACCGAAAAATCCCCAAACTATTTTTAGAGTTTACACTCGCCGCGGCACGGCTGTGGGTTCTGTGCGGTTGTCGGCCAGTCTCGTACAGATGGTGCTGACACCTGAACCGTATACTTTGCTGGGAATTCCTCAATCTGGTAAAGCGGCGGTGCTGTTGATGAAATTGTGGCCGCTCAAGGTAGCGCGAATTCCCCTGGAAAGTTTGCCCGTTTCTGCTTGTGTGGCTAATTGGGGATGGGTATTGGCGGATGTTGGGGGCCAGATTCTGGTTTTAAACAGTCAAGGCGTTCAAGTCGGGAATTTTAGCAGCCCCGCCGCACCCCGGGCGATCGCCCCTTGGGGGAAGACGGGTTTGGTGATTGCTGTCAATACAGAGTCCGAGAGTCACTTGCACTTTTTAGATGTAGATGTTGAGGAGACTAACTCGCGATGAACCTCAACGGCTGATAACTGGGCTAACTGAACCTGTTTTGGGGTTGCTGCAATTACAGAGAGTGGTTGCGGGGGATTTCTGTATCTGAGGAATGGTACGCGGGCGATCGGGTCGATCCCACGCCCAACCCCCCCCTTCGTCCAGTCCAACCCAGGGTGGATTAATTGTCGAGAGGTCAAATGAAGGCTATGAAGGCTATTGACCAACTTTATGCGAGGCATTTAACAGGTTTATCTGAACCAGATAAATCAAAAAGTAACTCACTCAAATCTTCAAT
>NZ_JBARVX010000204.1:0-4908 GCF_049646505.1 Microcoleus sp.
ACTGTTGACTGATGACTGTTGACTGTTGACTGTTGACTGATGACTGATGACTGTTGACTGTTGACGCTTGAGGGCGGGCACTCTTGGCACCGCCCCTAATGACTGTTGACTGATGACTAATGACTAATGACTGTTGACTAATGACTGATGACTAATGACTGATGACTAATGACTGATGACTAATGACTGATGACTAATGACTGATGACTGATGACTAATGACTGATGACTAATGACTGATGACTAATGACTGTTGACTAATGACTAATGACTGATGACTGATGACTAATGACTAATGACTGATGACTAATGACTGATGACTAATGACTGTTGACTAATGACTGATGACTAATGACTGATGACTAATGACTGTTGACTAATGACTTAGTATCCGGTACGCACCGCCCGACGGCCGCCGCCACAGGCCGCAAACTCGCAACTAAATCGACCATATCCGGCAAAGAAAGAGCTTGACGCGCATCAGAAACCGATTTTTCCGGTTGCGGGTGACATTCAATAATTAAGCCGTCAGCGCCGCAAGCAACCGCTGCTTTGGCTAGTGGTGCGACTAATTCTCGCTTGCCGGCGGCGTGAGAAGGATCTACAATTACGGGCAAATGAGTTAACTGTTTGAGTGCCGCGACTGCACCCAAATCTAAGACATTCCGCGTGTAATTGTCGAAGCTGCGGATGCCTCTTTCGCACAGCACAACATCAGGATTTCCGTGGCTGAGAATGTATTCGGCGGCCATCACAAATTCTTCGATTGTCGCTGAGAGACCGCGTTTTAACAAAACTGGTTTTTTGGCTTGACCGATCGCCTTTAATAACTCGAAGTTTTGCATATTGCGACTGCCTACTTGCAGCATATCAGCATAGGTGACAACTAACTCGATTTGGGCGATCGACATTACCTCTGTCACCACCGGCAAACCGTAACTGCGGCTGACACCGGCCAAAATTTCGAGCCCCTCAATGCCCATACCTTGGAAAGCATAGGGAGAAGTGCGGGGTTTGTAGACTCCCCCCCGCAAAGCTTGCACAGGTGCGGCGGATAGTTGGCTGGCGACTGTTTCCATTTGGGCGGAACTTTCGACAGTACACGGCCCGCCAATGATTAACAATTCTGTGCCGCCGACAGAAACTGTTTCTGAAAGTTTGATAATTGTTTGGTGTTCCGGGTGAGATTTGGTTGCGAGTTTGGCTTCTAACATGGGGAATTCTCCGGGAAAAATAAGTGGGCGGTTGACAACAAAAAAAACCCGGAACTTTTCAGGAGTTCCGGGTTGGCGCGAAAAGACAGCACGACAATTTACCCAGAACTCCTGCAGGGCCAAAAATAAAAGCCGCAATACCAGTTACTAAATAATGTCATTGTTGTTTTCGCTTGTAGTTGATTGATTGTTGGGAAAAGGAGTAGAAAAAACAAAACCGCAAATGTTAATCTGCGGTTCGCCCGGATGTTTACAGCAGACTGTAAATTCACTCCGGGCGAACTTTGCTGTACCAAAAATAAAAATAGCTAATTGCTTTGAACATAGTTGAAGGGCTGGGATTTGTCGATCGAACACAATACTATTGGCGAACATAGCACAGGCAGAGCGGGATGTCAAGGTATTTTGAGCAAAAAATTTGTAGGGGCGGGTTTCACCAACAATATTTGGCAATAATCCACAATCTCGTAAACCCGCCCCCACGAACACGGTAAATCGACTATAGGTTTGGAGTAGGTTATTGGTGGGGTGGGGGCGGGTTTATATAAATTGTTTGTATTTGTTAGATATTGTTGGTAAAACCCGCCCCTACAATTCCCGAAATTATTAATCCCAGCCGAAGTCTCGATCGCACAATTGAGCTAATCTTTGGTTGTGCGGTCGAAAATATGCTCTCAATTGTTGGCATACAGCCTCGCTGATGGGCGGATATTCGTTGGAGTTGTGCTTGCTGTAGGTTTCTAGTTGGTGCGGCGGCAAGTCTAAGAATTCCAATACTTTGTTGACGGTTTCTGAGGGGTTGGCATACAAGTCTTCGCTTTTGAGGATTAGCATTTGTGAAGGGGGAAATAGTTTCATCCACGCGGGAAGTTGATCGGCGTAAATGCCGCGAGTTAAATAGCTGTGGTGTTGGTATTCGTAACTGCGGTAGTTTGGGTTGGCTAGGAGTTTTTCTAGTTCGCCTTTGAGTCTTTGGGGCTCGGCGGCGATCGCCTCTTCTAATGATAGGGATTCGTATTGTATTCTGATATAGTAATAGTAGTGAGAAATTGCCCGATCGACTGGGTTTCTCAGCAGGGCGATGATTTTGACTTGCGGGCACAAATCGTGGATGCGCGCCGGTACGCGGGGATGAAATATGTAGTAGGGACTGGCTTCTCCGGTTACTTTGTGGGGGCCGTTTTCTGGCTGGGGAAATTGGGCGCGGTACCACTCCGGGCCTTGGTCGAATTTTAAGTCAAAATAATGTACTTCTTTTTCTGTGGCGCAGGCGATTTGGGGATGTTTGCTGAGATAGGCGTATAGGGATGTGGTGCCGCCTTTTTGGGCGCCGATGATGATGAAATGTGGGGGATTTGGGGTTGGTTTCACAGTTGTTGAATTTTTGTAGCTCTTAATAATCGATCGCCATTTTAATACCCAGCCTGAAAAATTGTTGCTTCCCTAGGGTCGATCGACCCCTAGGGATTAGCCGCCGCGCCCGAAGCCTGTCAATTTAATACCAATTTTAAAAAAAAATGCAACAGTATTCTTGTTCCCCCCGCAATGCAGCGGGGGGGCTAGGGGGGGTCGAAGAGTGTTGCACGATTCTAGAAAAATGGTATTAATACCATTTTCATAAAGTAGCGCTAGATTTTACCCCCCCAACCCCCCCTTATTAAGGGGGGGCTAAGAATTCATCCATAGCACGATTTTAGAAAAATGGTATCAACCCAAAATTTAACCCGAAAAACCGCAAACCGCCGGGGAATTACTCGTTCCCTGGCTCTGCCTGGTAACCAGTTAAATAATACCGTATTCGATCAAACCCGCCCCGGCGATGAATTGGAAACGATCGCGATCGCACTTCAATAGCGATCGAACTCACTTTAGGCCTGGACGCTGACAATAGGATAGAACTAGACTAGAGTGGAGTTACGCAACCCAAATCCTTGCGGAGCAAATCTTTGGGGAAAAAATATATCTGCAGCGAGTTCGATCGCCCGTTTGTCGGTTTTATTTTTTCGCTAAAGTGCATATTTTGTGAATTTCTGCAAGAGTTGATATGGATGTTGTGGAAATTGGGAACAATAAAGATGGGATCGTACTGTTCAGCAGTATCTACCGGCAATACCATCTCTGAAATTATTCAGGAAGGCGTTAATGTTTAAAAGCAAATTATCCAAAGTTATCGTATCGCTGCTGCGGCGGATTGCTGGCGTGACCAGATCCGGGGCGAAGCGGCTGATGAGAGCAATGCTGCAAGCGCTGATGGCAATGAGCCGCCGGGCACGACTGCCGGTGGCTGGGTTTGTGTTGCCGACGGTGACGATGGTGTTGCTGGTAGTGATTTTGTTGACGGTGGCGATTACTCTGCGATCGTTCGATCGGGCAAATACGGCGCGTAACGTGCGCGTGAACCAGCAGGTGCTGGCGGCCGCGACTCCCGCGCTCGATCGGGCAAAGGCCAAAATTCAGTTCCTGCTGTACGAAGACCCGCAAAGACCCACATCTACTCCATCTGATGCAGAAATGTACCGGATGATATCCGATAGCACTGGTGCTGGTAGTGGTACAGATACTTATACCTTTGGGGACGAGACACGTCTAAAACTTAAAGCTGACCTTGACGGTAACGGTAGTATATTATCCCCCGATCTTCCCATTACCGATACTCGCGGTGTCGAGACCAATGAATCTATAAACACTGCTTGGAGATATCCCGTCGATACGAATAATGATGGTAAATTTGACACTTTTACCCTGTACGGCATATTCTTCCGCAGCCCCCCACGCATTGCATCAGGTGCTAATGCAGGCGAGTTCACGAGGCCAAGAAAACCGCTGGAAGCAAGAACCCCACCGATGTCCCTTGGCGTACTGAAAAAAGGATGTGAGGCAGCAGCAGGTAATATTGCTAGCTTGGTTGGGGATTCCGGTTGGTACAGTATTAATGGCAGATTGTTAAAAAGTTTCTTTGTTTACACGGTTAATGTACCGATTACAGAGGAAGATATGTCAAACGGCTTAGACAACAGGCATCAAGAATTCACAGGAACTAGCAGCATATCCGCCCTGGAATACCAGCAAGACCAAAGCCGCATTCCCCTCAGCAACAACGCGGTTGTGTACGAAGACGACTTAGAAATATCTCCCGGCCCTCCCCTAAATATCAACGGCCGAATGATTACAAATAGTAATCTTATTGTGACGGGATTAGGTGGCGATAACAATTTAAAATTGTATCAAGTTAGCAGCCAAAATTCGTGTTTTTACGAACAAGAAAATAGCAAAATAATTGTCGGCGGTAATGTAGTGAATGGCGGCTCTGGTGATAAATTTCCTGCTAACAAAGTGCAAGTACACCTGTTTAATAAAGCTGCTCCAATAACAGATAAACAAATTAGCGAGACACTCGAAGATAAAAAAAGTGGTCAATCTGTTAAATCTAGTGCTTTAGACGTACTTTACAACAACGCAGCATTTCAGGAGCGCATAGATTTGCTAGTGAAGTGGCAAGTTCTTAAAGCCGTTACTGAAGACCCATTGTTAGTCCAGCAGAGACCGAAGACTCAGAGCCGGGAGCAAGCACTAGAAAATTATTTTAAACTCACAACTCGAAAAGTTCCCTTTGCTGAAGTGGCATTTGGAGAAAGCGGAATTACTGACTACGGCCCTCCACCAACAGGAACCTCGCCCATTGAACCAGGTAGTAG
>NZ_JBARVX010000205.1:0-10042 GCF_049646505.1 Microcoleus sp.
CCGAGCTTTTGCGGTTTCTTGCCGATTCCGAGTCCTGGCAATATTTGATATTTCAAAGCAACGCCCGCCGCCACAAATAAGGCAATAATTAACGCCCCAATTCCTACGGGACTAGGAATCCAGAATGTCGCCTCCAAATAGTTAATTTCCCCTGGTTTCAGCTTCCAAACTAACTGCTTTCCTTCGCGGTAAATTTCGGGTACGATCGCACCGGGGACAGTTTCCATACTTTCTGCGCCCCAAGGCGTGTTCAAGCTAAACTCTAGCTCCAAAAGTCCCCCCGGACTCAGCAGCAAACTGCCGTTTGAGGAAAGCAGAGAAAGAGAGCGCAAATCCAATTCCAAACTCAACCGATTTCGCAGCACCAATAACAAATTATTCTGCTTGACATCCATGTGAGATTCAAACTTCGGCAAATCGGTTTCTAACTTACTTGCGACGGGAGGATTTTTGGTGGTTTGTGCGATCGGATTGTAGAATTTGTTGAACTTGTTTTGTAACTCGGCTCCATTATTAAAAGGAATAGTTACCATAACTTCTGTCTCGGAAATCCGTTTAGTTTTTCCGTTCAGCAACCTCACCCGATCTTCTACGCTGTTCAACCAATCTCGAACAGTTTCGCTGCTGAAGCTGGTCAACTTTTCCCCCAGTTTAATGTGCTGCACTATTTCGCCGCGAGTTTGACTTTGAAAGTTGACTCCGACATCGTACTGAACGCATCCAGTCACTAAAGTTAAAAGGCAAAGAACAAAAGGTAAAAGAAAGAAAAAGTGCTTTTTCTTCTTCCCAGTTCCATCCTTGACATTTTGCTCTTTCATTGTACCTTTTCCCTATTTTTTCCTATTTGCATGAATTAGCAAAGCCTGGTTTGTAGTGAGGAATTCAGTTTTTTTTAACTCAACTAGGGTAATATAGCAATCCTCGCATCATTTTCAATAGCTGGTTGAGAGGCTAAGAGCCTAGGAATCGATGTCACTATTGAAGAGTCTCGCCTGCGAAAATGGAGGCAGAGCCTCCGGATCTGCGTTACCAGGCAGAGCCTGGTAACGAGTAGAACGAGTAAATCACTTAGGATTGCTATAGGACTAAAGTTCTCACTACAAACTGATTTGAGAGCTGTTGATTTGTGACATAAACAGTTTTTTTTGTAGGATGGTCGGAGTCACTTAAAACTAACCGCACTCAACTTAGGATCGAAAACTTAATAATTTAAGCACCTCCTACAGTTTTCTTTCCTGTAAGTTGCGAGATAGTTAAGGAGGCAGAGCCTCCGGATCTGCATTACCAGGCACAGCCTGGTAACGAGCAATCGCTTAAGTTATTAAATTTTCATTCCTTATTGCCTCGCAGCGACGCCCAACTGTTGAAACAGCATACTTGGCAAATATGCCGCACCGCCTACCCATTCGGCTTCGCTGCTCAAATCTGCCAAATTTTTAAAGGCTTCAAAAATGCTGCCTGCGACCATTGTATTCTTGACGCGACCGACTATTTTGCCTTTTTCTACTTTATAGCCTAAGTCCAAATTGACTGAAAATTCCCCTGCTAACTGATTGGATTGACCGGCACCTAAAACTTGCTCTACTATTAGACCTTCGTCCATGCTACCAATCAAGTCTTGGGTGCTGGTGTTTCCTGGGGAAATGCAGAAGTTAGTCAAATCTGGGCCCGGGCGCGACAATCCACCGCGAAAACCGTTGCCGGTAGATTGTACGCCGGCGCGGGCGGCCCACCTGCGATCCCAGTAAAATCCGGTGACGGTGCCTTTGTCAATCAAGGTTTTGCGGGTGGTGGGCGTACCTTCGTCGTCAAAGGGACAGGCGGAAGGGCCTAAAGTTGGGTCTTCAAAAAAGGTGAAGCGTTCGTCAAATAAGGTTTCGCCGATTTTGTCGGCTAGGGGAGAGGCTTTTTGAACGACTGCTTGACCTGAAAGGATGGTATCAAACAAACTTCCTAATGTGCTGGCGGCGGCTCTGGGGGTGAACAATACTGGGTAGGAACCGCTGGCGATGGTGGCTGGATGTTCGGCGAGGCGGTATTTTTCGAGGAGTGATTGCAGGATGCTGTTGGTGTCGATCGCCCGATCGCGCGCAACATCGTAACTGTATGCTTGCATAAAGTCTTCTCCTTTGACCAAATTTCCGGCGATCGTCCCGCTGACTATTTGGCTGCATCTTTCGGCATATACGTCTCGCGTCGTGGCAATTTTGACGCGACCGCTGCGGACGTGGAAGCCTACATCAACCATAATATCGGGATTGTAGGCGTGAACTTGCTCGATGAGGTTTTTGCCGTTTTCAACTAATTCGGCGGTTGTGGGCGGAGTGTAGGTGGTTTCCGGGCCTTTTAGGTGGAAGTTGGAGGCGAGTTCAAATTCTGCGGGGTCGCCGATTTCGGATGTTTGAATTGCTGCATCTACTAAATCGTCTATCCGCGTTAAATCTGTGGAACTAGCAAAGCCGATTTTGCCGTTGTGAATCAGCCGGAGTGCTACGCCTCGCAGGGCTTTGGTTTGGAGGGATTTGAGGCGATTGTTCTCAAATTCGATCGGCGTGTCTTGACTCGACAGGTAGTATACTTCAGCGGCATCGGCTCGCTGACTTGCCAATTTCAATATCTGTTCTACGGTGGAATCGCTCACAATAATCGCCTTTGAGGTTGGTCTTTGTTTTATTTTAGCGATTTTGGGTGTGGCCAGAAACCGGCTTTTTTCCAAAATGTGGACGAATTGCATCGGAATGATTTAACCGCAGAGAGCGCAGAGGACACAGAGTCCGAGAATTGAGAGATGAATACAGGACGATGCTACGGGATTTGATATCGTATCATTTCTGTTTGATTCGGACTTGTATGATGTTCAATTTTTTAGGGGCGGGTTCGCCAACAATAATTGCCCACAATCGACAATTTCATAAACCCGCCTCCGCCTGAACCATAGCAATAATGCGTTTCACTGTCTCCGCGTCGGGCGATCGCAAATGCTGTAAAATTTCCAAAGATTGCTGCAAATAATTCAAGGCGCTGTCAAAATCTCCCTTCTCATCTGCTAACAACTGTCCAAGCATTGCGAAACTAGCAGCTTTCCCTTGAAGATTGCCAATTTTTTCATAAATTTCGAGTGATTGTTGATAAAATGCGATCGCCTTTTCTACATCCCCTCGATTCGCATAGATTCCTGCTAGTTGGTGCAAAGTAGCAGCTTTCCCTTGAACATTGCCAATTTTTTCCTTAAGTTCGAGTGATTGTTGATAAAATGCGATCGCCTTTTCTACATCCCCTCGATTCGCATAGATTCCTGCTAGATTGTGCAAAGTAGCAGTTGTCATCTTAATATCGCCGATGCGTTCAAAGATTTCCATAGCTTGCTGTTCTAGAGTAATCGCCTTTCCAATTTCCCCTAGATTGCGTTCAACAATTGCTAATTCATGCAAAGAATTTGCCTTGAGTTCGGCTAAATTTTCATCATCTTTTGCCAAATCTAATGCTTGTTTCAGATAGTATTTTGCTGTTTTATATTCACTCCGACTGCGATGGGCAATCGCCAAATCATTCAAAACCCTAATACGAGTTTTCAAATCCTCGTGAGTTTCATCGCGCCCATTCGAGGGAGTGTATTCCATCAACAACCGTGTTAATAAATCAATCCGTTCCTGCTTTTCTGGAACCTCGCAATTGCTAATTCCTTTGCTAGCATCCAGAGTTTGAGAAATCGCATCATCTCTAGTATTTGCAGGAGTTTTGAACACAAAAGTCCCCGAATTCCAGGCCCAGAAATCCGGCGCAAAATTAGCAACTCGCGTAATCGCATAATCCGGCAAACAAAACAGCATTAGATGCGGCACTTTAACCGGATAAGCATCTCGTACCCAATTAAAATCTACCAACATCGGCGGATATTCCCCCGTCATCCCGATCGCATTTTCCACCCCCCGCACCATGAAAATCAACTTTTTATCCGGTTGAACTTTGACTGTTGGCAAAACCTTCAGAATTTCATCCATCAAAAAGCGCATCTCAGGATCGGGAAAATCCCAAATCTCAAACTGCATATCTTGACAATCGGGATGGTTAATCAATGCCTGAATAATCGCATCTCTATCCTTCGCAAAATTACTTTGGATAAATCCCAAATCAAAGGCATTGTCGGGAACAATATCAACAAATGTCAGCAATTGGTCAAAAGATTCTTGATTGAATTCAACAATCCTTTGTCTATCTATTTCAGGGATTTCCTTGAATTGATCTAAGGGCTTGTTGGAAAGCATAACTTTGTTTTACGAGTGGGTTGACATAATTCCACCGACTACTCCCGTTGTATTCCAAGACGGAAAGATTGAATAATAAATTTTGTCCAATTTCTTCTTTAGCGATATCTTTGTCGATGCAAACTCGCGCTAATATAGTATAATATTCTGGTGTAGGAGTAGACCTTTCAAAATCAAATTGCTGTTGATTTAAAGCGTAAGTGACATCTTCAGCCAAAACTTTACTGTGTTTGCGAGTAATGGCTGTGCGACAAGTCGATCGAGTTATCTGCATCAATTGTCGGACGTGACCGCCACTAGCTTTTGCCAAATCTAGCAACCGTTGTCGATCGTCAAATACAGCACTAATATCAACCCGCTGTTCGATCAAACTGGCAACTCCTTCTAATCTTTGCTGATTGTAATTTAAATCGCACTCACTACGATTAAATTCATAAATATTCACCATTGGCACGATATTGGGATTGCTAAACAAGTTGCTAACATTTTTATATGAATAAATCACCGAAATCGGCACTGTATAGATGATTGTACAGTCTAGTTCTTGGAGTTGAGGAGCGTAATCAAAAAACAAATGATTACCAACATTTGGAGGAATCCGGTCTAAGTTATCAACAATCAGCAAAAATCCTTTTTGGTAACGGTTGGGATATTTGTGTCTCAGCTTCTTAAAAGCATCTTTCAATAACAGATTAATATCTGCTTGCAAGCGGGATAGATTACGCTGAAGAGTTTCGCGAATCACTTGTTTTTGTTGACTAGAACCTTTAATTTGACCGATTAATTTTGCCGTCAACTTAGAAATAAACGGAATTTCCACCCCAGCACTTGCTTCGGTTTCGATGCTAGCGGAAAGTTGAACACTTTCTTCTGTTTCTTTAGTGACTTCTTTAAACCACAATTCAAAACTATGTAATAGTTTTCGATCGAAGTTCAATCCTAATTCAGTTAAATCATCAGCTACTTTGTTGATAACTAACAAATATAAATCGGTATATTCAGCATCAAGAACATCTAGTTCCTGATCGAATTCTATATAAATCACCCGATATTCATTTTCCCATCGCGACTGAATCCGTTTTAATTCTGTACTTTTGCCACATCCCCGATGTCCCGTAAACAAAATTGTGTTAAATTCTCCCGGTTCTTGAAGATCCAAATCCGTGCTAACATCGTCGATCGCTACTGTGTTGCGTACTGCGGACAAATCAACATAATATCGTGCAATATCCTCGCCCGCTAGAGGCTTGACATCGCAAGCGCGGTAAGCTTCTTTGAGTGTTTTGGCGCGGTTGGTGGGGAGTGAAGTCATCGGATTGTAGATTGTAGATTGTAGATGGAACCCACAGCTTATGGCGATCGCGGGCGATCGGAATGTGGAGCTTCTTGGCTCCTATGTTAACTCACATCTCGCACTATACTCAAGAACTCGCGATCGCTACCAACCGACCACAGAAACCGGTTTTTTTCGCGAATCCACTTCCAAAAATGATTAATAATTAATAAATAATCCGCCTAAAATTAGCCCGATCGCAATTAACGCCACCCAGATAAACCTATTATCTTTCGTATTAACCTGGCTCAAGTCTACAGGTTCCGGTGCAACTAATTTGGGTTTGGCGTACTTGATATCAGCGTTGGGATTGGCTTGAAAACTGATTGATTGATTTTCATCCAAAGCTGCTAAATCGGGGATTTTTACCATCCATTCGGGAGGGATGGTGAGTTTGGGGGCTTCGAGTATAAACAGCAAGCGCTTGGCTTGCTGGCGGGTTTCTTGGCGGGGATGGCGGGTGAGTTTGCGGCAAAGCTCGATCGCCCTTTCTGTATCGCCAGAGGCTTCGTAGGCTGTCACCAGCCACATCTGCACCTCGCCGCCCAACCGGGAATTGCGATCGACCAAACCGCTGGCTGTTTCTAAACTCTGCACAGATTGAGCGTAGCGGCCGCTCTCGAAAGCTACTCGGCCAGCTTGATACTCTGTTTGAACAATTTCTAACTTTTCTGAACTCACCAGCCGCTACCCAATTCACAAATATTAGTTGCCAAATTCCCCAAACGCTAGAATTCGCTGTTTTGTTGCGACATACCCGATTCATTGTCGCGCTTGGAACCCAGCAAGTCTAAATGGTCTACCTTAATTACTGGCTTCGAGCGATTTGCCCCGCTATTGCGATCTTGCCAGCGATCGAACCTCAAAGAGCCTGTTACTCCAATTAGAGAGCCTTTGCGAACGTAGTCAGCAGCAATCTGGGCTGTTTTGCCCCAAATTTCCAGATTGAACCAGTCTGGCTGATCGCTGTTCTTAGTTCTACGGTTCACTGCCAGCGTCAACTTGCACAGAACTGTACCCGACTCAAAATACTTCACGTCCGGGTCGCCGCCGACGCGGCCTACTAAAGTCACAACATTAAGACTCATAAACTTTTTCGGGAATGTGCTCGATTGGTGATGTAGTTAAACTCTCCCCGACCCGCGATCGTCTGCCAGCTTAACTTGGAACAGCGCGAATCAGGGCTTCATCCTGATTTTACACCCACTTACCGGAACATATTGATTGTGGATGATTGGCGAGTCTTCACTCAACTCGCGATCGACAATGTACGTTTCTGACTAGACTCAGAATGAAAAACGTAATAGAATCCACCTCGGTTACACTTTTGTAACAACATTATTGCACACATTAGTATTTTAGTTTGGGGGGGGTACAAATCAGTGGGTCTTCTCAATCGATTTTCCTTATCTAGAGATATGGGTATCGACCTCGGTACTGCTAACACGCTCGTTTATGTATCCGGCAAAGGTATTGTTTTGCAAGAACCGTCTGTAGTGGCGATCGACCAAGACTTAAAAATACCGCTGGCTGTTGGAGAAGAAGCCAAAAAAATGCTCGGGCGCACGCCAGGGAATGTCATAGCACTGCGCCCGCTTCGCGACGGGGTAATCGCAGACTTCGATACTGCCGAACTCATGCTCAAGACTTTTATCCGCAGGGTTCACGAAGGGCGAACCATCGTTTCGCCGCGGATAATTATTGGCATCCCCAGCGGTGTCACCGGTGTGGAGAGGCGTGCTGTCATTGAGGCGGCTACTCAGGCCGGTGCTAGAGAAGTACGGTTAATTGATGAACCCATCGCTGCGGCGATCGGGGCCGGACTGCCTGTTGCTGAGGCGACTGGCAATATGATTATAGATATCGGCGGGGGTACGACGGAAGTTGCCGTTTTGAGCTTGCAAGGTACGGTAATCAGCGAGTCTGTGCGGGTAGCTGGCGACGAACTCAATGAGTCGATCGTCCAATACATGAAAAAAGTTCACAACTTAGTCATCGGCGAACGCACTGCTGAAGAAATTAAAATTCAAGTGGGCTCTGCATATCCGACGACTGAGGATGACGACGTAATGATGGAAGTGCGGGGCTTGCACTTGCTATCCGGTCTGCCGCGAACTGTGACGATCAAAGGCCCAGAAATTCGCGAAAGTATGTCGGAACCGCTTTCAGTAATTGTGGAAGCTGTCAAGCGTACTTTAGAACGCACTCCCCCGGAATTAGCAGCAGATATTATTGACAGGGGAATTATGCTGGCCGGCGGCGGGGCGCTGATGAAAGGTTTAGATACTCTGATCAGTCACGAAACAGGAATTGTCACTCATGTGGCAGCCGATCCTTTGTGCTGCGTGGTTTTGGGCACGGGTAGGGTCTTGGAAAACAAACAGTTGGAACGGGTTTTCAGCGGGCAGTCGTCGCGCAATATGTAGTTAACAAATTTGGGATTTTGGATTTAGAAATAGGGCTGCCATCTCAAATCTAAAATCCTGACATAACAATTTTACATTACTGAGATTATGCTAAAAAACACAATCCGCAGGTGGTGGGATCTGCGTCTACCAATAGCTCTTTTAGGTTTAGCTGTAACTGCGGCTTGGGGAGTTAGACAAACACAAGGTGCTGCACTGTTTGAAGTTTACAATTGGGTGACTCGTCCTTTTCAAGCCAACGGTTCGGGACAAGAGCAACTCATCTCGGCGCGCACTCAAGAATTGCAAGCGCGACTATTAGAATCGGAAGCTCAAAATCAAAAACTAAAAGAGCTTTTAGGTTATGTTTCTGCTAAGAAACCTAAAGGGATTGTCGCTCCTATTGTCGGCAGGAGCGCTGACCACTGGTGGCAGCAAATAACTTTGGGGCGCGGCAGCAATGATGGCATCAAAACAGATTTCACTGTGATGGGCCCCGGCGGTTTGGTAGGTCGGGTTGTCAGCGTTACTCCCAATACTAGCTTGGTGCTTTTAGTCAGCGATCCTACGAGTCAATTGGGTGTGGGAATTACTCGCAGTCGCAACATGGGTTTTATGCGCGGTAAAGGCGGAAATCAGGCTGTGATGGAGTTTTTTGATAATGTTCCCAATGTCAAGCCTGGGGATGTGGTTTCAACTTCTTCTTTCAGTCAGTTGTTCCCTGCTGGTTTGCCGGTGGGAAAAATCGTTTCCGTGGATATGAATAAAACTCCGGCCCCTGAAGCTGTTGTTGAGTTTTCTGCACCGATGAATTCTCTGGAGTGGGCGGTGGTTTACCCTCACTCTAAGGAAGTTGAACAACAGGCTTCGCAGGGTGAATCTTCAGCGCCGGATGGGGGAGCAAAGCAGTAATGAAGGCTTTATCTAGAATGTTTTGGCGATCGCGCCCATTGCTCAATTTCGGCGTTACATTTGTTTCTGTGCTGCTGTGCTTACTAATATTGCCCACTCGGATGCCGGGAATGGAATTGCTGGGAATTAGCCCTAACTGGCTGTTAATTTGGTTGGTAGCTTGGAGCATTAAGCGGAAACGTACAGTTTGGGGAGCTGCTAGTATGGGCTTGGTTTTGGGGTTTCTTCAAGATGCGATGACTGCTCCCGATCCTACCCACGCTGTGAGTCTAGTTGTTGTAGGAGTCTTAACGGTTGTTTTGCTCAAAACCTGGTCGATTCCGGCGGATATTGTTGAGAGAGATCCGATTCCGATCGCATTAATTGTGTTTGGGATGGCGGTGGTGGCGGAAACGGTGATGGGGCTGCAATTCTTTGCTATGGGCGATCGGGATTTACTAGAAATTTGGAGCTATCACCAGCGAGTGGCTTTGTGTTCTGCTATTCTCAGCAGTCTTTGGGCTCCGGTAATTTATTTTCCCCTCAATCACTTGTGGGAAATGACCAGGAATTTAGAAAAAGCTTAGTTAGTCATTGGTCATTGGTCATTGGTCATTGGTCATTGGTCATTGGTCATTAGTCATTAGTCATTAGTCATTAGTCATTGGTCATTGGTTAACAGTCAACAGTTAACGGTTAACAGTTAACAGTTAACAGTTAACGGTTAACAGTTAACAGTTAACTGTTGTCAGTCCACTATTACTTGCTGTCCCAAACCTAATAAGTGATGAACGGCAATAATCAAGTCGCTGAGAATGAAATTAGGCTGGTGCTTTTGCAGTTGATAGCGGCTGCGAATGCCGCAGGTAACGGCAATTGTAGGTATTCCCAATGCTTGTCCCGCGAGGATATCTGCTTCAGTATCTCCGATCATCCAAGCTGAACCAATTGATGACTCAAATTCTTCGGCAACTTCAGCCAACAATTCGGTTTTTAAGGCTGTATAGTTGTAATAGGCCGCATCCGGCATCTGAGTGCCGCGAATGCTGGTAAACAGTCTGGCTAAACCGTAATTTTGCAACAGTTGAACGGCTTGATGTCTCGGCCGCAGGGTGACTAAAATCAGCCGCACGCCGCGGGAGTGCAAA
>NZ_JBARVX010000206.1:0-3905 GCF_049646505.1 Microcoleus sp.
CTCTCCCCCTCCATCGCCATACACAATCTATACGAGCAACAGCTTACTGCGTTTTTTGGGTGCGGGCATTTTTTTAACAAATTTCTCGGAAACAGCTTTAATTTTCCTCGACCCAATTACTAATACTCTCGGATGATATTATGTGTAGGCAGTATAATTTAAATGTCCAGACAAACTGAGACTGCTACTGACTTTCGGCACTGCCAACCTGCTACCATCAGGTTTTGTGCAAGTACGGGATATTTATGCGATTCTCTATGCTGCTGTTGCCTCAGTGCACTTTGCCAGATTTAATCCGGTGAAAACAGACAAACACAAGTAACCATATACAGCTTATTACCTCTGCCAAGCGCGACATGAAAAAACTAATTTTACTGACTGGAATGCTACTGATGATGACCGCAAAATCAGTATTTGCTAGCCCTCTCGCCCCAAAAATTGCACCGAGCGATCGGATGACTGCTTCGGAAATTACAGAAACTGTTAATAAACCCGCTACTTCTACCTTAGTCGCTAACGCAGAACCGATCGATCCAATGTCCGCTACGTCGGCCCCAGTTGCCAACCTAGAACCCATCGCCCGAATGTCTACCTCGGAAATTCGAGCCACTATCAACCAACCAACCACCTATATTTTTGAAGGCGTTAAAGGGCGAGAACTCACTCTCTCGCTGTGGGCGGGACAACTGACAGCCGAACTGTACAGCCCCAACGGTGAGAATCTGGGAGTTATTGAAAAAAGCGACAACCAGTGGATCGGCCAGTTGCCAGATTCGGGAATCTACCGCCTGCGTGTCACCCCGAAAGGCGAGACTAGCAGCTTTGTCATCGGGCGCGATTTTAACGCCAAGTGGACTTACAGGCCCGATCGCGCAATGCCCATCGCATTCGGAGAAAAAGAAGCCACAGTCAAACTGAAAATGTCCGGCTACCAAATTCAGGCCCTGACAGTTCAAGGACAGCAGGGACAAACAATCAGGGTGACTTCTAGCAAGAAAAATCTTGATGTGGCGATCGAATCTCCGTCGGGACAACTCTTAGATCAAGGCGAAGGTCAAACTTTTGCTCAACTTCCCGAATCCGGCACTTACAAGGTGCTAGTAGTTGCCAACAGGCCGGTCAAGCCCTCCATCAAAGTTTCTGTGCGCTAGCAAATATGGCAAAAATACTCTTGAGGGCGATCGAATTTCCGTCGCCCGGCCACAAAAGCTCGCAGATTTGGCGAGCTTTTGTGGCGTACATAGCAATTATATTTGATTTGTAAATCAGATTTTTTTACTAACCGCAGAGGGCGCAGAGGGCGCAGAGGAGCTAGAAAAGAGAGAAAGAGGGAGAGAGATGTTTATACCATTTTTACAAATTTTTTCTACAACAGAAGTGCTGGGCAAGAGTGAAACGGAGGGTTTTTTACTCCAGTATTGTGTAAGGTGCGTCGCTAGGAGATTGTCGATCTTTCATTAGGGATTTTCGCTCGCGACGCACCCTACGAATACTACGAATACTTCCTTCTTCCCTCCCCCCGTGGGGGGGGTAGGGGGGGGTTCTTCTTCCTTCTTCCGACGGACTTACATCCGTTACATCCGTTACATCCGTTACATCCCGTACATTGCTCGTTGCCGAACTTCCTTCTTCCTTCTTCCTTCTCAACCTCGGATCAAAGCTTCAAAACGTTCTTGTTTCCAAATGCAGCTTAAATCCGAATCAGCCAAAGCTAGTTCTCGGTACAAATTAGGGATAAACTCCACAGCCCGCTGCAAATTGTCAAGGGCCAAATCAACAAATCCCAGTAGAGCATAACAGCAAGCTTGATTGTAAAAAGCATTAGCAAAATTAGGGTTGATTTCTAATGTAGTTTCGTAGCAAGCAATCGCCTCCGAGTAGCGACATTTTCGCGCTAATTCTACACCCAAGTTGTACCAAATCAAATAATCCTCACCAGCAGGCTCAGATGTGGGCGTGAATTTGGCATTTCTCTGATTGAAACCGACTAATTTCGCCAAAGCTACCCTGCGTTCGCCCACAGCTTCAGTTCCGCCCGGTTTCAGAGCGATCGATCGGCCAAAACTAGCCACTGCTTGTTTGTAAAGTCCCATTGAGTTAGCAGCCAGACCGCGATTGTACCAAGCATTCGCATCGTCTGGGTTAAATTCGATCGCCCGATCGAAACTGTTGAGCGCCTGATGGTAAAGCTTGAGTTGCAACAAAGCATTACCTCGGTTGTACCACGCCCCAGCCACCTCTGGCTCCAAACTTAAAGAGCGATCGAAACTCAGAACCGCCTTATCGTAAAGCCCCATATCGATCAGCGTCAATCCCCGGTTGTGCCAAATACTCGCCGAACAGGGATTGAACTCCAGAGCCCTGTCAAAACTGTTGAGCGCCTCCAAAGAACGGCCCAACTTTCCTAAAGCTATCGCCCGGTTGTGCCAGCCAAAACTCGCATTCGGCTGCAGCGCCAAAGCCTCATCAAAACTTTTCAAGGCCTCTAAGTGCCGTTCTAAGTTGCCCAAAGCCATGCCTCGCCCGAACCAAGCCTGATAATGATCCGATTGCAACTTCACAGCTTTGTTAAAGTTGGCCAGAGCGCGATCGTTTTCGTTAGCTTCGAGGTGGCGCGAACCCAAATGGTAATACCAAGCAGCTTCCAGATTTTGGATTAAGTTCATAATATTTGCATCTATCTTAGGGATGAGTTTACACAAACAATCTGTGGAGTTAAACTGTAATTCCACTAAAAATCTGAAAATTTTGATACAGGGCGATCGCCCGTACAAACCGCCCGTAACAACCTCAGCAATTGACAGTCGAAACTAACTACTTTCCCAAGACGAAAAGCTCTTTCGGCTAACCGCACTCATCACTGGTTGGAGCTCCTGCGAATCTGAAATCTGCGCGAGTCAAGCAACTATTACCGCATCGCGAATTAGGAAAAGCAGTTACAGAAATAGTGCAAATTCCACAGTGCTGGCGGCTCCAACTTCTGCTTGCCAAATTCAAGCAACCGCAACCGCAGTTTGAGCAGTCTCGCTCAACAACAACCTGCCAGCAGCATCAATACTAAAATCCTTCCCCAGCACAAAACCCTTGCCCATCAACCGCTGACAAACTATCAACGCCGTAATCCGGCGAATTTCTTCCATCACGTCAGCAGGAATCAAATAACTCAAACTCCAGATCACCGACTCGCCGTCAGACCAAATCAAACGTTCAATACTGACAATCATCAAAGCAGCGACACTTTCAACAGACAGCCGCTCTCTGAGATCGGCAATCAAATCTTTACCAATTAAGCTATTGCGAGTCATCATCGCCCTAGCCATCTTCCCAATTTCTTGTTCGAGTTCTAAATGATTCATGCTTAGCACTGGCTGTTATGTTTTTAAAGCAAGAAGGAGGAGTAAAAACAGTGACTGCGATCGGGCTCAGCCAGACGGCCTAGCTGGCGCAGGCTCTACTGCAACTCCATTTAACAAAGTATACCTAAAGAAAGATTAAAAATGTATCTAAAGGCAGATACAAAAATATATTTTTTGGGAATAAATGTATCAACCAATTTCCGCCAGAGTTTTTACGAGCAGCGAATTGAGTATTTGTACTCAATCGGACTAGGAGTAAAGTACAAAATGGGTAAATTCGCTACATAATAAGGAAGCAGTTACTTCGGATAAACAACAATGGCTCGAAACCAGGCAGACATCGATATTGCCCCCTCGATCGACTACGGCCTGATCGACCCGACTGCGACGCCAGAGCAAGTAGAAAACTGTTGCCAACAAGCAGAGAGATTTGGGTTTGCGACAGTGTGCGTGTATCCCGCCTACGTCCGACAAGCAGTTCAATTGCTGCACGGCAAAAAGCCCAAAGTCTGCACTGTTATCGGTTTTCCCACTGGTGCTTCGACTTCA
>NZ_JBARVX010000207.1:0-21391 GCF_049646505.1 Microcoleus sp.
CTATTAATATCTGTTTTCTGGGTGGCGCTGCCGGCTGAGGCATCTGTTTGCCGAAATTATCAAGGGCGCGAGATTTGCATTGTCGATATCAAACGCAGTGCGAAAAATTATTGGGAGTACAGGGTAACTCTGAGTGTGGATCGAGTTAAACAGCCTCTGGAAGTCTATAATTGTCGCGATCGCACTACGGTTAAGAAAGATGGCACTGTTTTGGCGTTTGGACAAAACAACCCGGGTGAAATTGTCTGCAGTTTTTTTGACCGGAAATAGTTTTGCTAATCGATTTATCTCGTTTTCCTCTAATCGGGAGCATCTATAGCAATCCTAAATCATTTTCAATAACTGGTTAAGAGGCTAGGAATCGATGTCATATCAAATCCGGTAGCATCGGAATGATTCAGATATATATTCTCTCCCTCTGTGTACTCTGTGTACTCTGTGGTTAAATCATTCCGATGCAAGCGGAAACAATATCATTCTTGAAGAGCTTCGCCTGCGAAAATGGAGGCAGAGCCTCGCCTATCTGCGTTACCAGGCTCTTCCTGGTAACGAGTAGAAAATTCAGTCTGCGCTACGAACCAATAGCGGTAAAACTAATGCGTTTTTAAACACATTAGTAAATATTGTTGGCGCTTAAACTTTGGCCAAACGATCGCCATTGGGAAGATGTTCTATCTCTGCAGCCTCTTGACTGTAAGAGTTCTCGCCCGCAGCGCCGTAATAGTCTCGATACCATTCTACAAACTTATGGATGCCTTGGGCGATCGGCGTACTGGGCTTAAATCCTACATCCTGCATCAAATCGCTTACATCTGCATAGGTAGAAAGTACGTCACCGGGCTGCATTGGCAAAAAATTCTTAACGGCTGTTTTCCCCGTTGCTTTTTCAATGACTTCGATAAAAGTCAACAATTCCACAGGGGAATGATTGCCAATATTATAAATCTTGTAGGGAGCCGTGGTGGCAGAATTTTGGGCGATCGATTGAGGCGGTTTTGCCATGACTCGCACAACTCCTTCAATTACATCGTCAATGTAAGTGAAATCGCGCTGCATTTTGCCGAAGTTGTAAACGTCGATGGGCTTGTTTTCGGCGATCGCCTTGACGAACTTGAAATAAGCCATATCCGGTCTTCCCCAGGGGCCGTATACTGTAAAAAAGCGCAATCCCGTAATCGGCAAACCGTACAAATGGCTGTAGGAATGAGCCATCAGTTCATTAGCTTTTTTGGTGGCGGCGTAAAGGGAAATCGGATGATCGACGTTATCGCTAACTGCAAAGGGAACTTTAGTATTAGCACCGTAAACGGAACTGGAAGAAGCAAAAACTAAATGCTCGATTTGGCTGTGGCGACAGCCTTCTAAAATGTTGATAAATCCTGTCAGGTTGCTGTCTGCGTAGGCGTGAGGATTTTCCAGCGAGTAGCGAACGCCCGGTTGACCGGCGAGGTGAACAACGCGGTCAAATTTGTGGTTTTGGAAAAGTTGGGATATGCTAGGGCGATCGCTCAAATCTAAATATTCAAAAGTAAATTGCGAATGCGTCTGGAGTTGAGCTAAACGCGCTTTTTTGAGGTTGACATCGTAATAGTCATTTAAGTTATCGATGCCGTAAACTTGTTGCCCTTGGGATAGTAATCTTTGGGCTAAATGATAGCCGATAAAGCCGGCTGCACCTGTGACTAAAATATTCATTGCAGGTAATGGGTAATGGGTGAGAGTTTCATGGTAGTGCGCTAATTGAAAATGTTAAAATTATTTAGCAAGCAGCCCTGAAATTCTCTTACTTTTTCGGTCAACTGTTTTTTTAAGCAGATGTCTTATATTTTAATGAATGTCTGTCTGTTTTTGTCTGCATTCTTCTTTTATGTTTTTTACGTGCGCTACTGGAAATGGCGGGACTGCATAGAGGCTGCTCGTTCTAGCTGCATCACGCCAGAAGGCGATAGTTTGATTGGGGGTGGTGCTTTTTGGATAGTTCCTGCTGTGGTGTTTTTCCTGCTTTTTGTGGGAATTTTTGGCTTTAATTTATGCAGGAAACATAGAGTTTCAGGTTCTTGATAATTTATACAACAATTGTCAAGAATATTAGAACTGGCTCATACTAAATCCAGGTTAAAAAACCTTCTGCGTAAACCATTGCTTTTTTAATTTGAATAATCGGAATGATTTAACCGCAGAGAACGCAGAGCACGCAGAGGAAGAGAAGATAAGAGAGAGATGAAGCGAAGCAATGGCGGACATTAAGCGATTGCTTCGTTTCACTGGCAATGACAAACTATTTATTACACATCCTGCGTTAAAATTTGCCGTCTACTGCTGAGACGCAGCGTTCGCAAATTGCCGGATGTTCGATCGACTCTCCGACGTGGGTTGAGTAATTCCAGCAGCGATCGCACTTTTGGCCGTCTGCTTTGACTACACCAATCGCCAACTCTGGAGATTGGTAACTGTACGGCAATTCTGCCATCGCTGCATTCGATTCGATCAGTTCAACTTCTGATGTGATGAACAAATAGCGCAATTCGTCTACACCGTTGCTACCACTTGCAGAATGGTGGTGTACAGCTACTTCAGCAGGAGTTTCTGCTTTGGGCTTCGCACTTAATTCTGCTTTCGGGATTGCAGGTATTTCTGCAAAACTTGGTTGGGCTGCGGATGTTTGCGACTGTATTGGTACAAGCGCTGTCTCTACTGCGGGCGCTAGTACGATCGCCTGTGTTTCTGCAATAAGCACGATCGCAGTTGTTTGTCCCAGCACATCTGCTGTCAGAGAATCAATTGTTTGTCCAATTTCTTGACGGTTTTCTGCAAACAGCAAGTGACGGAAAGCAAACCAGATTGTAAATAGGATACCGATGACTTTAAAGAAGACTTCCAAGAGAGGAATTTGATTCATCGTATCCAAAACCGCCAGGGTTACTCTACCCGTTACCAATACAGAAGCTAACAGCCCAAGCGTTACCAGAATTTTTTGGTATTCTGCGATAAAGTTGCCCGCGTATTCAGGCAAATCAGCGACAAACTGGGCGCTGCGATCTAACATTTGCTGGAAGTCTAAAGCCGATTCTTCAGGGGCAGAATACTCTACGATTTCAGAACCTGCATTGTTCTTGGCGACTGTTTCTTCCTCTACATTAACAGTATTTTTTGTCAAGGCTTTGGCAACACTTGCGGCTTTTTCTTCCAGTCGATCTTGTACTGCTTTTGCTTTCTCCTCTGCGGTTAGTTCGATCGCTGCATTTTGCGATCGCACATAATCCATCAATCCTTCACTGCTGGGATTCAAAGCTTGCAGTTGCTGTCTTTTTTCGACATCGGGAACGTACAATAAAACCTTAGCTTCCAAAGAAGAACCGATCGCCTTTTCAGTCCTGGCTTTTTCCAAAACCTTGTTAACTTCGCCGCGCACTTGCCGCAAATATTGCCAGCGCGCAGCCAATTCTGGATTGTGCCATTTTTCCTCCAACTCCACCCAACCAGCCTCAAATACTGACTTGTACGGAGTTGGATAGGGAAGGTACTGCCAAATATCCTCAGCCATGTGACACAAAACAGGTGCGATCGCCCTTGCCAAATTCTCCACAGCGATCGCAATTACCGTCTGACAACTGCGGCGGCGCTGGGCATCTGTCGCGCTGATATAAAGCCGATCCTTCGCAATATCCAAGTAAAAATTAGACAAATCCACCGTACAGAAATTCTGCACCGTTTGGAAGAATCGGGAAAATTGGAAGTTTTCAAAAGCATCTTGAACTTCCGCAAAAACTTCGCCCATTCTGTGCAGCATATAGCGATCGAGTTCTGGCAAATCCTCGTAAGCTACAGCATCTTTTGCCGGATCGAAGTCGTGCAAATTTCCCAGCAAAAACTTAGCTGTATTGCGAATTTTGCGGTAAACATCCGATTGCTGTTTGAGAATGTTTTTGCCCAAAGGCACATCGGCAGAATAGTCTACCGAAGACACCCACAACCGCAAAACATCTGCCCCGTATTCCTTAATTACGACGGCCGGATCGACGACATTGCCTTCAGATTTGCTCATCTTGCGGCCTTTTTCATCCAGCACAAAACCGTGAGTCAAAACTGTTTTGTAAGGAGCGATGCCGTTGGTTGCTACACTGGTTAGCAAGCTGGATTGAAACCAGCCCCGATGTTGGTCTGAACCTTCCAAATAAATATCAGCAGGATAGTTTAATTCCGATCGCCCTTTGACAACTGCAGCCCAAGAAGAACCGGAGTCAAACCACACATCCATCGTGTCGGTACCCTTGCGGTAAGTGCGGCCGTTGTTGCGGTAAGATTCTGGCAGCAATTCGGCGATCGACAATTCCCACCAAGCATCCGAACCCTTCTCGGCAAAGATGGCTTGTACGCGGGCGATCGTTTCTTCATTTAACAGCGGTTCGTTGGTTTCTTCGTCGTAGAATACCGGAATGGGAACGCCCCAAGTCCGCTGGCGGGAGATGCACCAATCCGATCGATCGCCCACCATTGCTGTGATTCGATTTTCCCCTTGGGCGGGAATCCAATTCACATTAGAAATGGCTTTTAAGGCTTCATCTCGAAATCCTTCAACGGAGGCAAACCACTGTTCTGTCGCCCGAAAAATTGTTGGCTTTTTAGTGCGCCAATCGTAAGGATAAGAGTGAGCGTAACTTTCCTCTTTAATCAAACAATTTGCCTTTTCCAATGCCTCAATCACCGCGCTGTTGCCGTTTCCAAGGACATTTAAACCTGCAAACTCTCCGGCTTCGGCGGTGAAATTTCCGTTTTCGTCTACGGGAGTTAAAACTGGCAAACCGCAGCGTTTTCCGACGATAAAGTCTTCTTGTCCGTGGCCCGGTGCGGTGTGTACCAATCCCGTCCCGGAATCAGCGGTAATGTAGTCGCCGCCGGCCACGATCGGGCTTTCGCGATCGAACAGCGGATGTTTGTAGGTGCAGCCTTCTAATTCTTTACCTGAGAAGGTGGCAAGTATTTTTAATTGAGTGTTAAAAGTTGCCGACAGCCGATCGACCGCATCGACAGCGACTAACATAAATTGTTGTGCGATGTGGGAATTTGCCGGCGGTTCCACCACCGCATACATCAGTTCGGGATTGACTGCGATCGCCAAGTTTGCCGGAATTGTCCAAGGGGTAGTCGTCCAAATCGCGGCCCAGAGGCTCGGCATATAGCGCTTGAGCTTCGACTGCAAAGATTTTGACAATTTTTTCACATGAAAGCCGACGTAGATGCTGCGCGAGACGTGGCCTTCGGGATATTCCAATTCAGCTTCGGCGAGGGCAGTTTTCGAGCTCGGACTCCAGTGAACCGGTTTAAAGCCGCGGTAGATGTAGCCTTTGAGCACCATTTCACCGAAAACGCCGATTTGGGCGGCTTCGTATTCGGGTTTCATGGTTAAGTACGGGTGTTTCCAGTCGCCCCAAATGCCGTAGCGCTGGAAGGAATCGCGCTGCTGTTCCATTGTTTTCTCGGCGAAGGCGGCGGCTTTGGTGCGGAGTTCGATCGGCGTAAGATTGAGCCGCTCCTCCGATTTCATGTTCTGCAATACTTTAAGTTCGATCGGCAATCCGTGACAATCCCAACCGGGCACGTAGCGAACTTTTTTGCCGCGCAGCATTTGGTAGCGGTTGATAAAATCTTTAAGGATTTTGTTGAGGGCGTGGCCGATGTGAAGTTGTCCGTTAGCGTAGGGCGGGCCGTCGTGGAGGACGAACAAATCGCCTGGGTTATTGTGGGAAAGGCGATCGTAGATTTCTCGATCGGTCCAAAATTGTTGCAGTTCCGGTTCGCGACGGGCGGCGTTAGCCCGCATATCGAACTTGGTTTTGGGCAGATTTACGGTGTCTTTGTAGGATTTTGCTTCCATTTTTGAGAAACGTTTTATGTAGTTAGTTGTTAGTAGAAGGAAGAAGGAAGTTCGGCAACGGATTATGTAACGGATGTAACGGATGTAAGTCCGATGTCCGTCGGAAGAAGGAAGAAGAAGGAAAAAAGAATGCTTGTACAGCAATTTTTTCAGCCATCAATATCTTATTTTTAGTTAGGTGGACTTACTTATCAAGTCCGGTGAAATAATCATAATTAGTTTTTAGCAAGGAATTTAGTCCTCTCTCGTCCTTGAAGAGCTGACAACCAGATATTCCAGTATAGGCGATCGACCGCACATTAGATCGAACCAAATCCGTAGAGAACCCTCTCTTCTCTACCTCTGCGCCCTCTGCGCCCTCTGCGGTTAAAAAATCATTCATAAATTGAGGTTGCGCTACTCAGTCAACCAGGGGACGATCGCGCCCGGTTCTTCAAAAAATGCTATGGTGCGATCGTGGTCGGACTGTTGGACTCTGTGTCAGGCCCCAGAGGGCGAGAAAAGTTTATACAAACAGTCCGAACCCGCGGCTAACAGCATTTCCCAGGCGATCGCACAATGAAGCATCCGGCACTTTATCTGCTTCCTGTTCCCATTGTTCCACGAGTTGGCGGCCCAGGGGCGTGAGGCGAAAACTGTCGGTAATCCCTTGTCCGTCTACTTCGCGCCGCAAAACGCCTACTTGAATCAGCCACAGCAGGGAGTTTTCGGCTGCGAGTTCGGATACGGGCGATCGGGTGTAGCCGCTTTCGACACCGGAATTTGAGGCGATCGCGCTGAGGAAAACGCTGTTATCGCGGATGGTCTGGAAGAAGTGTAATTGAAAAGGGGAACAGCGGACGGCGCGATCGGCTCTTTTGACAGTGCGGCTGGGATAACTAATAGATTTAAACGCTTCGGAGGGGATAAAAGTCATTGAGAGAATTTTTGAATAGGTACTATGTTTTTAATTGTTACAGATTTTATGCTAAGTTTCGGGGTTGATATCGTTTCCGCTTGCATTGGAATGATTTAACCACAGAGAACACAGAGTACACAGAGGGAGAGAATATATATCTGAATCATTCCGATGCTACCGGATTTGATATGATTTACTAAACCAAGAAACTATCTATCTCATCAATAAACTTTTTTAGTTGCTTAACACTGTTAACCAAGTGCAAATACAAAAATTCATAATCAAGATTATTTATAATCTCTTGCGATATTTTTTCACTTTTATCATAATTTCTACTTACTAATCGATAAATTTCATCTAAATCTTGACTAGGATGTCCCCTTTGTTCAGGATCGAGAATTATTAGGTCTAAACCACATTTTTGTAGGATAAAATCACAGGTTAAACGATTATCTATTTTCGCCAAATAATTCCATTCTGCTAAAAACCATGCTTCAACTTCCATTACAGCTAAAATGACAGAAATTGGAATTCCTATTTTTTGCAAAGGTTTCAAAAATCCTCTGATTCCTTTTTCTATTTCTTGCTTTTTTTCTAAAGGCTGCGGGTATAAATCCCTAAGTCCTATAATTTTTTCATAGCCACTATTCGTTAGACTTTCATGCTGTTTTCTGATGTCAGAAAGTACCTGAGAATCACAATCGCAATTATATAAAAGAACAAAGAAAGGATCATCTTTTACTATACTCGGTTTAAGTGATTGAATTATACGATTATCTTTACCGCCTTGAAATTTAAAAGTTTCAATAGATATTTTTTTGTATCCAGCAATTTCCCGAAATAACCTTTCAACAAATATCTGTTCTGTTTGTCCTTCAACAAAACAAGCAATTTTCTTTGGTGCCATAATTTATGCTGCCTCTTCATCACCTTCTTTTTGTAACAGAAACTCACTGGTGAACAAATCAAAGTTATTAAGTCCAATAAACTTAAACTCTTCAATCTTCTCGCGTGAATTATAAATGTTATGTAATTTTGCACTCCCAGGAGTTCGTTCAATCAATGACCAATATTCTATCGGAACACCATTCATAATAAACTCATCATTGGTAGTCATAATAAGTTGAACTAATCCTCTCTCAGCTTTCTCAATTAGGATTTTAATTATAGAGGAAGATCGTTGATAATCTAACCCTTCTCCAATATCATCAATCACAATACAACTAGGCTTACTTGCTAGTAAAGAGTAATTGATTTGAATAAACAATGATAAAGCTCGAAACATTCCTTGTGAAATTTCTGATTGTTCTGTAACAAAAGTTAAATCTTCTTCCTGAATATATAAAAACTGTGGTAAGTTATCGGGGCTATCAACCGAAATATCGGGATTGATTAAAGATGGCACTTTTGTGCCAATTTCTGATAATTTATAACCAATTTCTCTCATGTCAGAGAGAATTGCTTGTATAAACGGCTCGCCTATTTCCTGTTTTCCAATCACAAATATACCTACCACAAAATTAGAATCCTTGAAATCGGTTTGATTTTTAAGTAATTCCATTGTAAAACGAATATGAGCCATAGTATTTTTCCCTAGCTGTGCTCCAAACTCATAAAATCTTAGGGAACTAGACCATTGATATAAATTCTCTAAAAATGGATGCTGAATTGAATCTCTACGCTTAACAACTGCGAGTTCTGTTTTGTCAGTTTGAAAATCAATATTTTGCTTAATTTTCTTGGCGAATATAGTACCTTCACCTGATTCATGCCTATCTAAAAGTGGCTTATCACTTTCACTGTATATAATTAATTTTTCTTGAATTACCAGACCTTTCTCTATTTTCAATATATATTCTGTTTTTTCTTCAGGTCGATCAATATCAAACAACAAACGCCATTCATAGCTTTTGGGTCGGGGAGCAAGAGAGCCACTTTCTGATAGTAACTCTGATAGAGTATGTATTGCCCTCAAAATTCTTGATTTACCACTAGCATTTTTACCTACAAGTAAATTTGTTTTGCTTAATCGACATTCTTCAACTCGCCATTCACCAGGCAGACCTTTATTATACACATACTCAAAAATATCTAGCTTCATAAAATTGTTACCTTTATTACAAAATTTTTATAACAATAGGATCAAACACCAATAATCTAACACGCGATCGCCCGCAAATCAAGGCAGACAATCACCAGAGCTAATTATTTTCAAGCGTAAATTTTTACTGGAATGAACTCAATCCCGAACCTCGCAGCACAAAATGAATTAAAATACATTTATAAATTCCAAGAGAAACACAACTATGACATTACCAGTAGGGTGCGCGGCTCCTCAATTCAGCGCCAAAGACACCAACGGCAAAACAGTCTCCCTCTCCGACTTCAACGGTAAAACCGTAATCTTGTATTTCTACCCCAAAGACGACACCCCCGGCTGCACCAGACAAGCTCAAAGCTTCAAAGCAGCCCATGAAGAATACAAGGGCAAAGACATTGTAGTTCTCGGTGTCAGCCGCGACAACGAAGAATCGCACCAAAAGTTCACAGAAAAATACGGTTTGCCTTTCCAGCTATTAGCAGATGTTGATGGCGCAATTACCAAAGCTTACGATGTCGAGAAAGGCGATTATGCCAAGCGCGTCACCTTTGTTATCGACGGCACCGGCAAAATTATTCAGGTTTATGAAGGGGAAACGATGAAAGTTGACTCTCACGCTCAAGATATTCTTGTCACCATAGTTTAACGCCTGTTTTTAAACCGGGAGATCCCCCCTAACCCCCCTTAAGAAGGGGGGGACAAGAGTGTTCCTGCATCCCTCTGATTAAGCCTAGATAAGAGTTAACTCCAAGTCCCTCTGATTAAATTTAGACAAGAGTTAACTCCAAGTCTCTTTTCTTAAGGGTGGACAAGAGTTAACTCCAAGTCCCTCTGATTAAATTTAGATAAGAGTTAACTCCAAGTCTCTCTTCTTAAGGGTGGACAAAAGTTAACTCCAAGTCCCTCTGATTAAGCCTAGACAATAGTTAACTCAAAGTCCCCCTTCTTAAGGGGGATTTAGGGGGATCGAGACTCGGCTACAAGCGAGGTATACAGACGATCGACATCGCTCAAGGAGATTTAAATGACAAATAGTACCAGTATTTTGAGTTACTTAGGCCCACAAGAAGTTGAGGCAAATCGAGCCGCTGTCTTAGTTGGCAGTTTTGACAAAAATCAAGTGGCGGCGATTTCAGCAGCAGAAGGCTCAAATCCCCTGAATGCTGAGATGAATTTATCTAGAGGCATTTGGAACATCAGTTTAGAGAAAGGATTCGATCGCCCTGGAACTCGCACAGTGCAGGTGAAGGCAACTGATAAGACTGGCAAAGTTATCGGCGAACAAACAATTAGCATCAAAGTTAATCCTGCTTCTAACACGCCCGATCGCTCTTTTACGTTAATTATTCTCCAATTTACCAGATTCAAAGTCGGAACAGTACCCAGCAGCAGTCTCAACGAGCTGCAAAAAGCGGACGTACCAGCAGGAACAACTTATCAAATTACCGACTACGAGTTAGAAGACGGACATCTGAACGTTCAATTAAAGAATCCCATCGCTCCGGTAGGGAATTCCGGCTTTTTTTACGAAAAGCACGCAGTCATCACAAACGGCGCAAAAATCATGATATTCGATCGCGCCCAATTACCCGCCCCGCCGCCTGGAATGCTGTTGCTGTGGGTAAACAGAAAAACTTGGTTAAAGCGCAATCCCGCAGATTCTGCTACTTTAGCAGAAAATCAGAAAGTCCGATTTTATCAAGGAGAAACTTTCAATATTCTCGGCTACGCTTGCGTAGAAAATCATTTTCGCGTCACCCTAAATAACCAGATTCCTAACTTTGTCAAGTCAGGATTTTTGTACTCGCAGCACGTCCAAATTTTGCAAAACGGGAGAGGAATTCAGTTTGATAGAAATGCTGTGACGATGACTGTTATCAAAACTACTGTGTTTAAAAAGCGGCCGGTGAATGCGGCAAGCCTGCAACCGCAAGAAAAAATTACTTTGCCGGCGGGAATGATTTACGGAGTTTCCGCATTCTCTACAGAACAAGGTGATGTCAAAGTCTCGCTGACTGAAAATTTGCCGCCCTTTGGGAATACGGGTTTTGTTTTTCCCGATTTCGTGCAATTCAGTCGCGGGGGTAAATCTTTTAACCCTGCTCCGAATTTAACTTATCAAGGCCCGACAGAAGTTTTGGTAAATCAGCCGATCGTCCTCAGAGGTACTTTTGACAAGCAGGAAGCGGTAAAAGTCGATGTAATAGCTGAGGATAAATTTCCGCTAACCGTTACGCTAAACCAACAAGCCGGCACTTGGCAAGTGAATTTGCCAAAAGGATTTAGCGTAGCAGGAGCTCGTTGGCTGAGGTTGCGCGCAACTGACAGCAAACGCAATGTTACCGCCAGCCAAATAGTTTACATTACAGTCAGTTCCGATCCGCTGACTGTCGGAAAAGATTTGAAATTAAGGATAGTTTCTGCTACTTTTTTTAAGGTAGCTCCGGTTGATTCTTCCCGGCTCGACAATCAGCAAAAAGTTTTTGTCAGAGCAGGTCAAACTTTGACGGTTAGCAAGTACGGATTTGTTGACGGCCATCTCAAGGTGGTTCTGGATTCGGCAATTATGCCGATCGGCAGTTTTGGCTATTTTTACGAACCAGACGTTCAGTTGGCCAAAGGTACGAAAACCTTGAAGTTTGACCTCGCCGACGTACCGAACAACAGCGGAGGCGCTGAACTGTTGGTAACTCAAACAACTCTGATTAAAAGTCAACCAGTAGATTCATCCAAACTGCCTGCAGATCGAGTTGCGAAAATAACTTTAGGCAGCACCTATACCATCACTGGTTATGCCTGTATTTTGGGGCATTTCCGAGTAACTATCGCCGAATCTATTCCCGGTTTCGGCAATGTCGGATTTATTTATTGGCAGCACGTTCAAATCAAGAAAAACGGCAAAGAAGTTCCTTTCGATCCCGATGCTTTGACGATGACGATGCTGCAACCAAATGTGTTTAAAAAACGCCCGTTAGATGCTAGCAAACTAAGTGCTACTGAAAGAACTACACTGCCTTTAGGTAGAGTTTACGGCGTGGAAAGCTACGGTTTGGAAGGCAGTCATATCAAAGTTGCCCTGACTGAAGAACTGCCGAATTTTGGCAATACAGGTTATATTTTGCCGAATTTTGTTCAGTTCAAACGGGGAGATAAAATTTTCGATCCGGTTCCGAACAATGTGGAATTGAACGTGCCGTATTTTTCGCAGCGGGACAATCCGCGTTTTGACTGGTCTACTTGCAATGTAACTGCGATCGCAATGGTATTTTATTACTACGGCGTTCGTTCTAAGTGGGGCGGACAGTTGGAGGATGAGTTGTTGCAGTGGTGTTTCGACTATGCCGGCCAGGGTTCGCAAACGGATCACAGCGTGCTTTCGGCGCTGATTCAGGCCTACGGGTTCAAGACGAGTTTTAGTACGACTCGTAAGTGGGCGGATGTGCGATCCCAATTGTTGAATCGGCGGCCGGTAGTTTTAGCGGGGGATTTTACGGCGGCCGGTCACATTATCACTTTAATTGGCTACAATTCTCAGGGTTATATCGTGCAAGATCCTTGGGGAGATGCACTCACCGGTTACAGCAATACTGAGGGAAGAAAGTTGATGTATCCCTACAGTTACGTCAATCAAGTTGCGGGGCCTGATGGGAATGTTTGGGCGCATTTTATCTCTCGATAATCTTTTGATATCAATTCCGGTTGCACTCATACCGGAATTGTTGACTGTTGACTGTTGATTGTTGATTGTTGACTGTTGACTGTTGATTGTTGACTGTTGACTGTTGACTGTTGATTGTTGACTGTTGACTGTTGACTGTTGACTGTTGACTGTTGATTGTTGACTGTTGATTGTTGACTCGATTTTATTATTCCGATGCAACCGGAAACGATATGAGGTGCGATCGAGATTGCGGATCGGCGTAGGGTTGGCATGGCATTTGTGTCAATTTAAGACTGATGCACAAACTTTCGTCGGTGGCTGCCGACTGGCCGATCAAAAATATCCAAAACCCGAATTCTGGAAGAAATCGGGGTTCTAAGTGCAATATTAAATGTGTTGCAAACTTTTAATTTCAGCTAATCTTGCCCTTAATTTTGCGTTTCGCCGCACCCATACCCAGAATCCCAAATCCGGCAAAAGTAGCGAACCAAGTAGAAGGTTCGGGTACAGCTTCAGGAGAGCTTGCTTCAAAGGAGCTTTTAATGGCGATCGCATCATTAGCACACTCGGCAAAAAAGTTAGCAATATAGCTCCCCGAAGGCATTGAGGATTTGTTGAAACTGAATCCGATTGTTTGAGAACCTACTGCATTAAATTGACCAAAATTAAGACCGAGTGCGGTCAAAGTGGCGGGAGTTAAAAAGTTGATTTCTCCTACTTTTGTACCTGTAGCAATTGAGTTGAGAACTGTCCAGTCTCCTGTTTGTTCAAAATAGGGGTCTGTGGCAGCTAAATCGCCCATTGATGGAGTACCGCCTTGAGATGCAACTACAGTGTTGAATTGATTTAAATTGGTAAAGCCGGAGTTAGTTTGGGTGACGCTTTTAGCGGTGACATTGCTGTAAACGCCTGTTGTCGCCACGGCTGAGTCATTTCCCTCGGCAAAGCGAACGGCAAATAAACTGCGATTTGCGTTAGCTGTGTTGAAGTTTTGACCGGAAAAGTTGAAGAACAAATCGCCGTAGTTGATGTTGCCTCTTTGGGCTAGTGGGTCTGCATATCCCGCTAAACTTAGATTCGAGTTGATGGCGATGAAAGCTGTATCTGATGTTTCTTTGACCGCGATGCCGTAAAATTCAAATGCGCCGCCGCCAATTTGGGGCCCCGTCACGCCGTCGCTGAAGGAGTCGATCGCATAATTCCAGCCGTTAGATAGCGTTGCTGCTGTAGCCTTTTGTGGCTGCAGCGCGATGATTGCACAGAAAACAGCTACTGAGCAAGTCCTGTGGATACTGTTTTGAGTAGTGGCATTCATAAAATTCTCCTCGGAATCAGTTTCAAAAAAAATCAAGTCGGCCGATGGGGAGCATCTGTGTTTTGCTTTCACGCGCGCGAACTCTTGAAGAGCTCGCACGTTATACACTGGCTCTTCTGGGACGATCGCACTCGAACAAAAAAATATTTTTACCAACCCGGAGATGCTCCAGGCTCGATCGACTCTTTTAGATGTTCAGTAAAGCACAGAATCTGGCCTACTTTCTTAAAGTTTTAGTAAAGATTTCGCGGGCGATCGTCTAATATCAACTACATTTAAAAAAAATCACTAATACTAACTCCATTGGCAGCAGCTTCATTGCTTCCAAACAATCCATATTGTAAATTAGACAGTTAGGAGATTGGAAGTACGGTTTAGCTAAAATCTGCGCGATCTCAGTTAAGCTCATTCAATACTCCGGCAATTTTTGGTTGACAAATTTCTATTTTTATAGTATGCAAGCTGGGAAATTGTGTCCAACTCATCTCGATCGAGGAATCGTCCTGTCGGATACAAAAGGTTACAATCAAAAATAGATTCTATTTCCATAACAATACAGTTTATAGCTTGAACTTCTCAGTGCCCAATAACAACACCTCAACTCAATCCTTCGACTTTGACTCAATTGACAGCGCCCTCGCAGACCTCAAAGCAGGTCGGATGCTTGTAGTAGTCGATGACGAAAACCGCGAAAACGAAGGCGACGTGATTTGTGCCGCCCAATTCGCCACCCCCGACAACATCAATTTCATGGCAGTGAACGCGCGGGGTTTGATTTGTCTGGCCTTGAGCGGCGACAGGCTCGATCGGCTCGAACTGCCCCTGATGGTCAGCAAAAACACCGACAACAATCAAACAGCCTTCACTGTCAGCATCGATGCAGTTAACGGCGTCAGTACCGGCATCTCCGCCGAAGACCGGGCCCGCACCATCCAAGTCGCGATCCACCCGGACACCAAACCTCAAGACTTGCGCCGTCCCGGTCACATTTTCCCGCTGCGGGCGATCGACGGCGGCGTTCTCAAACGCGCCGGGCACACCGAGGCCTCCGTTGACCTCGCCAGACTCGCGGGCCTCTATCCCAGCGGCGTGATCTGCGAAATTCAAAACCCCGACGGTTCGATGGCCAGGTTGCCGGAATTAATCGAGTACGCTAAAACCTACAACCTCAAAATCATCAGTATTGCTGACTTAATTAGCTACCGACTCAAGCACGATCGATTTGTCCGCCGCGAAACAGTCGCCAAATTGCCCACTGAATTCGGCGATTTTACGATCTACGCCTACCGCGACACTCAAGACAATTCAGAACACGTTGCTATTGTCAAGGGCGACCCCGCAGAATTTAAGGACAAACCCGTGATGGTGCGAGTACATTCCGAATGTCTGACCGGCGATGCTTTGGGTTCCCTGCGCTGCGACTGTCGGATGCAACTGCAAGCGGCACTGAAAATGATCGAAAATGTCGGTTCTGGCATCATAGTTTACTTGCGCCAAGAAGGTCGGGGCATTGGATTGGTAAATAAACTAAAAGCTTACTCGCTGCAAGATTTGGGATACGATACCGTAGAAGCTAACGAGCGCTTGGGCTTTCCCGCCGATTTGCGAAACTACGGCGTTGGAGCGCAAATGCTCAACGATTTGGGAGTGAAAAAAATTCGGTTGATTACCAACAACCCGCGCAAAATTGCTGGTTTGAAAGGTTACGGCATTGAAGTTGCCGATCGCGTCCCCTTACTAATTGAAGCTACAGATTACAACTCGATTTATTTGGCAACAAAAGCCGAAAAACTCGGTCATATGCTGCTGCAAACTTATTTAGTAACAGTGGCGATTCGGTGGAACGAAACGAAGGAAGAAGGAAGTTCGGCCACGAGCAATGTACGGGATGTAACGGATGGAGAGAAGCAAAAGACAGAAGAAGGAAAAGAGCTTTTAATTCCGGTACAGCAGTCTGGAATTGCCAGTCGTTACGGACACTTGGAAAAACTGCGACAGTTGGCGGCGGGCCAAGACTTGCTGCTGCAAGAAGAAGCGCGGCCGGTGGGCATAGCTTTGTTTGGAGAAGGCTCCCTGATCGTTCACCTCGGCTTCGATCAAGCCGGACTCGCGGCCCCGGAATGGTACAAAGAGCAAAACCATCCTTATGTCAAGGCGATCGCCCAAATTCTGGGCGACCTCAGCACAGAGCCGAATTTGCAAACATTAGAATTCATGGTTTCCTCCGGTGGAGATCCGCTGAAAATCCTGCAAATCCAGCTCGATCGAGAAACCTTCCCCCTCGAACAAGTCGCCTGGGCTTGCGCGAGGCTTCAACCCCAAAAAATTTATAGTTTTTCGGCTCTTCCCGATTCAGGCCGCGGAATGTCAAGCTAGGTTCAGCATTAAAAAGAGCGAATCTGACATGGAAATGAACGTTGGTGACTTTCTGCACCGGCTCGACCTCCGGGGACAAGCGCTTAAAGGCGCTAACCTCGGCGGTGCGGAATTCCGGGGAGCCAACCTCAGAGGAAGCGATCTCCGAGAAACCAACCTCAAAGACGCTATTCTCAGGTATGCAGATTTGATCGAAGCCGATCTCACCGGCGCCAACCTCAGCGGCGCGGATTTAGCTGAGTCACTGCTCAATTTAGCCAACCTCACCAGAGCCGATTTGACCGGTGCTGTCCTGCGAGAAGCTACTCTGGTAGGAGCCGAACTCACTCAAGCCAATCTCAAAGGCGCAAGTTTGATCAAGGCCAATTTAGTTGGAGCAAATCTTCAAGAAGCCAACTTAACCAGAGCCAACCTCAGCGGCGCGGATTTGCGCGGTTCTCAAATGACCGGCACCATTTTAGACAAAGCCGTTTACAACAACCGGACTATCTTTCCCGACGATATCGATGCAGCGGAATTGGGAGCAATTTTGCTCGCTCCCAATGCCTCGCTTCCGGGATTAAATCTGATTATGGTAGATTTGACCGGAGCGGATTTAAAGGGAGCCGATTTGCGGCGGACAAATTTATACAAAGCTATTTTATTTGGAGCAAAGCTCGATCGGGCAAACTTATCAGGAGCCAACCTCAGCGGAGCAGATTTGAGGGAAGCCAGTTTGATCGCTACCATTGTAGAAAAAGCTGTTTACAGCAACCAAACATTATTTTCAGAAGGCATCGATTTGCGTATGGGCGGAGCTTATTTAATTGCTCCCAATGTATTGCTCGAAGGGGTAAACTTAACCGGAGCAGACTTAAACGGGTCAGATTTAAGCGGAGCCAATTTGAGCAGTTCTAACTTAAGTTCAGTCAATCTCAAAAATGTAGACCTCAGCAGAGCCAGCTTAAAAAAAGCTTACCTCAAAGGTGCAAACTTGGAGGGAACAGATTTAAGGGGAGCCGATTTAAGCGGTGCAATTTTGCACCAAGTAAACTTGAGTTCTGCCGACCTTCGGGGTGTAGACTTAACAAGGGCCGACCTCAGCGGCGCTAATCTAAGAGATGCCGATTTGAGGGAGACAGATTTCACCGGAGCTACTTTGCTGTTCGCTAACTTGAGCGGCGCAGACTTGAGAGGTGTAGACTTAACAAAAGCTAACTTGAGCGGCGCTAAATTAAACCAAGCACACCTCAGAAAAGCAGATTTGATGAGAGTAAATTTGGAGGGAGCAGATTTAACTGAGGCAGATTTGAGCGACGCTCATTTATTCCGAGTTAATCTCAGAGGTGCTAACCTGAAAGGTGCTAACCTGAAAGGGGCAAATTTGAAGGGCGTATTTTTGACAGATGCTTATTTGAGCGAAACAGATTTGACCGATGTAGAGCTGAGTCCGAGTTTTTTTGAACCGCCATTAGAATCGGAATGGTAATTAGTCAGTTGTCATTTGTTAGTTGTTATTTGTTAGTTGTTATTTGTTAGTTGTTATTTGTTAGTTGTTATTTGTTATTTGTTATTTGGGGGGCGATCCGAAAGCATTTGACAGGAAAGCATTGCTCGTTACCAGGAAGAGCCTGGTAATGCAGGTGCGGAGGCTCTGCCTCCTTCTATCTCGCGGCTTCGGGAGGACTGTAGGAGGTGCTTAAGTTATTAAGTTTTCGCTCCTTAGCCTTAGCAGTTAACAACTAATAGCTGTAAAATCAAAAAGGCGGACAAAAAACATCAGGTAACACTTAACAAGTAATTATTATAAAACAAAGACTATAGCCTTTCTCAGAAAGATGAGGTGCTCTCGCGGGCATCGGGCATCGGGCATCGGGCATCGGGCATCGGGCATCGGGCATCGAGCATCGAGCCTAAAAGCATACCTCACCTTTGTGAGAACCGCTATACCGCCAAACAACATCAGCTAATAACCAATAACTAATGACCAATAACTAATAACTAATAACCAATAACTAATAACTAATAACCAATAACCAATAACCAATAACTAATAACCAATGACTAATGACAAACCGTTAGGCTCTGTGATTCAAGGTTCCCTGAGCAAGGGATTAGAAGTGCGACTGCACGCTGATGTTTCGGTGGAAGATATGAGGGTGGGGAAATTTTTAGTAGTGCGGGGGGTGCGATCGCACTTTTTCTGTATGCTAACTGACGTGTCTCTCGGAACATCTAGCGGACGCATTTTATCCAACCCTCCCAACCCCAGCGACGATTTTCTGATCGCAGTCCTCGCCGGTAGCAGCACCTACGGTACGATCGAGCTTTCGCCGATGTTAATGCTGACAGCGGAACGAGAAAAACAGCAGGCAATTTTCGATCCCGCAGCTAACGGAGTCCCCGATAAAAAGTTGGCTTTAGGCAATTTGGGTTCTTTTGAGGCGCAAAGCGGGGCCGATATGGAGTTGCTGCCGGTCAAAACTATTCCCAGCCACTTTTCCCAGGTGTTTGATGCCAAAGAAAGCGATTTTAGAGCGGTTTTTGGCTGGGAAGATGACCCGTACCGCCGCAATTTTGCGATCGGCAAACCGATTGACATGGACGTTCCTGTGTGCTTGGATTTAGACCGATTTGTGGAACGCAGCAACGGAGTTTTTGGCAAGTCGGGAACGGGTAAATCTTTTCTGACGCGCTTGGTTTTGTCGGGAATTATTCGCAAGCAAGCTGCTGTCAATCTAATTTTTGATATGCACTCGGAGTACGGGTGGGAAGCGGTTTCCGAAGGAAAACAATTTAGCACTGTTAAAGGTTTGCGGCAGTTGTTTCCCGATAAAATTCAGATTTATACGCTCGATCCAGAATCGACAAAGCGTCGGGGAGTTCGCGACGCTCAAGAGTTGTTTTTGAGTTTCGATCAAATTGAAGTGGAAGATATCTCGCTGGTACAGCGGGAGTTAAATTTGTCGGAAGCTAGTATCGAAAATGCAATTATTTTGCGAAATGAGTTGGGAACTGGTTGGATCAACAAGTTGCTGGAAATGACTAACGAAGATATTTCAATGTTTTGTGAAGAAAAGCGGGGAAATAAATCTTCGATTATGGCTTTGCAGCGCAAATTAGAGCGTTTAAATGATTTGAAATACATTCGCAATCGCTGTCCTAAAAATTATGTAACTGAAGTTTTGCAGTGTTTGGATAGCGGGAAAAATGTAGTAATTGAGTTTGGTTCGCACTCGGATTTGCTGTCGTATATGTTGGCGGCAAATGTGATTACTCGGCGGATTCACGCATCTTACGTGAAGAAAGCAGAGAAGTTTTTGCAGAGTAAGAATCCGTGCGATCGCCCGCAGCCTTTGGTGATTACCATTGAGGAGGCTCACCGCTTTCTCGATCCGGCGATCGTGCGATCGACTATTTTCGGTACGATCGCCCGCGAAATGCGAAAATACTTCGTAACTCTGTTGATTGTAGACCAGCGCCCGTCAGGAATCGACGGCGAGGTGATGTCGCAAGTCGGAACGCGGATCACAGCTTTGCTAAACGACGATAAGGACATTGATGCTATCTTTACCGGCGTTTCAGGAGGCCAAAGTTTGCGATCGGTTTTGTCGAAACTAGACTCGAAACAGCAAGCATTAGTTTTGGGGCACGCCGTACCGATGCCGGTAGTCGTGCAGACTCGTCCCTACGACGAGCAATTCTACAGAGAAATCGGGGATATTGACTGGCAAGAAATGCCGGACGAACAGGTGTTTGCTGAGGCGGAATCTGCTAAAATGGATCTGGGATTTTAAGATATAGACAATTCCTAGATTAATTGGAGTAATTACCTAACTTTTAGTGTAAATTAATCCTGATTCCTAAAAACTTTCTCCCCCTACTCATGAAGGAAACAGCTAGTTTTTGCATGAATTATAAATCGATAGGCTTGGTTCAATACGGTTCGCTCAAGACTGATTGCTCCTTAAAAAAGAGGGACAAACTGCCCTAAAAGTCCTCATTTTTAAGGGAGGATTTAGGGGGGACTCCGGGACATAAATAGTTTTAAGTGAACCGTATTGGGCTTGGTATAAGAGATGCCGACAGGGAAAATCCCTGAAAAAAAGACACTCTTATTTTGCTTCGTACTTCGCAATGACAATCTTAACCCAAACCTATTGAATTCTCAATTAGAAAGTGCGGCGATCGACAGTTCAATAACATTAGCCCTCATCTAGGAAGCCCGTATCTACACCCCTCCTATCCTCGATCCTCAATTTCCACAACTTAAGATAGATAAAATTTAGGCATTTAAACGCAAGTTCTAAGGATTTGAATATTTTTTAGCAGCTAGGATTAGGAAAGAGCGATCGTCTCTAACTTTAGGAAAACCCCAAATCAGAGTTTAAGTTATATTAATTGCTTGTGACATTCTCGGCTGTCACAATGGATTGTGAGGGAATTTTGCCACATTCCATATATTTTTTGATACAATATAGGGTGACTTTGCGGGGCGATCGCAAGTTTGAAAGTAGCAAATATTCAAATTCCAGTCTGTTGAATTTCCAGTATAAACAAACACAACTATAACAAGCAGGATCAGTGAATGTACGGTTTAGTTAACAAAGCGATCGAAGAAATGGTTTGTTCTCGCTTCGGAGAAGAGACTTGGGAAACCATCAAAGAGAAAGCAGATGTAGACATTGACTTTTTCATGACAATGGAAGCTTATCCAGACGATTTGACTCACCGGCTAGTACACTCCGCCAGCGAAGTGCTAGGAATGAGCCCCGACGAGATTTTACAGGCTTTCGGGGAATATTGGGTAATCTATACCGCTTCCGAAGGCTACGCCCAAATCCTCGATCTGGCGGGAGATAACCTGCGGGAGTTTCTAGGCAACCTCGACAATCTCCACGCCCGCGTAGGCTTGAATTTTCCCCAGCTTCAACCGCCTTCGTTTCAGTGTACCGACAACTCCGAAAATAGTATGGAACTTCACTATTACTCTCACCGGGAAGGGTTGGCGCCAATGGTGAAGGGGCTTTTGAAAGGCTTGGCGTGCCGATTCCATACAGAGGTAGAAATTGAGCAAACAAGCGATCGCACTCAGGGTGCAGATAACGACGTGTTCTCCATCCACTACAAATCTAACTGAAGCTATAGCCTCGATCGCAAACATGAGCTATTCATCAATTAATTAA
>NZ_JBARVX010000208.1:0-7671 GCF_049646505.1 Microcoleus sp.
CTAGGGGGATCTGGCCTTAATCGTCAAACAACAGTCTGTGAATGGGTTTGACGTTAAGTTGATACCTATGGCCCTATGCCCTATGCCCTATGCCCTATGCCCTATGCCCGACAGTACCTCATCTTTCTAAGAAAGGCTATGTATTTAAAATCCTAGTCCTTTCTTCCTTGCTAAAACTCCATCCACCCAGCGCTTTTCCTCGGTGCCCGTGGGATACAGGGCTGAGAGAGACTGGGCTAATGTCCAGAAGCGCTTGTCACTTCCCACGCCATCATCGACTAAGAAGCGTTTGAGGGCTTCGCTGCGCCCAGCGGCAAATAAAATCATGGTTTGGTGGATGCGATCGAGTACAGTTTTACCTTGATTCTCAATATTAGTATCGCCCCAATCTTCCGACACTTCATCGGCTGTGTTCTCTGGTGTATCAAAGAGACTCAATTGCTTGTGCTGTTTTTTCGGGCGCTTGACTGGGGCTTGGCCCGCGTTTTTGCCGAACAGATATGAGGAACGCTCCGAGACTGGTAGCAATCGCGCTTTGTCGCCCTTTACTTGTACTAAACTGGTGAGGTTTTCCAAGTTAGCACCGAGTCCCTGAGCAATCTTGCGGGCGGTATCATATTCGAGGCCAAAACCTGTGATTTTTGCTTTTTTGCCGGTGCTTTCCTCATCATCATCGCTGACATCTTCCTCCTCTTGTGGAACAGACATCTTGCCTGTTTTCCCACCACTTTGTGGAACAGTCATCTTGCTTGTTTCTCCACCACCTGATGAAAGTGTCCACAACCACATGGCGGTGAGTCGAGCATCTTCTTCAAAGCTGGAAGTATCTGCATCTTTGAAAATAGTGCTGAGTGCTTCTTTGGAAATCGCAGCCCAGACATATTCGAGATATTCGCGCAGGGTGACAATTTCACCACTGGCTTTTTCGACGCTGGAATAGCGGGAGAAGATTTCCAGGGCGGGGCCCAAACAAGCAAAGATGGCATCGGCACCGACTACGCCTTGATCCGTGAGGCGCGGCATCCATTCTTTGATCCGTTGCGGTAGTTCTTGCAATACATCGCGCCAATCGCCAATTTCTTCGTGTAATGTGCCATCAGGGTTTTCTCTAGGGCGGCAGACAAGATGAACCGAGGATGCAAGGGCGGCGGAGTTCATGGCTCTGAGCCGATTTCCCATCTCGGTATCAATTGCCCAAGAGCCTGTAAAAATCCAACCTGCATCAATCATTGCTTGCAGTTGGGCTTCCCATCCTGCTGTGGATTTGTGGGCAAAAACAATTAAACCGATGCCATTTGGAGCAACTACTCGCCGACCTTCTGCCATTGCTTTGCCCATTTGCTCCTCAAACCATTTCCCATCTTTATGAGGATATCGAACAGAGTCCCAGCCAGACATTTGGCAAATCTCTTCGTCTTTTGGAGACAATTCACTAGCAAACAAATCAGGATATAAATCTTTTAAATTCCGTTTCATCCAAACGTAAAAGAAATCAGATAAATCGGCATAGGGTACAGCATTGTAATACGGTGGATCTGAGCAAAGGAATTGGGCGGAATCATCAGGAAGATAGTAGAGATTGGTAGCTGAGGTTTGTTCTGTTTGTCCTTCTGTGCCTTCAAGATGAGCATTTGATTTGCAAACATCAAATATCCATGCTAATGCACCATCTAAGTCGCCGGATGAACCTGACAAGGGATTAGCTTCCGAAAAATCCCACACCATAGGAATCGCTTGTCTTGCAAATAATCCTTCATTCTTCTCACCAGATGTGTGCCATCGAGAGAGAGAGGTTAAGGTATTTGCTTGTCTATCCACAGCAAGTGCTAAGCAAGTTTGGATGACCTTTGCGAAGTCTTGCTCATTTTTTACATGGCCAGAATATTTCACCAGTTTTGATAAAGTAACCAATGCAAGTGACTGACGCGGAGTGAATAAGCTGCCCCACGTGCTATGTCCATAAATTGGAGCGTTAAATACTCCACTCATTACAGGTAATATTTCATCTGGTACTAGCGAGATAGAATCTAAATTCTCTCTTTGTAATTTCTCCAATTTGAAAACCGCTTTCTCATTTGCTTCTAAATCCTGCAAACTTGGCAGCCGATAAAACCTCCCCTGTGTACTTGACTTTGTGACTACTACACAAAAAAGTCTTGCATCATTTGCTCCACCCTTGCGCTCTTTTAACTGCCTTCTAGTCGATGCTACAGGCGTTGTATATCCCGTCACAGGACAAGTCGCCGAACCCCTAGCCACAGTTCCCTGAGCAACTTCCTTCTCACTCTTCGGCTCAAAAATCTCCAACAAAGCACGGCGCACCTTGCGCGTTACCCCATTGGCATAAGTCACTTCTATCGTCTCAGTTTGCACAATACCCGAAGCATCCCGTACCCAGCGCAAAGCCCTATATCTCCCAGCTTTCTTTGCCAACCAAAGACTACGCATCAACGGCACTTCTACAGGAATCCCCGTCCCATCATCAGGCGCCTCAGAAATAATTGTCCTAGCCCATAAATAAGCAATGGGCGTATTTCCCTCAGCATCTTTCGGATAAAATTCCGCTAATTCCTTCTCTGCTTCTTCCTTAACCCATTGTCCCCACTTCCGCACTTCATCCGCTAACTTCTGCCCGTATTTAGGAATATATTCCAACACCACCTTATTCAACAAAACCGCCACCGGATTCAAGTCAGAAGCAAAAGCATCCGCACCCACCCGCAACGCTTCCAAAGGTATCGAACCACCCCCAGCAAAGGGGTCAACAACTAGGGGACGAGTTCCGGGAGCTCCGCCTAATGCTTCATGGGCTGCTTGAGTTAAAGCGCGACTGGTTTCTAAATAGTCTGGCTGTGTGGAATTATCCCAGTTAGCAAAATCTGCGATAAAATCAAGTAAACTATTTCGCAATATATTTAGATGGGATGGATTGTTAGCATCAAGTTGATTGTCTGGCTTAGCTAAAACCTGCCATTTGTTCCAATTTTCCGTAGAACAATGATTAGCTAAATCCTTATCCGTCGCGACTTTCTTAGCAAAATTATTAATAATGCTGGCTGCTTTATCCCGAAATTCTTGAGGGCAGAGTTCATCAACAGGATCGATCCACAACGAAGCACAAATCACCGCCCGACACGCAGCCAAAGGTCGCCTCGCCCACCAAATATGCAGGGTGGAAATATGCCCGTGACGGATAGATTTTTCCCGTCTGGCGTGGGCGGAAATCTGCTTGATGGGTAGGTCAACTTCGATCAGGCGTTTGGGATAATTAGTTTTGTTACTCACTTGCTGGCCTCCAAAATTTTCTCTGCATCAACGTGATAATGTTCAATCTTCACTAACGCTTCCCACCCCAACTGCACGGGGTCTTGTATGGGATGCACTTCGGGACTAGAAGCACAGTTAAAGACTACATACAGCCAGTAGTCTTTTTTTAAGCGTTCTGCTGTCTTGTATTCGTTGCTGGTGAGGGCTACTTCACCCACCCGCGATCGCCCTTTAACCTCAATAAACCTCACCGCTATCGCCGTATTTGGATCTTCTGAATGAGGTTTGCGCGAGATTAAATCAAAGCCGCGATTCTCTTTTTCTACACTCACCACCAGCCAGCCCCTCGCATTTTCATAGGCAATAACTGCCTCGACTGCAATTCGCTCAATTTCGCGATCGCTAACCATCGCAGCCATTTCAGGGGATGTGCGTTCGGGATGGGGAAGTACCCAAGCCCGTCCGTGATGTTGAATATTGGCGATCGTGCAACTGCGCTCTTTTTCCAGTTCCTCCCGTCGCGTTTCCAATCGCCCGTTCAACTCAAACAATCGGTCTTCCATTTGTTTGATGCGGCCGTCTATTCCAGATTCCTTGGCACCAGATTCTTGTCGGCAAATCAACTCAGCAAACTGACACTGTACTTTGTCAATGATTGTATTTAGACTAATTTCCATGTGGTCAGAAATAGTCTTAACTTCCTGCTCTCGTTGAGTCCGAATCTCTATCAAAAAACGGTTCAATTCTTGTTCTACTAATGCTTGTTCTGTTTCGTCGCGGCTGGGTAAATCTGCATCGTTTGGCAAACCATCAACCAAATTGGTACTATCAGTTACCGGCACCAAATCTAAAAACAAAGTCGGCTGTCGCACGGTCATTGTCCCGTCGATTTCTGTCTGCACCACATAGACACGTTCGTGCAGCTTGTTACCGCGTCCATCGGCGATCGCCCCCGAAAACACATCCAATCTCGCAGGATCGTGGCGATGCAAATCGAAAAATAGTGCCCCGTGGCGCAAATCATCCTGTACCCGCGCTAGCACATCTTCCCGCACGCACTCAAACAGCGGATGTCCGGGCGTCACCCATTCCAGGGTTGGGTCATCTGTCAACTTATGTTTATCAAACGTAATCTTTTTGTATTCATGGCCCAATTTGCCAAAGCGAGTTTCCAAACGTTCGCCGATCGGCCACAAAGTACGGGGTACTCGCCCAATGCGGTACACCTTCTGATGCTGGCGCGTTTCCTTGGGGTGAATCCCCGAAATCGGTGCCGCTTGCACAAAAAAGTCATCAATCACTTCTGGCACTAAACGTCGCTCTTTTGCTTCTGCTGATTTACCAATAATCGCACTTAAGTTCAGTTCTCGCTTGGCTAATCCTTCTAAAGCCGAATTGGTGAGGCGGCGGAAGCGATCGGTGTCCACTTGCTCGACAATGCGGTTCTGAATCACATCTTCCGTCAAGTTGTGAGCGTACATCTCCCGAATCATCCGTTCTAGCTGATTGGCCGGAAAAATATCGCCCAACACATTAAACACTTTACCAGTGCGTTCTGGATCGATGTCAATCTCGATCGCCCGAATGCGTTCAAACAACTTCCACAACACCCGTCCTTCGCGAGTATTCGTCGAAACAAAGTTAAAAATCAGACAATCCTTATCCTGACCGTAACGGTGAATCCGACCCATCCGCTGTTCCAAACGCACCGGATTCCAGGGAATATCATAATTAATCAGAAACCAGCAGAATTGCAAGTTAATGCCTTCTCCCGCCGCTTCCGTCGCCACCAATACCTGACAATCTTCCCGAAACTCCCGTTCAGAATAAATTCGCGTATTGGGCGTATCGCGATCGCCAATTTTCATCCCCCCGTGAATCTGAGTCACCGACAGTCCCCACTCCCGCAGCTTACCCACCAAATAATCCAAGGTGTCTTTGTGCTCGGTGAAAAGCAACAGTTTCATCAGCGGATCTTGGAATATGCCTTTCTGGGTAATAGCTTCTTTCAGTTTGACCAGTTTCGATTCAACTTCTCGTTTTTCCAAAGTCCGCGCTTGGTCGATCAGTTTGTTCAACTGATAGATTTCTTGTTGCAATGCTACCGGATCAACTGAAGCGACAAGTCCTTCCAAATCTCCCAGAATTTTTTCCTGTTCTGCTTCAGTCAGTTCATCAAAATCATCGGGAACTTTCTTCGCAATCTGTTCGGCGCGATAAGCCTCTGGGTCTTCCAATCTCCGTTGGCGTTTATCGCGCATTCGTTCTAAACTTCGCCGGACTGCGTATACACTAGACGCGAAACGACGTTGCAACATTGCCATCGTAAAACCCAATGCCCGACCGCGGGCGGAATCATCGGCAGATGCTTTGATTGACTGGTCTTCTACATATTTAGTCAAGTCGTCATAGAAATCCAATTCTTCTTCATCAATTTGAAAGTCGATGGTTTCAACTTTGCGATTAGTAAATAGCTTTTTGGCTTGACCTGTCTCTGTATCGGGGAAAGTAACGAGGGCTTCTTTGGTGCGGCGCAGATAAAACGGAGCATTGTTCCGACGCATTGCCTCTTCTAAACTCGTCACATCGCCATAAACATCGCGGTCTAAAAGTTCTAGGAACAAACAAAAGTTTTTGGGGTCGCCTTTATGAGGAGTCGCGGTCATTAATAAGTAGTGGTCGGTGAGTTTGGAGAGTTCTTCACCGAGTTTGTAAGCCAAGGTTTTATCATCGGAACTATAGGCGCTCATCTTGTGGGCTTCATCCACAATGATTAAGTCCCAATGACTCCGCAGGAGACTATTTTTGGCATCTTCAATGCGCGAAACCCAGGATATTGAGGTGATGACTTGTTTCTTTTCTTTCCAAGGGTTAGAGCCGTAATTTGCCCGCAGGACATCGCCCCGAATTACCTCAAAATCTTCGCGGAATTTGTCTTTGAGTTCTCGCTGCCATTGAAAGGTGAGGTTGGCTGGGGTGACAATTAAGGTACGTCTGACTAAGCCCCGGACTTTGAGTTCTTTCAGCAGCAATCCTGCCATGATGGTTTTACCAGCACCGGGGTCATCGGCTAGTAGGAAGCGGATGCGGGGTTGTTTGAGAAAGTATTCGTAGACGGCTTCTAGTTGGTGGGGCAGGGGGTCTACATGGGCGATCGCCAGGGCAAAATAAGGGTCATATTCGTAGGCTAAACCCAAGCGCAGGGCTTCCACCCCCAGCCTAAAATGCAGGGCCCTGCCGTCAAAGGGTTCTTGTTCTGGGGTAGATTCTAGTTGAGCCAACTGTTCTTTGGACAGAATGGACTCGTAGACTTGGTTGGTATTGATTCCTTTGCCGGTGAGTTTAATGGCATCTCCCATCGGCACTGCCACAATTACTTTGACCGGTTCTGGGAAGAGGGAGCCTCGCAGAATTACATTGGACTTCATTTGCTCTATTTGCATCAATTTTCTGTTCTCAAAACAGAATTTTATTTAATATTGTTTGCTTGCTAATTTTAGTTTTTTATGTACACAGTGATAAAACTTTAAATTGTTATTTTACACCCATATTACTAATTTTATATTGTCAACTGGATCGATTTCATTTACCGGAGCGATCGCCCCTAGCGATCATTTCGGCAAAGGCTCCAATATTTTCTCACCGTGACTCGCAGCCACCGCAGCAAATAAAGCCTCATAATGATTCAAAGCTTCCTCAAATCCGTAATTCTCAACAGCATAATTTCTGCCTTGCTCGCCCAACGCATTCACCTTAGCAGGATGCAGGTACAAATCCTCCACCGCATCAGCCAAAGCCTCCGCATCTTCCGGCGCTACCACCACCCCGCCACCGCTTTGCTGGACTGCTTTGTGCGCCGTACCGGTTTCTGGAACCGATGCCAAAATTGCCCTACCGCTGGCGAGAATTACTTGAATTTTTGAAGGCATATTGAAGTTAGTAACGCGCAGCTTTTGTACGACTAAACTCACATCAGCAGCAGCTAAGAGTTCCGGCAATTTTTCTCGCGGTTCAAAGGGTAGCAACATTACATTCGTAGCTTTATAAGTTTCGCAATCTTTTTGCAAGCGCGCTAGTGCTGTTGATTCTCCGACAATTACAAAAGCAATTTCGGTTATGTGTTTCAAACGAGCGGCTGCTTGGACAACTGTTTGCAAGCCTTGAGTTAGGGCAATATTTCCAGCATACAGAACGACAAATTTGCCCTTGAGTTTGTGAGTTTCCCGAAAGGGGTTATTTTCTTTAGGTAAGGGGCGAATGAAATTGACATCAACCCAATTGGGAAGGCAAACTATTTTTTCTGGGGGTACTCCCTGAGAGTGCAATTTGCTGACAAAGCCGCTGTCGATGACGCTGACTTGGCTGGCTGTGCTGTAGGCAAATTTTTCTAAGGCGTCAGCAATC
>NZ_JBARVX010000209.1:0-4087 GCF_049646505.1 Microcoleus sp.
AAAACTACCTAAGCTAAAATCAAAGTATTATATCAATTCCGGTTGCACTCATATACGATGTTAACTGTTAACTGTTAACTGTTAACTGTTAACTGTTAATTTATACCATTTTTCTAAAGATGTGCTATGGATGAAGTCTTAGCCCCCCCTTACTAAGGGGGGGTTGGGGGGGTTAATATAGCCTTTCTCACAAAGATGAGGTGCTCTCGCGGGCATCGGCCAAACAGGGCATCGGCCAAACAGGGCATCGGCCAAACAGGGCCTAAAAGCATCGGGCTTAAAAGCATACCTCACCTTTGTGAGAACCGCTATATCTAGCACTACTTTATGAAATTGGTATTACTATTCCGATGAAAAGAAGATTTGATATTATTTGTTCTTTCCCTTGAAATTGCCAATGAAAAGTTACGATTGGATTGTTGTCGGCGGCGGAATTACGGGCGCAGCAGTGAGTTGCGAACTCGCAAAAAAAGGTTTTGCCGTGCTGCTTTTGGAACGAGATACTGCGATGCAAAATGCTACTCGTTTTAGTTACGGCGGCTTGGCTTATTGGTCGGGGACGACTGATTTAACTCGCCTGTTGTGTCAAGAAGGTATCGATCGCCACCGCAATTTATCGACTGAATTAGATGCTGATACGGAGTTTCGCGAGTTGGATTTGTTGCTGACAATTGATGCGGAAAGCGATGCCGAACAAGTAGCGGCTAGTTACGCCCATTTTGCAATTCCTCCGCAGCTTTTGAGCGCTGCTGAAGCTGGTGAGTTGGAACCTTTGCTGAATAAAAGTGCGATCGCCGGAGCTCTGACTGTGCGTCACGGTCACATTTCCCCTACAGCCACAAATCAAGCTTACTGTCAAGCGTTTGTGCGGTTGGGAGGAACTGTAGAATTTGCAGAAGTAACTGGGTTGATTGCAGAAGGAAATCGGATTTCGGGAGTCAAAACGGTACGCGAAAATTATGCTTGCGAAAATGCGGTGATTTGTGCGGGAGGTTGGAGTCGGAGTTTGCTGAAGGCGGCAGGTATTTCTGCAGGAGTTTATTTTACTCGCGCTGAGATTTTGGAGACTCCACCTGTGGATTTGCAACTCAGGACTTTGGTGATGCCCGCGCTATTAAAACGTTTTGAATTGGAAGCACAATCGAGTAAAATTGAGGTAGATTTTCTTTGGGATGAACCGGGTAAAGAGTTGTTGCCACCAGTTTTAGATGCTGGTGCAATTCGGTTTAATGATGGCAGTTTGCGGATCGGGCAATTGTCTCGCACTTTGAGCGATTTGAATGCTAAAGTCGATCGCCAAACTAGCGAAAAAGCAATTCGTGCCGGTATCGGCAAAGTTTTGCCAGATGCGGCAAATTTACCTGCAACTTGGCACGATTGTATTGTAGCCTTTAGCGCCGATAATTTGCCTGTAGTGGGGCCGATTGGCGATCGCCCTGGATTGCACGTTTTTTCGGGTTTGAGCAATCCTTTGGCTGTTGTACCGGCTTTAGCTGAGCGATTTGCAAATTGGGCGGCGGGAGAAAAAGATTGGGCGATCGAGCTTTTGTCACCCAATCGATTTGTTTGAATCAGTCTCATAATGTGTAGCCTTTCGATCGTAACATGAGGTGATCTCGCGGGCATTGGCCAAACAGGGCATCGGGCATCGGGCATTGGCCAAACAGGGCATTGGGCATTGGCCAAACAGGGCATTGGCCAAACAGGGCATTGGGTATAGGCAGGAGTGGAAGTATCCCGCATACCTCACCAAGCTTGAGAACCGCTATATGGTTATTTGGCTGTCCTGAACTTTTGGTGGTAATTTAATCTAATATTTGGTAATAGGTAAGCTGTCGCGCAAATAAACATTGCATATTCAAGGCGGGCTCTCCTGCCCGCCCCACTCATTGTTTTATTGTTTTTTGACATACAATTTAAATGCCGCAACAGCTTAATGGGTAATAAATCATGAATCGATCGCCAATTATCAATTATCAATGTACCCATTACCCTGCAGCTAAATATACATTTTTTCCTAAATATCCGAAACAGCCAATCTTGCAATCACAGGCCGCTGGGCGCGCTGTTTAATTCGCCGCCAAACGGGAATTTTTTCGCTAAGATAGCACTAAATTTCTTGATGTCAAACTTGTTGACTTTTTCGCGGTTCGTACACAGGCGAAGTGTTTTGTTGGGGTTGAACTGCGCTGTCTTTATTGCTGCACCGACATCGTTAAATTGTTCTCACTTCCCGCCGGCTTTAAATTCAAAAACCAGCATGACTTCTAGGCGATCGCCAACCTTTTCTGATTATTTTGCTAGACTAATATAGTCGGCTCTGTTGCAAAAATTTACAAATAACTGTGCTTTCACCGCAGGCCCAAAGATAAAATTGTCCTAGAAAGAGGGGCTTTGAAACCCATTTCAGCATAAAATCTTAAAATATTTTAAAGCTGTGCCTAACTACTGGCGTCAGTTAATAACTACGGCATCGAAATCGCTATGACTATTGGCTACCTCGCCCTCGTTCTCCACGCTCACTTACCTTTTGTCCGCCACCCCGAAAGCGACTACGTTTTAGAAGAAGAATGGCTGTTTGAGGCAATCGCCGAAACATACGTTCCCCTGCTACAAGTCTTTGAGGGGCTGGTTCGCGACGGCATCGACTTTAAAATTACCATGAGCATGACACCGCCCTTGGTGGCGATGCTGCGCGACCCCTTGCTGCAAGACCGCTTCGACGACCACTTAGCTAAACTCCAAGAACTAGCCGAACTCGAAATCGAACACCACAGCGGCAGCGGTCATCTCCGATATTTAGCCGAACATTACGCCGCCCACTTCTGTCAAGTCCGCAATTATTGGGAAAAGTGCGATCGAGATTTAGTCAAAGCCTTCAAAAAATTCCAAGACAGCAACAACCTCGAAATCATGACCTGCGGGGCCACCCACGGCTACTTACCGCTGATGAAAATGTACCCAGAGGCAGTTTGGGCGCAAATACAAGTAGCCTGCGAAAGCTACGAACAAAACTTCGGGCGCCGACCAAAAGGTATTTGGCTGCCCGAATGCGCCTATTACGAAGGCTTAGAGAGGATGTTAGCCGATGCCGGTCTCCGCTACTTCCTCACAGACGGTCACGGCATTCTCTACGCCCGCCCCCGTCCCCGCTACGGCAGCTACGCGCCAATTTTCACCGAATGCGGAGTAGCAGCCTTCGGCCGAGATCACGAATCGTCGCAGCAGGTTTGGTCTTCCGAAGTCGGCTACCCCGGCGCGGCCGAATACCGGGAATTCTACAAAGATTTGGGTTGGGAAGCCGAATACGACTACATCAAACCCTACATCATGCCCAACGGCCAGCGCAAAAACACCGGGATTAAGTATCACAAAATCACCGGTCGCGGATTGGGTTTAGGCGACAAACAGTTATACGATCCGTACTGGGCGCGGGAAAAAACAGCCGAACACGCCAGCAACTTTGCTTTCAACCGCGAGCGGCAAGTCGAACACCTCCACGGCATCATGCAGCGCCCCCCTATTATCGTTTCGCCTTACGACGCGGAACTTTTCGGTCACTGGTGGTACGAAGGGCCTTGGTTCTTAGATTACTTGTTCCGCAAGAGTTGGTACGACCAAAATACCTACGAAATGACGCATTTAGCGGATTATTTGCAGGAAAATCCGAATCAGCAAGTTTGCCGCCCGTCGCAGTCTAGCTGGGGTTTCCGGGGTTTCCACGAGTATTGGCTCAACGATACCAATGCTTGGATTTACCCGCACTTGCACAAAGCTGCGGAACGGATGATTGAGTTGGGAAGTATGGAACCGGAGGACGAATTGCAGTTTCGGGCTTTGAACCAGGCCGCGCGGGAAGTGCTGTTAGCTCAATCGTCTGACTGGGCGTTTATCATGCGGACTGGGACGATGGTTCCCTATGCGGTGCGGCGGACTCGATCGCACTTAATGCGCTTTCACAAGCTGTACGATGAAGTGAAAGAAGGCAAAGTCGATGCCGGTTGGTTGGAGAAGGTCGAAGAGATTGACAACATCTTCCCCGAAATTAACTATCGCGTTTATCGATCGCTTTAATATCAAGTCTGGT
>NZ_JBARVX010000210.1:0-1589 GCF_049646505.1 Microcoleus sp.
TTTTCCACACACTTCAGCAATTCCAGCATTTTTCTCAGACGGTACGTTCCTAATTGATACTCTTCTTTGGAAGGGCTATCTCCTAGTTTAGTAAGAACTGCATCGCTTTCACTGATGATTGCTTCGCTGAAAATTTTCTTGAACTGAGGAGCGAATATCTTGATTTAATTCAACTAAAGGCAGAATTACATTTTCTTCATCTAGGTAAATTTGGGTTTCGATTGATTCGCCACCTATTTTTGAAAATGCTGATTTTGCTAACCACTCGTAAGTAGCTGCTGTTATTCTTACACTATCGGACGGTTCACCATTGGCTGAATAAAAACTGATGTCAAACATGGGGATTACTCCTGCTACTAAACATCTAGAAACTCGTTCGATTTTAGATTTTAGATTTTGGAGGCGACCCCACGGATAAATTCGGGGGATTGAGGATTTTAGATTTTGGATTGATTCCACGGATAAATCACGTGGCGGGTATCACCTTTGAAATTCGCTTGTCAAAGGACTCGCTGAAGATACTGATAATCTTGATTTTCAACACATTTTAGCAAGTCCAGCAATTTCCTCAAACGGTAGGTTGCTGCTTGATATTCTTCTTTGAGAGGGGAATCTCCCAGCTTAGTGAGGACAGTATCGCTTTCGCAGATAATTGCATCTCTGAAAAAATTTCTGAGCTTCTGGCGAATATCTCGATCTAACTCAACTACAGGTAGCTTCTCCTCTTCTTCATCTATCAAAATATTTCTGGGGACAGATTTGCCAATTTTGGAAAATTCTGATTTTGCCAACCACCCATAAAAGTCTTCAGACATTCCGACATAGTGGGGTGGCTGATTAGTTTTGAAGGCATAAAAAATCATGTCTAACATTAGCTTTCCTCCTGACCTTCCTGATTCAACAACTTACTCTCTGGAAAATTTTCTACCCAAGCTACATCTGCTTTGTCGAATACAACCTTAGCTGGTTTAGTAATTCCCCCTGTGGTAATAACTCCAATTACAGTTCTTTTTTGACATATTTCCTTAGCTTTTGTGGAATCTATTTTTTTATTTTTCCAGGCTTTGATTTCAATATGCGGTTCATTCATTATTGTTATTGTTTTTATAAATTAATTATTGAATTCTATTTGCCAATTGCGGAGTAACTGTTTAACTCGCGGAACATCCTGATGGTTGACTATCAAAATATCACCTTTGGGATTATTTCCGGTTGTTCTTTTGGCTTGTATTCCTTCTTTGCTTAATTCCATTATAAGCCATCCAATCATATCTCTGTGAACTTCTAGCCGTGCTATCAGTTCATCCTCGTCAGTCATTTACTTGACTCCCTGTAAATAAGGATACATTTGACCTCGCCGTGGGTCAAGTGCACTAAATCTGCTGGAACCTTAAACTAAGTAGGTAGCGGCGAGATTGCCAAAAGCTTTGAGTATGATTTGTTGATACCCACAATGTATTTTAATAAAGGCAACATCAGGCTGGCGTACCATCAACGGACAACAATCCCCGCTTTGGGCCGTGAATGGGGTCTTCGACAATAATAGTTTGGTCGCGGCTCGCACCGAGAGATACAATGGCGATCGGCAC
>NZ_JBARVX010000211.1:0-9293 GCF_049646505.1 Microcoleus sp.
GAGCCGTACCAAAAGCATCATTGACATACAAATCGGCCACAGAAGCTAACTTCTTGGCAAATTCCGGGTCATTTGCTTCTTCTTCGGGATAGAAGCGGACATTTTCCAGCAAAACCACATCGCCATCAGCCATCGCCGCCACAGTAGCAGCCACTTCATCGCCGATGCAGTCGTCAGTCTTTTTGACCTCTTTCCCCAACAATTCCGACAGCCGCTTAGCAACCGGAGTCAAGCGCAACTTCTCCGTCACACCCTTGGGACGCCCGAAGTGACTGCACAAAATGACCTTAGCGCCCTTGGACGCTAAATCCTGAATAGTCGGCAGAGCAGCCCGGATGCGAGTATCATCAGTGATATTGCCGTTGTCGAGCGGCACGTTAAAGTCCGCCCGCACCAATACCCGTTTGCCCGATAAGTCTGATGCTGATAAATTTGCTACAGTTTTTTTTGTCACAGGATTAACCTCCTAGATATTTGTGTTTTTGTCTAATTCCGTTGAAATGGTGGCACTCGTCACTTGCACTTGGGGCCTCGGACGCATTCAACCGCGCCCGCACACAAAACGGAAGATGAAACAAACGGCACTGATTTGGCTCAACGTAAACATTTTATCGGAGTCCGTGTCCGGGAAATGCGAACTATGTTCAAGACTGTCTTATTTCCTGTAGATCAAAGCCGAGAAGCCCGCGAAGCTGCGGAAAAGGTTGTCAATATTGTGAAAACCTACGCTTCTCGTTTAGTTATTCTGTCGGTAGTCGAGCCCCCAGCCGAGGAGGGCGACGCGCCGCCAGAGGTGATGAGTTCGCCCGAAGCAGTCGCCAAGCTGCTTTCTGAGGCCCAATCGATGTTTTCCCAGCAGGGAATTGAAGCTGAAATCATTGAACGAGAAGGCAAACCGCCGTTCACGATTTGTGATGTGGCTGACGAAATTGGCGCTGATTTGATTGTGATGGGCTGTCGCGGCATGGGTTTAACCGATGATGGGGCGTCTGACAGCGTTACCAATCGGGTGATCAATCTGTCTCCTTGTGCAGTTTTGATTGTGCCTTAACAGAAGGAAGAGGGAAGAAGGAAGAAGGAAGAAGTAAGAAGTAAGACAACTCTTTCTTATTGCTTATTGCATTTTTCTTGATCCCTTTTCCATTTTCCTGATTTCTTCCTTCTTCCCTCTGCTTTCTGCTCTCTGCGCTCTCTGCGCCCTCTGTGGTTAGTTCCTTCTTATTTATTCCTTAGATTTATTGTAAAAGTCGCTTTTCAATGAGGAAATTATCTACATTTATCTGCCTTTCATCTACGGTTGACTGGCTCGATCAAAGATTTATGTAATAAGCCCCTTCCTTCTTCCCTCTTCCCTCTTCCCTCTTCCTTCTTCCCTCTTCCTTCTTCCTTCTTCCTTCGTATTATGAAAATTCACTGGTATCCGGGTCACATTGCCAAAGCTGAACGGGCATTAAAAGAACAGCTAAAGCGAGTAGATGTGGTGCTCGAAGTCAGAGATGCCCGCATTCCATTGGCGACTTACCACCCCCAAATGCCTAGCTGGGTGGGCGGTAAGGCGCGAGTATTGGTGGTCAACCGCATGGATATGATTGCGCCTCGAACCCGCGAGGCGTGGGAAACATGGTTTGAGTCCCAGGGAGAAACCGCCTATTTTACCAATGCCGAACACGGGCAAGGAGTACACGATGTTTCCGATGCTGTCCAGGAGGCTGGGGTGCAGCTAAATAAACGCAGGTTCGATCGGGGTATGCTGCCCCGTCCTGTCCGGGCTGTGGTAATGGGCTTTCCAAATGTCGGAAAATCTGCTTTAATTAATCGGCTGTTAGGGCGGAGAGTGGTAGACAGTGCCCGCAGAGCTGGAGTTACTCGATCGCTCCGATGGATTCGGATTTCGGACGAAATTGAGTTGTTGGACGCTCCCGGAGTGATTCCCACCCGCATTAACAATCAAGAAAATGCTCTAAAATTAGCTATTTGCGAAGATATTGGCGAAGCAGCTTACGACAATCAGGTAGTAGCCGCGGCTATGATAGATTTGCTCCTAAAGCTTGAGGCAACTGATGACTCTTTGATATCATTATCTGGTTTAAAATCCAGGTATAAAGTAGATATAGCATCTAGTAACGGTGAAGATTATTTGCACGAGGTAGCAAAAGATAGGTATAAAGGAGATGTCGAACGAACGGCGCGGCAGATGTTGAATGATTTTAGAACTGGCGTGTTGGGTCAGCTTAGTTTGGAGCTGCCGCCGGATTAATCAGACTCGTGGGGTACAATTAATCAGGAATGGTATTAAATAGGGTTTTGGTAACGCTGACGATTTGAACTTCATCTCCTATGCGTACTATTTTTCCGGTTGCTTGGGGTGACACTCGCGTGTTAACTATCAGCCGACTAAAGTGATTTAAACCTCCTTGTTTTACCAAGTCAGGCCTGATTTCTTTGTGCTTGGCTATTAGTGCATTTTTAAAATTTGGATAAGCTTTTTTGGCAGCAGAATTTTGCGTCGATAGGAGACAGGGCCCACGGGGATTAATTGCTTCAAATATTATTGTCCCTATTTTAAGCCTGACAAATTTATCGGCTTCTGGGAAAAGTCTGTCTTCCCAAAAACCGGGGACATCTCCTATTTCAATATTAGCTCGCAAGCGATGCCGCATTTCGTTAACACAAACTCTCGGAAACCAAGATGCAGCTTCGGCAATTGTTTGGGTACCGATAATGCTCGGCCCCGGTGCTGCGGTATTTTCGGGAAAGCCTGTCAGCAAGTTTTCAATTAATTTGACGGGGAAACCGAAGTAGCTACTCAACCAATATTCTATTTCCGGGCGTTCTCTATCTATATGAAAAAAGATTTCTTGTTCGGTGTCTTTAATTTTTAGGCCGGCAATTCTTTTTTTGATGTCAAATGAGAAGCGCAGAAAATTGATGCCGCTGTTGCGTTTAGCGTTAATAAATTCTCCTGCTGCGTCGCAGATTGCAAAAGTTCGATCGCCTTCTAGAGCTCCGCTAGCCAGAATAGTGGCTTGACTGACTGCTATGCCACCAAGGGACTTGACCGGATAGATATGAATGCTGGCAACGTAAGACATTTCGATTCATTTATAAATAATTGTCTTTTTAGATACACTATAGCATCCTCTGCCGACAGAACGATGACTGCTATTGACTTTATGAAATAAAAAAGGGCAGCTTTTTTGAATTGTAAATTCTGCCAGAGCTGTTTGTAAAGAAAAATCAAATAATTACGGTCGATTTTGCGGTAAAAATATTATGGTAGAGAATATAGTCTCGGACACAAGGGCGACCAAAAAACCGAGTTTTTGACCAAAATATTTGTTGAAAACCCTCTTGGGAGAGTTCAAAAGCCCGGTTTCTTTGTTGGGGTGCGTCTTAGACTAAAATACAAAAAATTGAACCGAGTTGCCAGCAATGAATGAAAGCGAAAAAACAAGCATAATTTCGCGACGCAATTTAATGTTGAGGGCTGGTGCAGGGATGCTGGCCGCCAGCATTGCACCAGCGCTTTTACCAGCCGAGGGGGCAAAAGCAGAGACCATCTCTGACATTAGTCCCGAGGGTGCTCTCAAGAAATTGATGGAGGGGAATCAACGCTACATTCAGCAAAAACGGACTTTTCCAGACCAAGCCCGATCGCGAATTGTCGAAGTAGCAGATGGTCAGCATCCGTTTGCAACCATTCTTGCTTGTTCGGATTCGCGGGTTGCTCCCGAAATTATTTTCGACCAAGGATTAGGGGATTTATTTGATATCCGAGTAGCTGGAAATTTTCTCGACGATGGGGTTTTGGGAAACATGGAATATGCGGTAGTAGAATTAGGGGTTCCGCTATTAGTAATTTTGGGTCACGAACGCTGCGGTGCGGTGAAAGCTGCTTTAGATGGGAAGGCTGTGCCGGGTCACATTGGGACTTTGGTGGCGGCGATTAAACCGGCAGTTGATAGCACAAAAGGTGACAAAGGCGATGCGTGGGATAATGCAGTCAGAGCTAATGTGAAAATGAATGTCAAGAAGTTAACATCTTCGTCGCCTATTTTGGCTGAAGCTGTGAAAGCGGGCAAGCTGAAAGTTGTTGGGGGGCGCTACGATTTGGACAGCGGCAAAGTGGAGATAATTGCTTGATTTTGCTGGTTAGTCATTAGTCATTAGTCATTAGTCATTAGTCATTAGTCATTAGTCATTAGTCATCAGTCATCAGTCATTAGTCATCAGTCATCAGTCATTAGTCATTAGTCATTAGTCATCAGTCATCAGTCATCAGTCATCAGTCATTAGTCATTAGTCATTAGTCATTAGTCAGTAGGGGCGGTGGATGGTGCGGGCCCGCCCTCTTAGTTGTCATTAGTCATCAGTCATTAGTCATTAGTCATTAGTCATTAGTCCTGTGCCCGATCGGGAATATCATTGGTTAATAAAGTAGATATGCCAGCTTAAATCAAGCCCATTTCTTGCAGTCCCCGGCGCAGGCGCTCTGCTTCAAACGGGCGGCGGTGTTCGTGAAGGGCGATCGCTCTTTTGAATTCTGCTAAACTCTCTGGCATTTTGCCAATTTTCAGCAGCGCTACTGCCAAGTTTTGATGAGCTTCGGCGTGTTCGGGAGCGATTTTAATGGCTTGTCGGTAATAGGCGATCGCATCTGCTAAATTTCCGGCTGCTTTCAGCGTCAGTCCCAAATTGTAGTGACCTGCGGCAAAATTGGGGTCTATTTTTAAGGCTGCTTTGTAAGCTTTTTCTGCTGCCGGCAAATCTCCTTCATCTTTGAGCAAATTACCCAAATTATTGTAAGCACCCAACTTCAGCGCCGGGAAAACCTTCGTATTAATTGCCGCTTGATAGTGTTCTTTGGCTTTAACAAACTGCTGCTGCTGGCGGTAGGCAATGCCTAAATGATAGTTGAGTTCATAAACAATAGAATCATCTATTGCGGCATTCGTCAAGCCTCTGGTTAATAAATTAATTCCCCGCCCAATTTGCCCGCTTTCTACATAAAGCGCGCCCAATTTGCTGCAAGCATAAGCATCGTTGGGATAATAAGCTATATAGCGTTCCATTGCTGCTTGAGCTTTTTGGAATTTACTTTTTGCGGCGATCGCATCTTTGTGATAGCCAGAGTGGTAAATCGCTACATCGGGGAGAGAAGCTATTTGCCAATTTGGTTCTCTCTGCAAAATCTCAGCCGCGCTGTCGTCTACCATTGCGTGGTACGGGCGAGAAAAGCGGATGTCGGGGCGGTTGCGAAACAAGCGGGAGACGAGGGAATAGGGAGATTGAGATGCACCGATTTCTTGGCGGACGAGATTGATTAGCAGCAGCCGATCGCTCTTAATGGCCTGCTTGAGAAGAGGTACAATCTCCGGTACCAAAACCTCATCGGCATCCAAAACCAAAATCCAGTCGCCCCGGGCGTGCTTGAGAGACTCGTTGCGGGCTGCTGCGAAGTCGTCGCACCATTCAAAGTCATAAACCCTCGCGCCGGATTCGCGGGCAATTTCACGGGTGCGATCGCCCGATCCCGTATCCAGCACCACCATTTCGTCAACAACACCCTTAACGCTGTCCAAAGTCCGCGACAGCGTTGTCTCTTCATTTTTCACGATCGTACACAGTGTCAGATCCATCGCGCGCCAACTTTCCTAATTTCACAGAATCATTGTAATTTTTTTTACCAGTAAAACACAAAAATTCCCAGAAAATATGCTCCCATACCAACTTAAAAAATAATCCTGCTGCAAGCCCGTACTGCCCGCGCCATCAGTCATCCGTCATTTCCATTTCCCAGCTCAAATCTTCAAAGCCCCAATATCAAATCAGACTATTTCCCTTTGGCTGGAAGTCTAAGTATCTTTATTCGCGAAAATAATTGGGTTAACTCTTTTGACACATTACCAATCTTTAAATTCCGAGGATTCATCAGAAATCCTACCACTTTCGATTCTTCCTTACGGTAGAGGTAAGGGCCCGATGTCGGTTGTTATTCTTAGAACATAAGACAAGGCAGAAAATAAGTTAAGCATTCAGGAGAAAAAGAAATGGGAATTATTGCTTGGGTCGTTTTAGGATTGATTGCCGGTGCGATCGCCAAAGCCATTTATCCGGGTCACCAAGGTGGCGGTTTTCTGGCAACCACAGGTTTAGGAATTGTGGGCGCGCTAGTCGGAGGTTATCTAGGTCAACTCATTGTGGGGACTAGCGGGGGAGCGTCATTAGGAGCATTGACTCTACCCAGTATAGCTTTTGCAGTCATCGGTGCGATCGTGGTACTTTTCATCTGGGGATTGTTAACTCAGCGTGCTGCATAACAAATATTATCAATTCAGACTCTGCAGATTTTTAGGGTATTCACAAACCCGGTTTCTTCGAGAAACCGGGTTTTTCAGATCGGAATCTGCCGTTGAAAGCGCTGCTGTACAGAGGAAGTCAGCGCCAAGCCAACTGAAAAATCAAGTTATATCGTTTCCGGTTGCATCGGAATGATTTAACCGGCGCTAGAACACAGAGAACACAGAGAGGTCAGAGAGAAATGAATACAGGACGATGAAGAGAGGAATTGATATTATACCAAATTGATAAAATAGCGCTACATATCTACCCCCCCCCAACCCCCCCTTATAAAGGGGGGGAGTCAAACTTTCGGTAGTACCATAACTTTAGGAAATTGGTATTAATCAATCCGCAAGTTGAAAGGCAAGCGAACGTAAACGCCTTGCGGGTCGTTCATTGACTTGACAACAGCCAATTCATCCTGCATTTTCTTAACTTCAGCAGTCAGCGGGTCGAGTTGGGCGGCTGGTTTCAAAACGTGAATACCTGAAAGTCTTTCCAAAATTCGCTCCTCCAAAGTGCGGCTTTTGGGATATTCTTCCAACTGCCAGTTGTCGCCTAGTTTAGCTTGCTTCGCCGCGGCTTTGATAGCGTCTTCTAAACCGCCAATTTCATCGACTAAACCCAACTGTTTCGCGGCGGTACCAGACCAAACTCTGCCTTGAGCAATTTCTTGCACTTTGTTTTTTGGCAGTTTGCGGGAGTCGGCGACTTTGGTGATAAATCGATCGTAAATGCGATCGACTATTCTTTGAATATTCGCCAATTCTTGAGGAGTTTTCGGGCGGGAAACCGTGTTAGCATCGGCAAAGCGGGCGGTTTTCACCACATCCCAACTCACGCCGTTGTTATCCGCCAACTTTTCCACATTGAGCAGCATTCCAAACACGCCAATCGAGCCGGTAATCGTACTCGCTTCGGCAAAAATTTTGCTCGAACCCATCGAAATCCAATAGCCGCCGGAAGCTGCTAAATTGCCCATCGACACGATAACAGGCTTATTTTTGCCCGTCAGCGCGACTTCGCGCCCGATAACTTCCGCCGCCGAGGCGCTGCCTCCGGGACTGTTGACGCGCAAAACTACTGCTTTTACGCCGTCATCTTGTCGGATTTTCCGCAATTCTCTAGCAATGCGATCGCCCCCTACTTGAGTCGGGCCGCCTTCCCCGTCTACAATCTCACCCTCAGCGTAAAGCACAGCAATCTGGTTTTTATTGTCAGCGCGAGTTGAGTTTTTACTCTCAGCAACTCTCGCGTAGTTTTTCAAGCTAATTTGCTTGAAAGATTTATCTTCTGCGTCAGTTCCTGTCAGTTTTTTGAGTTCCGCCGCAATTTGATCGAAATATACAACTTTATCAACTAACTTGCTTTTGAGAGCTTCGTCAGCCATCAAAGTTCCGCCATTATCTGCCACCGCTTGCAGTTGCGGCACAGTCAATTTGCGGTTTGGGCCGACAGTTTTTAGATATTCTCCCCAAATATCTCCGAGCAATTTTTGAGTTTGCTGGCGATTTTCTGGACTCATTTTTTTGAGCAAAAACGGTTCGACGGCTGACTTGTATTTGCCGGCGCGAGTCACTTGCACTCCCACGCCGTATTTCTCCAAAGCACCAGTCCAAAACATTGTTTGACTGCTAAAACCGTTGAGTGTTAGAGAGCCGTAAGGATTGACTGCGATTGTGTTAGCAACGGAACCGAGGTAATAATCTCGCTCGTTCCAGTCCATTTCGTAAGCAATAATGGGTTTTTTGGCATCTCGGAAACGCTGCAGGGCCGATCGAACTTCTTTAAGATTAGCAAACCCGCTGCTGCTGGAATCCGAACTGCCTTCGAGATAAATTCCCACGATTTTCGGGTCTTTTTTCGCAGAGTCGATCGCGTCTAAAACAGTCCGCAGCGTCACTGCATCGCCGGAATCGTCCGAAAGCACTCCTTGAATTGCGGCGCTCGTGCTGCGGTTCGGTTTGCTATCAGTGATATTTAAAGAAAGGTCTAATACCATTACAGACTTATCTTTAACTTGCGGGCCTGAATCTTTTGACGACGATGCCGCGACAGCAATTAGCAGTACCAGCCCTCCCAATCCGACGCCGCCGAGAAGCAACAGTCCGAGGAAGGTTCCCAGCAAACTTGCACAAGTATATTTGAGGAAATCTTTCATTTAGATAATTGGTTATTGGTTATTGGTTATTGGTTATTGGTTATTGGTTATTGGTTATTGGTTATTGGTTATTGGTTATTGGTTATTAGTTAGTTCCTACCAACTAACGACTAACAACTGCCAACTAACGACTAACAACTGAGGGCGGGCACGGGGGCACCGCCCCTACCAACTAACAACTGCCAACTGCCAACTGCCAACTGCCAACTGCCAACTGCCAACTGCCAACTGCCAACTGCCAACGACCAACTGACATCATTCTATCTTAGCCTTTCCAAAACCCCAGAATGTTTCAATTCATCCAAATTAGCGCAGCCCGTACAAAACATCACGGTGGCAATCTCTGCAATTAAAACCTCAGCGAGGAGGGCTGCGACTGATTCCGATTGCGCTGCTGCTTCCAGAAACGGCCGCGCCAGCCCTGCAACATCCGCGCCGAGGGCGATCGCCTTGGCTGCATCCAACCCGTTTTGCAAGCCTCCAGAGGCAATCAGGGGAACATCCGGCGCTGCGGCGCGGGTGCTGACAACGCACTCGGCTGTCGGGATTCCCCAGTCTGCAAAGGTTGCACCCAACCGGCGCTGCTTGCTATCTGTGGCTCGCTGTCCTTCTATTTTCGCCCAAGAAGTGCCTCCGGCTCCGGCAATGTCGATCGCGCTTACTCCGGCGGCGAGCAATTTCTCGGCCATCTTTCCTGAAATACCGTTGCCAACTTCTTTAGCAATTACCGGGACTGGTAATTTTTCGCACAATTTTGCAATTTTATCTAACAGTCCTTTAAAGTTAGTAT
>NZ_JBARVX010000212.1:0-8650 GCF_049646505.1 Microcoleus sp.
AGGAGGAGGCGGAGGTTGAGATTTTTGATAAGGTTAAGGAATTGATGGATGCTGAGGATTTTACTTTGCCTCCGCTGGATGTTGCGGTTGAGAAGTTGCGGGAAACTGTCAGTGTTTGAGTTGGGAAATTAATTTTTACTAACTCGACTCGTCTACATTCAAATAAACTTAAATAAAACAGATAATTGGGTAAAACAAATGAATGAAAATTTGGATCGCCAAAAATACGATACACTAGACGATGATAATGATGTTGTATTACTAGGTCAAGATACTTTTACGGTGGGTAGGTTTAAACAGTTACTCAGTCTCAAGTTTGGTGAAAGTTTTAATAAATATTATGTAGTAACTGAATCTTACCATCGGTCAATAAGTAGTTTGATGAGTGATTTGCAGATTAACGAAGGAACAATAATTTCTGGAGGCGATATAAACTGGAACTCCCGTAAGGAAGGAATCAATTGTCAAGTTCTCAAAATTGGTTCCAAGGGTTGGCAAAAAGGAAAGGTTCAAATCGAAGTTAATAAAAATTTTAAGTCTGGGGAAACGCAGACATCTATAAAGTTTTGTCCTGATGAACCACTAGAACACAAATCGCCTCTAGATGATATCAGGCAATCTGAGGAATACAAAAAACTGAGCAATAACAACTGACAGCCCGATCGCCATTACAATACAATAGTCGATCGCACACCGCTACACTTCTCAGGAAAAATAAAAAATGGTAAATATAGAAGAATATGTCGATCGCACCGCCGAACTGATAAACTTACCGTTAGACCCAGAACATCGGCCGGGTGTTGTGGTAAACTTCGAGAGGATAGCTGCGATCGCCCGACTGGTTGTTGAATTTCCTTTACCCCCAGAAGTAGAAGTCGCGCCGGTGTTTGAACCTTAGTTTTTTTAACCGCAGATGAGGGCAGATGAACGCGGATGAACGCAGATGTTTTTTAGAGAAGGCTGATGCGGTTGCTACGGCAGCGGCGGTTAAATCTGGTAAGGTTACGGCTACAGCGGCGGTAAGTGCTGCTTTGGAACGGATTGCTGTTGCCGATCGAGCTTTTAACTGTTTTACTAATGTAATGGTCGATCGCGCGCTTGCAGATGCCAAAAAAATAGATAATTCGATCGCAAATAACGAAAACCCAGGCTTTTTAGCAGGCGTTCCCTTCGCTGTCAAAAACCTCTTCGACATCAGCGGAATTACTACCCTAGCAGGCTCAAAAATCAACGCTGACAATCCGACCGCTACCCAGGACGCGGGGGTGGTCGCTCGACTAAAACAAGCCGGTGCCGTGCTCGTAGGCACGCTCAACATGGATGAGTACGCCTACGGTTTCGTTACGGAAAACAGTCACTACGGGCCCACGCGCAATCCCCGCGATACTGCGCGCATCGCTGGCGGTTCCAGCGGCGGTTCGGCTGCTGCTGTGGCTGCGGGTTTAGTACCCATCACCCTCGGTTCGGATACAAACGGTTCCATCCGCGTGCCCGCTGCTTTGTGCGGTGTTTTTGGATTTAAGCCTACTTACGGTCGTTTGTCAAGGGCTGGCGCTTATTTGTTTTCGAGTAGTTTGGATTGTGTGGGGCCGTTTGGGCGATCGATCCGAGACATCGCGCTGCTGTACGATATTATGCAAGGCCCTGATTCTCGCGACCCAGTTTGCACCCAGCGCCCGCCAGAACTTTGTTCGCCACAGTTAAATCAAGGTATCGCAGGATTGCGAATTGCTGTTGCTGACGGGTATTTCGCTACAGGGGCCGAACCGGAAGCAATGGATGCTGTAGAAATAGTTGCAAATGCCTTGACAAATATCTTAAATTGTGGTATAGAGCAAAAAAAAGCAGGAACAAACCCCTCAAAAAAAATCGGGGGGCTTGAAACTGTTAGCATACCGGAATCCGATCGCGCCAGGGCTGCGGCGTTTATCATTACCGCTTGCGAGGGGGGAAACTTGCATTTGCAGAATTTGCAGTCGCGCCCTCAAGACTTCGATCCTGCCACGCGCGATCGTTTTTTGGCTGGAACCCTGATTCCTGCGACGTGGTACGTGCAAGCGCAGAGATTTAGACAGTGGTATCGCGATCGAATTCGCGCCATATTCCAATATACAGATATCATTCTCGCACCCGCAACCCCGATTGCTGCCCCTGAAATTGGTGTCGAGAAAATGGTCATCGCCGGACAAGAAATATTAGTGCGTCCCAATCTGGGACTGTTCACCCAACCCTTATCATTTATAGGCTTACCCGTTCTTTGCGTGCCCGTACAGCGGCCCGGCGCTTTGCCTTTGGGGGTACAAATTATCGGTGCTCCCTACAGCGAAGCGGTGATTCTCCGAGTCGCTGCGGTACTAGAATCGCAAGGCATTATATCTGCCGAATCAATTTAGTGCTATTTCTAGGGTTTGTTGTTGCGGTGGAAGCGTCTCTTAGTGCGTCTGGCAATAGCTTTGCGCTTCTGCTTTTCGAGGGGGGTTTCAAAGTGGCGGTGTTTTCTCATGTCGGGAAAAATTCCCGCTTTGGAAACTTGTCGCTTGAACCGTCGCAGGGCTGACTCAATCCCTTCATTTTCGCCTATTACAACTTGGGTCATTATTTCTCCTTAGTGTTTGTTAGATCGAGTTTTATCATATCAAGGTTTCTGGCTGCGCGATCTGTTGGATGTCGGGCGATCGACCAAAAACCTTAAAATTATACCAAATCCGGTGCTAAGTTGTGGCGCTTCTAGATAGTTGGCGAGAGAGGGAGAGAGGGAGAGAGGGGGGGGAGAGGGGGAGAGGGGGAGAGAGGGGGAGGGGGAGAGTATTTTTCTCTGTTCCCTGTTCCCTGTTCCTTCTAACCAATGACCAATGACCAATGACTATTGACTATTGACTGCTGACTACTGACTATTGACTACTGACTACTGACCAATGACCAATGACTATTGACTACTGACTACTGACTACTGACTATTGACTACTGACTACTGACTACTGACTATTGACCAACTGATTTTCCTGCCGCAGATAAGCTTGAATGAACGGTTCTAATTCGCCATTCATCACATCTAGGATGGCGGTGGTTTCCACTCCAGTCCGCAAATCCTTGACCATTTGATAGGGGTGAAACACGTAATTCCGAATTTGCTGGCCCCAAGCCGCCTCTACCATGTCGCCGCGAATCTCGGCAATTTCCGAAGCCCGCTGTTCCTTAGCAATCACCAACAGCCTAGCTTTGAGTAATGCCAAAGCTTTTTCCTTATTTTGCAACTGACTGCGTTCTTCGGTACAGCGGACGGCCAAACCAGTGGGAAGGTGAACGATGCGGACGGCCGTTTCTACCTTGTTAACGTTTTGTCCGCCCTTGCCGCCCGCGCGGGAAGTTGTGATTTCTAAGTCTTTTTCTGGGATATCCAATTGTACGGATCGATCGAGCACCGGCATCACTTCCACGCCCGCAAAACTGGTTTGACGCTTGTCATTCGCGTTAAACGGCGAAATTCTGACCAAACGGTGAGTACCCTTTTCCGATCGCATATAACCGTAAGCGTAGCGGCCGACAATTTCCAAAGAAGCTGATTTAACACCTGCTTCCTCTCCCTCGGAAATTTCCATTAAATGTACTTTGTAACCTTGACTTTCCCCCCAGCGGGTGTACATCCGCAGCAGCATTTCGGCCCAATCTTGAGCATCCGTGCCGCCCGCCCCGGCGTTAATTGTCAAGACTGCGCCGCCTTCGTCGTAGGGGCCCGATAGCAATTGTTGCAGTTCCCACAGGTCGAGTTCGCGGGTTAATTGAGCAAGACTCGATGAGGCTTCTTGGAACAAAGACTCGTCTGCGTCTAACTCCAGCAGTTCTAAAATAGCTCTAGCGTCTTCTAGGCTAGTCTGCCAACTGCGGTATTGGTCTAAATGAGATTTGAAGTTGTTGAGTTCTTGGAGGGTTTCTTGAGCGCTATCCTGGTCGTCCCAAAATGCTGGTTGGGCACAGATTTGCTCTAAATCTTGAATTTTGGCTGTGAGTGCGGGGATGTCAAAGATAGTCCTGGGTGGTACCCAGTCGATCGGACAATGTTTCGATATCGTGCTTGATGTCTAGAACTTCCACTGTGAGTTTTCCTAGTTGTGGTGGGGTGTTATATTAATTTTAACTTGCTGCTGACTTGTTGTTGCACAAATACTAAGAACGTTTTTTAACCGCAGATGAACGCGGATGAATGCAGATTTGAGCGGAAACTGTCAAGACAATAAAAAACCGCGACTCGATCGAGCCGCGGTTGTTCGCGTACAGTTTAGATTAATCGCGGCTGTTGAGAGCAATCATCAGGCGCAGAATGAAGATGAACAAGTTGATGTAAGTCAAGTACATCGACAAAGCGGCGGGCAAATACTGGTCGTCGCGGTAGCTGCGGGGTAGTATGTAAAAATCGACGATCGCAGCGCCAGCAAAGATAAACACGCCGATGCCGGAAATGCCAATTTCTAACCAGGTTGGGGTGTAGACTCCAAATAGAGAGAGTAGAAATTGACCGCCAACGACGACTAACAAAGCAATCACACCTAAACTGATGGTTTTGGTGATGGCCATGCCGTCTTCTTCCGACAAGTTGGAACCAATTTGGCGGGCGGCTATAAAGGTAATGCCGCAGCCTAGGGCTGCAAAACCGATGCCGCCGATGCCGACACCTTCGGATCTGAGGGCTGTAAACACCAATCCGCTGAGGGTGTAGCCGGAAAGCAGGCTGTAGGTTGCCAGGAGGGGTAAGGCGGTACTATTGTTGCCTTTTTCCGCGACACCGCGAGCGACAAAGAATAAAACTAATTCTAGGACGATCGCGCCGATGAAAGTGGGAAAAAAGATCGCCGGATAGTTGCGAATCACTCCGAGGCCGCCGTAAGTACCGACAGCAGTTAAGACAAGTCCGCCGCCCACGAAGGGGAGAGCGTTGGAGATGACGTTGGGGCCTACCAGCGCGTGGTTTTTGGCCTCGCGCACGGCTTCGCGGAAATTGCTGGTGTTACTCACGAGGATTTACCTAATTTTAGCTGAGAGTTGCTACTTAATATTTTGACACTTTTACGGTTTATTTGCAAAACCTGGAAGAGTTTAAAGATTTGATAAAGAAGGGGCGAAATCGCTCCAAAGTAGGAGGAGATTGTTTATAATCGACAGCGTACAGGGTTTGCGGTTCCGCTGCGGCGCCGGAAGTAGCGCTGTCTAATACGATTGTCAACAGCGCAGGGCTATTCTTTAGCTTAATTAGCAGGGTAATGTCAAGGTCGATCGAATCGCCGATAGCACAGGTCAATCTCTTGGGAAATTGGGATTTACAATTTGGGATTGAAAGCTATATGCTAAAGGGAGGAGCCTCCGTGGATTTGAGGTTTTTGATTGCCGACAAGATTTGATTGCCGATAAGAGTTGAAACTAGGGAGAGAGAACCCCCACAATCTAAAATCTCAAAACTAAAATCGGCTCGGTAGTTGCTCCCGGTAGCTCAGACAGGAAATGCCAAGACAATTAATGAATAGATGTAGTTCGTACCGACAAAATTCCAAACAGGTAATGTCTCATGTCCACTTTTTTTGCTCGAAAATTATTGCCGCGTGCAGCCGGAATTCTCTTGAGTGCAACCGTTATTTCCGGCGGCCAAGCTGCCCTTGCAGGTAATGTCCGAGCCGTTTCTACCGCTGCTTCATCGCAGGGTTCAGAAAGTTGGCTGCTGGCTCAGATTGGTCAACCGCCTCAAGGTACAACTTCTCCGAACCCGAATCCGGGAAGGGTAAACCGAGCGCCTTTGCCGGTAAAAATTCCTGAGCCTTCGACGGTGGTAGGGTTGGGTTTAGTTGCGGGTTCCTTGGTGGTGACTCGCCGGAGAGCGAAAGTCGATCGATTTTAGATTAGAGATGAATTTATATAGCCTTGCTCAGTAACATGAGGTGGGCATGGGGCATGGGGCATGGGGCATGGGGCATGGGGCATGGGGCATGGGGCATGGGGCATTGGGCATTGCTTGTTACCAGGCTCTGCCTGGTAACGCAGATCCGGAGGCTCTGCCTCCTTTTAGCTCTCAGCTTACAGGAGAGAAGACTGTAGGAGGTGTTTAAGTTATTAAATTTTCGTTCCTTAGCCGATCGCATCCCTCAAAGCATTTTTAGTCATAGCTGCGATCGACTGTTCAGTAGCTTTCGGCAAATGATAGTATTTCCCGCCAGAAGTCTTGGCCAACTCCTTCGCAAAGCCGGTCGAAATGAATTTGCTCTCAGTGTCAATCACCAGCAACTGCATTCCCAGGCCGCGAATTTTGGCAGCAATTTCTAACAATTCCTGCTTAATATCTGGCTTTTCTCCATCTAAAATCGGTTCGCCCAAAGAACGGGCCAAAGGAATATTACCGCGTCCGTCAGTAATAGCAACAATCGCCACTTGACCGATATCTCCAGACTGCCGCGCGTTGACTCCCACGCGCACCGCCTGCGTCAAACCGTGGGCGAGGGGCGAACCACCGCCGCAGGGCAGCCGTTCCAAACGCTTGCGGGCCAAGGCTATCGAGCGAGTAGGCGGCAGCAATACTTCTGCTTGTTCTCCGCGAAACGGAATCAGCGCAACTTGGTCGCGGCTTTGATAAGCTTCGGTGAGTAGCTGCATGACAGCACCTTTGGCCGACTGCATCCGGTTGAGGGCCATCGAACCCGAAGCATCCACGACAAATACCACTAGAGCCCCAGCTTTTCTGGCCAAGCGCTTCGCCCTAATGTCTCCCTGTTCCACAAATACGCGGCGCTCAACCCCCCCTTGCCCCCCCTTAGTAAGGGGGGGTTGACTTGTATCTTGCCCCCCCTTGCTGGGAGATTGACTGGTATCTTGCCCCCCCTTGCTAAGGGGGGATTGACTTGTATCTTGCCCCCCCTTGCTGGGAGATTGACTGGTATCTTGCCCCCCCTTAGCAAGGGGGGGTTGGGGGGGTGCGGAATTCCTGTCGCGGCGGGCTTTTTGGTAGGGTGCGGCGGCTCTGAGGGTCGCATCTACAGCGATGCGGCGGACGGGGCCTTTGGGCAATACTGGCTTGACGTAACGACCTCTATCTTCCGAGAAAATGGTGCTTCTGCTGCCGGATTTGCCTTGGCGGTTGGCGTTTTGCGCGAAGAACAGCACGTCGGGGTCGAGAATTACGCCTTCGGGGTCAAAGAGAAATTCTTCGGGAATGTTGGTTTCTTCTTGTTCTTCGGGAGGTTGGTCTTCTTTGTCTTCTTCTTCCTCTTCTTCTTCTTGTTCTTGTTCCGATTGTTCTGGGGGTGGCGGTGGCGGCGGGGGTGGCGGTGGGTTTTCGTCTGGGGGAGTTTGGACGATGGTGGCGCGGGGTACGATGACGAGTTCTACGGCGCGGCGCAAATCTTCGGCGTTAACTTCTGTGCGTCCTTCGATGGCGGCGGCGGCTTTGGCGACGCGGACGGCGAAGATTTCGGCGCGGTGTCCTTGGACTCCGCCGCGCAGGGCTTCTTCTACTAAGTAGGCAATTTGTTCGCGTTTAATGCTGACATCTTTGAGCCATTCTCTGGCGAGGATGATTTGGGTTTTGAGGTTGTCGGTGTCTTCGGTGTATTGGTTGAGAAATTCTTGGGGGGAACTGGAGTAGGATAGGGCTTGTTCTACTGCATAGACTCTTTCTTCTAGTTCGAGTGCTGCGTCGGCGGAAAGTACGATCGCGATGCGATCGAGCAAATGTTCTCTGAGCGACCCTTCTTCGGGGTTGTAGGTGGCAATGAATAGAGGTTTGCAAGGGTGTTGGAAGCTGATGCCTTCGCGTTCTATTTGGTTCCGCCCTTCGGTTAATACTGTTAGCAATTGGTTGGAAATGTTGTCATCGAGCAGGTTGATTTCGTCTACGTAAAGTACGCCTCTATTTGCTTGGGCCAGGAGTCCGGGTTGAAATACGGTTTTGCCGAATTTTACTGATTGTTCGACATCGACGGAACCTAAGAGTCGGTCTTCGGTGACACCCAAAGGAATTTGAATGAAGGGTGCGGAAATTATTTCTGTATTTGGGGAATTTGTATTTGTGTTGCTGGCATTTTTGGTGCCATTTTCTGGCAATAATTCTGAGATTTCTTCTGGATAAAATTCATCGGGTTCGGCGTTGCAAAAAGAGTCTTTAACAATTTCAATTGGTGGCAGTAGGGAATGCAGGGCGCGGGCCATTACTGATTTTGCGGTACCGCGGCGGCCGGCGATCGCAACTCCTCCCAATCCGGGATCTACTGCTGCTAAAAGCAGGGCTAATTTGATTGCTGCTTGCCCGACTACGGCGGTGAGGGGAAAGGCGGTTGTGGAAGGGCTAAGGTTGGCTGCGGGCATAGGATTTTCGACTGTAAAAATTTGAACTTAATGTTTAGCTTACTGCTTGAAGTGTTTTAACTTCTAAAGGGAGAATCACGGTAAAAGTCGAGCCGACTCCGATTTCTGATACTACCTCTATTTGACCTTGTAAAAGCGTGACTAGCCGCGATACTATGGCTAATCCCAGGCCGGTGCTGTCGGGGGGATACTGCTGTTTGCGGGCTTCTCCTGCTTGAAAAAAGGGGTCAAAAATGCGGTGGGTATCTTCGGGGGCGATGCCGATGCCTGTATCTGTAATGGCGATCGTCCAATTTGCTTCTCCAGCGCG
>NZ_JBARVX010000213.1:0-3951 GCF_049646505.1 Microcoleus sp.
ATGTAGCCGCGGTAATCGGCATCGTAGATTGAAATTTGGAAGCCTTGGGGTACTTTGATGGGAATGCTGAGATTGCAGCTTTTCCGCCTTTCTGTTGAGACATTTCCTTGGGCTGCAAACTTATCAAATAGGATGGTTAGTTCTTGACCGTCGGGGCTGACGCTGACGCTGGCGGAGCGGTCTGGGCAGCCGCTGCCGCCGTAGCTGGCTCCTAGTATTTGAACTGCTGGATTTGCCAAGGCGGGACTGATAGAAGCGGTCATTAATGCTGTCGCCAGCAAGAGTTTTGCAAACTTCATGGATGTTCTCCTTAATGTTTTTTTGTTAGGACAACCCTGAAGAATTCAAGGAATTTTGAGGCTGTGCCATTCCAATTAGGAGATGGCAAACCGTTACTGAAAAGGCTGTCATACTCTGACTGAAAGCTAGATGTTTTTACCTAGCTTGAAGCTTTTTCGAGTGGCATTAATTTATCGAGTAATGCCTGTTTTGTCCTGATACTTTCTAAGATTCATTTCTTTTGAAGTCTCCTCCGGAAGATTTTGATGCAAAATCTTTATCTCTTTTTTTAGGCTTTTTTGGGGAACAAATATCTGGTTTTTTTGTCTGCGCTGCGCCAGCGAATATTTTTCGAGCTGCGAATTATATTTCTTCGCTACGGGCTGAGAAAAGATACTTGAATTCTGGAATCACAGTCACTGGATCTGTAGAAAAAGGCTCTGTATGGTAGGGGGGAACGAGAAAAAAGTGACGTTATCTGTATTTCCGGTAGTTCGAGGAAATGAGCATTATAATAAGAAAAATTAACTTTTAAAAAAAATGATGGCTAAAGTTACTGTCATCGATCGGATCGTCCTTTGATACAGCACAAGTTAACTTTGATGCGGCCAATTTAAACGAGTACGGGGAAATTTCGCGAACTGATGAAAGAGATTGGGATGCTGTTAGCTTGTGAGGTGACGCGAGATTGGCGGCTGAAATACTAAGCAATAGAAATGCCGAAGTCTATTAAGTTTTTGTGCTTGCTGGCTGCGCCGGAGGGAATGGGTGCACTTTCATCAATAGCATCCTGACGTGTAGATTTATGCGGCGGCTGTTGATGGGCGTTTGGACGATCGCAATTATATTGTACCGGGACTCGTCCATGCGGGCGATCGGCTTTACGGGACTATGTGAATTCAATCAAATGTTTTTCTGATGTATATGCCAATACATTCATTTAAAAATAAGTTTACTAACATAACTATTGGTTTGATTGTGCCATATCATGTAAATTGTAAAATCTTAATGTCAGGGAAAATCTATATGTAGCAATAATTGCAGGATTTTTGATATTGAATTCGTAAATTGCATTAGTTATATGTATTAACTGCATTTAATGGTAAAGATTTATACCTTTAGTGTGACTAAAAGCAGGAGTTAGTAGATAAAATAGATGTATGATGCTAACCGCTAGCGATCGACATATTAACAAATTTTTGACGAGGAAAAAAAGAATGCAGACTACAGTACAGAAGGAAGCCTCACATCAACCTGCTGAGGAAGTGAAAGTTAACAGCACCAACAGTGTGGAGTTTGAGCTTTGGGCGAAAGCGGTGAAACGGCAGATGATTGCAGCGCTCTCTAAAAAGGGTGCGATGTAAATTGAATTAGGAAAATTGTTGTCTGTATTGTTTTCCGAGATTAATAAGGGGTGGATCGGGAGAGAGGAAAGGGGGAGCATAAAGCCTTTTCCTTATTCCTAGTTTTGGACGCACGAGTGATATCGAATCTGTTAGCATCGGAATTATTCATATCTCTCTTCTCTGTATCGGCGCGAATCGGCGTCTATCCACTGTCATCTGCGGTTAGACATTTTCTTTTTTTTACCGCAGATACAGGCAGATTAACGCAGATTGACGCAGATGAATTAGATGGATTTTGGTGGCAGTGTCTGTGATTTTTGACTGGATTTTACATTGGGATGACTAATGATTGCTGATTTTTCTGTATCGGCGCGAATCGGCGTCTATCCACTGTCATCTGCGGTTAGACATTTTCTTTTTTTTACCGCAGATACAGGCAGATTAACGCAGATTGACGCAGATGAATTAGATGGATTTTGGTTGCAGTGTCTGTGATTTTTGACTGGATTTTAGATTTGGGATAGTACCGGATTTGATACGATCGGAAACCGGGTTTTTTTACGGAAATACTTCTGTTGCGATCGGCAGAAATGGTAAAAAAACCCGGTTTCTTTGTGTCGAGAGCGTGTGCTGGACTGTTTCTCTGTTGAATGAATGCTTTTTGCCAGATTACGATCGCTTGTCAACGGCCGCCAGCAAGCGCAGACTTCCGTCTTGAATCTGCACTGCTTTCACCGTTCCTACGGCGACTCTTTGTTGACCGTTACCCATCGCTACCTCTATCTTAATTTTGGGGTCAGCCTGCAAGCCCAGCCGCCCCCAGAGCCATTTGATTTGAGTAGCAGGAAAAGAGCTTGCTTCTACGTCTGCAAAGGGCGGATTTACCCAGCGGCTGCCGTCGTAAAAACTCGCTACTTGTACCTGATACCAAACTTGTTCTGGGGTCAATTTTAACTCGCTTTTGGCTTCGGGTTCCAGCCACTCAGCGGGGTTGATATTGTTAATTAATGTAGCAGAACCCATAATTTGACTTTTGTGGTCTTCTAAAGTTTGGGCGAGAGAAACTGCTTCGTCAAGTTTGTTGACCAAATTCCGAATTCGACTTCTAGTTTCGCTGTCGGTATCTGATTGCTGGTCGAGCCAGTTCATCGCTTCGCGAGCTCCGTCTTGAGATGCTACAATCAGAGCGCCCCAAGCCTTGACATCGCTGTCAGCGGCATTGATTCTCAAGGCGGTATCTACGCGGTTCATGATCCGCCCGCCGTCATTTTTGAGGGTTGTGGCAATTTCGTTACTGTTGCTTTGATCGGCTTCAAATACTTGCAAAGCTTCGCTCCAGCGGCCGTCGATCAGTTCTGCGAGCACTTGTTGGCCGGGGCTGGCCCAAGATGCGATCGCCTGGGCGCGAGTAATTTTAGCGTGAAATTCGATCGTCTCTAGCTGAGCTTGGGCGAGTGCGGGCCAATTTTTGCCGGCTTTCCCTTTAGCAATACGCATGACGTTTAATCCCGGAGACCACAGCCCGCTGTTGGCCAGCCGCAGACCATTTTTGTAAGTCTGGTCGTTGAAGGCAAATTCTTCTAAAGAAATTGGTGTTAACTGAACTGGGTTGGGCACAAATTTGCGCGGGCCAATTTGATAAATGGTAAATTGCGGCTCTAAACCAACTGTTTGGTCGATCGCCAATTGCGGATTTGAACCCTTCACAATTTGCTGCCAATTCGGCCGTTGTCCGGCCGCACTCGCCCAATCCAACAGCGAGATTAAATGATTTTGGCTGGGGTTGTAGCGAATGACTTGTCCGTAGGGAATTTTCTTGTCGCCGCGCACCAGTTTACCGCTGACATTAAACCAAATGCCCTCGGCGGGAGCTTTGCCGTCAAAGCGGCGCAGTTCTGTTAGGGGTAGCGACTGATTGGAGGCTTGATTGTCGGACGGGGAGTCAGCCAAAGAAGCAATCACAAAAGATTCGGCAGGCCCTTCTAAACTCACAGAACTTGCTAACTGAAAATACTGCTCTTTATCGGAATCGCGATCGGGAAGCTGCACCCGCTTGTACACCCGAAGTTCGACAATTTGACGGCAAGGATTTTTGCAAACAGTAGAAGCATTAACTGTCCTTTCTACCATCACCGGCAACAGCAAATCGAAAATTGAATTATCGCCGGACAGATTGGCCGGAAGCAGCAGGGGTTCGCCGGTTACAAATCCCAATTTGCGGATGCTGGCTTTGATTTGAGCCAGAGTTTGGATGGAATCCCTACTACCGGTAGGCAGGCGCGACCATCCAGGGACAAACTGAGAGACCAACCTGTTACCGTTGGGA